>NZ_JADOTX010000001.1:3085334-3393868 GCF_015751765.1 Micromonospora ureilytica
CGCTCGTGCAGCACGCCCCGGGCGAGCTGGCTGGCGCGCGAGCGCAGCCGCAGCGCGTTCGCCGGGCCACTGCGGCGCAGGTCCAGGTAGCGGTACCGGAGTCGGATGTCGTCGCCGGCCTCGACCTGGTCGTCCACCGGGAGCGGCAGCGGCGCCGCCTCGGAGAGCACCTCCAGCTCGACCGCTGTCACCTCGACCTCGCCGGTGGGCAGCTCCGGGTTCTCGTTGCCGTCCGGCCGGCGGGTCACCTCGCCGACGACCTTCACGCAGAACTCGTTGCGCAGCGCGTGCGCGTCCTCCTCGCGGAACACCACCTGGACAACACCGGAGCCGTCGCGCAGGTCGACGAAGATGACCCCGCCGTGGTCACGGCGGCGGGCAACCCAGCCGGCGAGCGTCACCGTCGAGCCGGCGTCCGCGGCGCGCAGGCTTCCGGCATTGTGGGTACGGATCACGGCTGGCAACTCCTCATCGTGGAACAGTCCTCACCGGCATTCTGTCAGGGGTGACCGCCCCGCCTCCGGGCACCCGGCAGGCCGGCACGATTCGCTGGTGGGGTGGACCGGCGAACCCGACTCCCCCGGCAGCCGCGCCGGTTAACGTGGCGAAATGCGGCCCGTACCGAACTGGGCCGTCGCCACGGCGGCGGCGGCGCCCGTGCTGCTGGTGGCCGGTTGGACAGTGGCGCAGGCCCGACAACCCGTCGGGTACGACCCGGTCCGGGACACCATCAGCGAGCTGGCTGGGCAGGACGCCACCGATGCCTGGATCATGGTGGTGGCCCTGGTGCTGCTCGGCTGCTGTTACCTGTCGGTCGCCGCCGTCCTGCACGCGGCCGGGCTGCCCAGCCGCTTCCTGCTCGCGATCGGTGGCGTGGCCACCATCGCGCTTGTCGCCTTTCCCCGGCCGCCGGTCGGCGGCTCGCTCAGCCACGGCATCGCGGCGACGGTGGCGGTCCTCGCCCTGGTGCTCTGGCCGGCCGGCTCGGCACTGCGGCTGCCGCGCGGCCACGACACCGCGCACCCCACCCGACCGGAGCCGCCCTGGGCGTTCCGCCGGGCGGTGGGGCTGAGCGCCACGCTCGTGCTGCTGGCGCTCTTCGGCTGGTGCGCGTTCGAGGTGACCAGCGGATCCCGCACCGGATTGGCCGAGCGGGTGACGGCGGTGGCGGTCTCCCTCTGGCCCCTACTGGCGGTTGTCTCCGCCCGGCAGGCGCACCTCGCCTGGTCGACCGGCGGCACCGTACGCGTCGGCACGGACCTGCCGACCATCGGCGTCGTACCCCCGGATCCTCTCGGCCCACCGAGTGGGCCCGCTCCCGGGCGACCCGACCGACTTCCGTGAGTCGCCGCCCCGCCTGCTCTGGTGTCCGCGACGGCGGACCGTCAGTTCGCGCGCGGCCCGGGAACTCCGCTCGTCGTCCCGCTAAGATCGCCCGATGTCCGCCGTTCCCCGTTGGGCCCTGCTGTCCGCCGGCGGCGCACCGCTGTTCCTCATCGGCGGCTGGACACTGGCGCAGGCCGCCCAGTCCGACGGATTCGACCCGGTGCGGCAGACCATCAGCGCGCTCGCCGCCACCGGTGCGGACCATCGCTGGATCATGACGATCGGGCTGGCCGGGCTCGGCCTCTGTCACCTGACGACCGCGCTCGGCCTGGTCAGCGCCGCGCCTGCGGGCCGAGGGCTGCTCGCGCTGGGTGGGCTGGCGACCCTGGTCCTGGTCGCGTTCCCGCAGAACCCGGGCGGCGGCTCGACGACGCACGCCGTGGCCGCAGGTGTGGCGTTCGGGGCGTTGGCCGTCTGGCCGGCCCTGGCGGTGCCCCGTCGAGCGACGCCGTCCCTCGACCGGGAGCACCGGCACC
Organism: Micromonospora ureilytica; assembly: GCF_015751765.1. Lineage (NCBI taxonomy): Bacteria > Bacillati > Actinomycetota > Actinomycetes > Micromonosporales > Micromonosporaceae > Micromonospora > Micromonospora ureilytica. Next base: position 3,087,197 of record NZ_JADOTX010000001.1, read on the forward strand.
CGCCGGCTCCCGTACGCCGGGTGGCGCTCACGGCGGCGGCGCTCCTCCTCGGGCTGGTCGGCTGGTTCGGCGTCGAGTTCTTCACCGACGGAACATGGATCGGGCTGACGGAGCGGCTGGCGGCGGCGGCCGAGGCGGGCGTACCGCTGGCCGCCGTGCTGGTCTCCCGGCGGCGGCCGAAACCGTCCGGGACCGGCTGACCGCCACCGCGAGCCGCGCGGTGCCGGCGGGTTCGGCGGCCGTCAACGCGACGCGGGCCGCCGGAGTGTTCCGGCGGCCCGCGAGCGGTGCGTGGATCAGAAGACGCTCACGCCGTAGCGGCTGAGCGCCTCGGTGACCGGCTGGAAGTAGGTCGTGCCACCGGTGCGGCAGTTGCCGCTACCACCGGAGGTCATGCCCAGGGCGGTGCCGCCGGCGAACAGCGAGCCGCCGCTGTCGCCCGGCTCGGCGCAGACGTTGGTGCGGATCAGACCGGAGACCGAGCCCTCGGCGTAGTTCACAGTGGCGTTTGTCCCGTTCACCGTGCCGCCGCGCAGGCCGGTGGTGCTGCCGGAGCGCTGCACCGACTGGCCGACGGAGGCGTTACCAGCGCCGGTGATGTCCCGGTAGCTGCCGTTGTAGAGGTAGACGTTGCCGGCGGCGTTGGCCGAGTTGTTGTGCCGCACGATGCCGTAGTCGTTGCCCGGGAAGCTGGTGCCGGTACGGGTGCCGAGCAGCGCGGTCTGGGCGGAGTTCGAGTACCAGCTGGCCGAGATGTTGGTGCAGTGCCCGGCCGTCAGGAAGTAGTAGGTGCTGCCACTGCGCACGTTGAAGCCGAGCGAGCAACGCCCGCCGCCGCCGGCGTAGATGGCCTGGCCGCCGGAGATCCGGGTGCTCAGCACGCCCGCCTCGGCCTCGACCCGGACCGCGCCGTTGGCCCGCGCGGCGGCGGCCTTGACCCGCTCCAGCTTGGCCCCGGTGACGGTGCTGTCGACGGAGACGACGACCTGGTTGGTGACCGGGTCGCTCCACCAGGCGGTGCCTGGAATCTTCGCGGAGCGCTCCAGGTCGACCGTGGCCCGGTTGAGCTCGGCGGCGCCGCGGGTGACGTAGCGGACGACGGCGCCGGCCTTGCTCGCCTTGCTGGCAGCGGCCGCGTCGGTCACCGTGACGACGGATTTGCCGCTGGCGTCGATGTACGAGCCGGCGGAACGGTCGCCGAGTTCCGCGGAGATCGCGGCGGCGGTGTCGGGCGACGCGGCGGGAGCGGCCTGAGCGGGCGCGCCGATGAGCGAGCCGACGACCAGGGTTCCGGAAACGGCGACTGTAGCCGCAACACGGAATGAGGACCTCGTGGGTCGCATGTAACAACCTCCTGGGCGGGGGAGCGGGTCTGGCCGGGGGCGGCTGACCCGAGGGCAACCCGGCCGATCTGGGGAAACCGGCCGGATGAGAGTGAAGTATTCACATCCTTAAGATCATTGACAAGGCTTGGATTCGCCCGGATTTACCGATCTTGATCGGCCACCTGGCCGCAACACCTCTGACACGCTGATGAACAGCCACCGTCACACCCAACCGAGATGCGATCCACTGTGGGCGAGCACGGTCATCGATGCGTGCCGGCGCTGGGCGGCGGAACGGCGCGGGGGTGGGCCCCGCGCGTCAGGGGGTACGGCGACGGGCGCCGGGGCCCGGACTGGGCACCACGTCACGTGGCCGGCCCACGTCGTGCCCGTCGACGCAGCGCAGTTCGGCGCGCACCTCGGCGCCGCAGTCGCGGTGGGTGACGCTGAGCGGCGGACCCTCCGCGTCGGCGAGATACCGGTCGCCCCATCCGAGGACGGCGACCAGGACCGGCCACAGATCCAGGCCCTTCTCCGTCAGCCGGTACTCGTGGCGCAGCCGACTGCCGGGCTCCCGGTACGGTTCGCGACTCAACACGCCCTGCTCCACCATGCTGGCGAGCCGGTTGGTCAGCACCTGACGCGGAATGCCGGTGCGCACCCGCATGTCGTCGAAGCGGCGTACGCCGGTGAACACCTCGCGGAGGACCACAAGCGTCCACCGCTCACCGAGGATCTCCATCGCGCGGGCGATGGTGCAGTTCTCCACTGACCAGTCCAGAGCCGCGGGTCGCATCCGCCCAGGCTAGATCTCGTTGACAGACTCAGCAACCTGCTGCCAGGCTGCGTCCATGACGCAGACGCAGGAACCAGTGCGCAGCCGTACCTTCTCCTGGGCGGACCCGTCGGTCAACGCCGCCCAGGTCGGTCAACGTGGCGGCCTCGACATGCTCCGGGCGATGATCGCCGGCGAACTGGCCGCGCCGCCGGTGATGCACCTTCTCGACATGAGCCGGATGGAAGCCGACGAGGGTCGGGTCGTCGTCGAGTTGACCCCGCAGGAGTTCCACTACAACCCGCTCGGCAGCGTCCACGGTGGCGTGCTCTCGACCCTGCTGGACACCGCCGCGGCGTGCGCCGTGCACACCACCCTGCCCGCCGGCGTCGGCTACACCTCGCTGGACCTCAACGTGAAGTTCCTCCGCCCGGTCACCGTCGACAGCGGCACCCTGCGCTGCGAGGGCACGGTGCTGCAACGCGGCCGCCGCACGGCCCTGGCCGAGGCCCGCATCACCGACGCCAGCGCCCGCCTGATAGCCCACGCCACCAGCACCTGCCTCCTCCTCCCCCTCCCCTAACCCCCGTCCCCCAACCCCCCACCAACCCCCCACCCAGTGAGTTGATCATGGGGTTGGCGGGCGATTCGAAGATCGAATGACCCGCCAACCCCATGATCAACAATGGTCAGGGTGGGGTGGGGTCAGGGTGGGGTGGGGGTGGGGGTGGGGTTTAGCGGAGGGCTAGGCGGGCGGCTCGGGCGTCGCGCTTTTCCTCGAAGCGGTTCGCGGCGCGGTCCAGGTTCTCCAGCTGGGCGGCAAGCTGCTCGCGGGCGGCCTCGCCGTCGGCGTTGAGGCCTGTCACGTTGAAGACGTCCCACTGGCGCAGGACCGGCTGCAGCACGTCGTCGCGGTGCTGGCGCAGGTCGTAGATGCCGGCCAGGGCGATCGCCACCGACTTGCGGGCGAAGCCCTCGATGCCGCTACCCGGCATCTGGAAGTCGGCCACCACGTCGGCGACGGCCCGCATGGCCTGGCTCGGGGCCAGCTCGAACGAGGCCGCGAGCAGGTTGCGGTAGAAGACCATGTGCAGGTTCTCGTCGGCGGCCACCCGGGCCAGCAGCGCCTCGCAGGCGGGGTCGCCGGTGGCCTTGCCGGTGTTGCGGTGCGAGATTCGGGTGGCCAGTTCCTGGAACGAGACGTACGCCAGTGAGTGCAGCACCTCGTCGCCGTGGGCGTTGGTGTAGCCCTCCGACATGTGCGTCATCCGGGCCCGCTCCAACGCCACCGGGTCGACCGCCCGGCTGACGGTCAGGTAGTCGCGGATCGCGACGCCGTGCCGACCCTCCTCGGCGGTCCACCTGTGCACCCAGGTGCCCCACGCGCCGTCGCGACCGAACAGGGTGGCGATCTCGTGGTGGTACGAGGGCAGGTTGTCCTCGGTCAGCAGGTTCACGATCAGCGCGGTGCGGGCCACGTCCGGGATGGTGGAGTCGGTCGGCGACCACGCCTCGCCGCCGAGCGGCCCGTCGAAGGTGCGCCCTTCGCTCCACGGCACGTACTCGTGCGGGAACCACTCCTTGGCGAGCGAGAGGTGGCGGTCCAGGTTGCGTTCGACAACCGGCTCCAACTCGACGAGCAGCGCGGTCTGACTCAGTGTGGTGCTGACGGTCACGAGAAACTCCCTACGGTGGCGTAACTTACGCTACCGTAGGTCCCCGTGGCCGTCAGCGCCAGTGGGGAACTCAACCGACCGTCGGCTTGAGGTCCGCCGACGGTGGCATCCACTCCTCGGCACCGGCCGTGACCTGCTCACCGGAGCGGATGTCCTTCACCTCGTCCGGCGCCCCGTCGGCACCCGGGAACCAGACGTACGGGATGCCCCGCCGCTCGGCGTAGCGGATCTGCTTGCCGAACTTCGCCGCGCTCGGCGAGACCTCGGTGGGGATACCGCGCCGCCGCAGCGCCGCCGCGATCCGGTCACTGGTCGGGCGGTGTTCCTCGTCGGCCAACGCCACCAGGACACAGGTGGGCACCGAACGCGAGACCGACAGCTCCCCCGCGCCGAAGAGCAGCCCGAGCAGCCGGGTGACACCGATCGAGATCCCCACCCCGGGGTACGAGACAGCGCCGGCGCTGGCCAGGTTGTCGTACCGACCGCCGGAGCAGATCGAGCCGAAGCGCTCGTAGCCGCGCAGTTGGGTCTCGTAGACGGTGCCGGTGTAGTAATCCAGACCACGGGCGATGCGCAGGTCCGCCACGCAGAGGCCGGGCGAGTGCTCGGCGGCGGTTTCCACCACCCGGACCAGCTCCTCGATGCCCTCGTCGAGCAGCGGGTCGCTCACCCCGAGCGCCCGCACGGCGTCGGCGAACGACGCGTCCGGGGCGGAGATCTCGGCCAGCGCCAGGCACGCCTTGGCCTGCGCCTCGCTCGCACCCGCGGTCTGCGCCAGCAGCTCGGCCACCTTGGCCGGGCCGATCTTGTCGAGCTTGTCCACGGCGCGCAGCACCGTCTCCGGGTCGGTCAGCCCGATGCCCCGGTAGAAACCCTCGGAGATCTTGCGGTTGTTGACCTGGATCGTCACCGGCGGGATCGGCAACGAGCGCAGCGCGTCCCCGATCACCAGGGGCATCTCGGCCTCGTGGTGCGCGGCCAGGGTGTCCCGGTCGACGATGTCGATGTCGGCCTGGACGAACTCCCGGTAGCGGCCCTCCTGCGGCCGCTCACCCCGCCACACCTTCTGGATCTGGTAGCGGCGGAACGGGAAGCTCAGCTTGCCGGCGTTCTCCAGCACGTACCGGGCGAACGGCACGGTCAGGTCGAAGTGCAGGCCGAGCTGATCGTCCGTGCCGGCGCCCTCGGCGTCGGCGTGCAGTCGCCGGATCACGTAGACCTCCTTCGAGGTCTCGCCCTTGCGCAGCAGCTGGTCCAGCGGCTCCACGGCGCGGGTCTCCAGCGGCGCGAAGCCGTACAGCTCGAAGGTGGCCCGGATCTTGTCGAGCACGAACTGCTCGATCATCCGCTGGCCGGGGGTCCACTCCGGGAAGCCGGAGATGGGCGTGGGCTTGCTCATCGGCGTACTCCTTGCGGTTCCGCGCCCGCGGCGCGGTGGTGTCGTGGGTCCGCGCGTGGCGCGGACGAAGATCTAGAGGCCCCGGGTGGGAGCGGCCGGCGACGTGCCAGCCACCTCGATGAGGTACGGGTTGCTGGCGCGCTCGCGGCCGATGGTGGTGCCGGGGCCGTGGCCGGGCAGCACGACGGTGTCGTCGGCCAGCGGAAGGATCTTGTCGCGCAGGCTGGTGAGCATGGCCGACATGCTGCCGCCCGGCAGGTCGGTGCGACCGATCGACCCGGCGAAGAGGACGTCGCCGGAGAGGCACAGCTCGTCGGCCTCCCAGCTCGACCCGGCGCCCGGCAGCCGGAACAGCACCGACCCGCCGGTATGGCCCGGGGCATGGTCGACGGCGATCTCCAGGCCGGCGAGCGTGAGGGTGGCGCCGTCGGTCAGCTCCGCCACGTCGTCGGGCTCGGTGTAGCTCAGCCGGCCGCCGAAGAGCGACGTCAGGTCGGTCGAGAGGCCCTTGGACGGGTCGGCCAGCATCTCCCGGTCACCGGGGTGCACGTACGCGGTGATGCCGCGCGCGCCGCAGACCGGCGCGACCGAGAAGGTGTGGTCGAGGTGGCCGTGGGTGAGCAGCACGGCGGCCGGATGCAGGCGGTGCTCGGCGAGCAGCGCGTCGAGCTGGTCGAGCACCCCGATGCCGGGGTCGACCACCACGCACTGCTCCCCCGGCGCGGTGGCAACCACGTAGCAGTTGGTGCCGAAGGCGTCCGCGGGAAAGCCGGCCACGAGCACGGGCGCTGTCCTTTCCGTCGAGCAGCTGTCGTCCTTGCACAGCAGCCTATCGGGCGCGCCGAGCGAGTTTGTCGCGTCCGTCCCGCGCGCCCCGTGGGGCACAGTGACAACCTCCGATAAGCGCTGCTCGGGATGGGGTGGACCTCGTACACCACATTCCCAGTCACTAGCCGTACACTCTGGCGGGCGTGAGGCGCGGCACACGTGACGCCCGGACGGGCCGGGGCGACCGGCCGCCGGCGACGACCAGGTAGAGGAAAGGGGAGCACCTGTGGCTTCCAGCAGGGACCGGCAGCGCAAACTGGCGCGGGCCAAGCTCGACCGGCAGTTGGCTCGTCGGGCCGCCTCCACGCGGCGCCGACGGCAGATCCAGGCCGGAGTTGGTGCCGCCCTGATCCTCGTGCTGGTCGTGGCCGGCTCGGCCTGGGGGCTCGGGGCGTTCGACTCCGACCCGAAGCAGAACACGGCCGCGGCGGACACCTGCCTCTGGACGCCGCAGGACGCGACGGCCAACACCAACCTCAAGGACGTCGGCACGCCGGCCACCAAGGATCTGCCCACCGACGGCACCCGCGCGATGACCGTGACCACCAACCAGGGTGCACCGATCACCGCGGAACTGAACCTGACCAACTCCCCGTGCGCGGCGGCGAGCATCGCCCACCTGGCCAGCCGGTCGTTCTACGACAACACCAAGTGCCACGAGATCACCGCCGAGGGCGCGCTGCGCTGCGGCGACCCCAGCGGCACGGGTCTCGGTGGGCCGACCTACTCGTTCTACGACGAGGAGGTGCCGACCGTGCCGTCGGCCTCACCGTCGGCCAGCCCGGCCCCCGGCCAGCCGCCCACGTACCCGAAGGGCACGGTGGCGATGATCTCCAACCCACCGGGCAGCAACGGCAGCCAGTTCCTGATGTTCTTCAAGGACTTCACCACCGCCGACCCGAAGTACCCGGTCATCGGCCGGGTGACCGGCGGGCTGGACGTGGTGGAGAAGATCGGCGCCCTCCCGACCGTGGACAATGGGACCGGGGCGAAGGTCAAGCCCAACACCGATGTGACGATCCAGAGCCTCACAGTCGGTGAGCCGGCCACCGGTGCGGCACCGGCGCCGTCGGCCTCCGGCACCCCGGCCAGCAGCCCGAGCGCCGGCTGACCGGTCGCCCCACCCAATTACTCGGCACCCAGCAGCAGATAGCCAGGAGGATCCAGGCGTGACGTCCACCAGAGAGCGGCAGCAAGCGGCGGCACGACGCGCCCGGCTCGAGAAGGAGATGGCCGAGCGCGCGGCCAAGGCCCGCAAGCGCCGGCAGACGACGGCGATCATCAGCGCGGGTGCCGCACTGGTGCTCGTGGTCGCCGGCACCGTCTGGCTGGCGGTGAGCCTCGGCGGCGACGACGACAAGTCCGGCACCACCACCGCGGCGCCCGGCGCGTCCGAGTGCGTGTACAACGCGCTGCCCACTGAGCAGCGGCCCCCGCAGATCAAGGACGTCGGGGTGCCGAGCAACCAGCAGTCCGGCACCGGCGTGCAGACCATGACGATCGACACGAACCTCGGCCCGATCACCGCCAAGGTCGACCGGTCGCTGGTGCCGTGCACGGCGGGCAGCTTCACCCACCTCGCGGAGAAGAACTTCTTCGACAACACCAAGTGCCACCGCCTCGTGACCGAGGGCATCAAGGTGTTGCAGTGCGGTGACCCCAGCGCCACCGGCAACGGCTGGCGCCCCACCGACGGTCAGGGCGGCCCGAGCTACCGCCTGCCCGAGGAGAACCTGCCCACCGACAAGCGCCCGCCGTACCCGGAGGGTGTCATCGCGATGGCCAACTCCGGCCAGCCGGGCAGCACCGGCAGCCAGTTCTTCATCGTCTACGGCGACTCGCCGCTGGACCCGGCCTACACGGTGCTGGGCTCCATCACCGGCGGTCTGGACCTCGTCAAGGACGTGGCCAAGGCCGGCGACGACGGCGCGTTCGCCCAGCAGGCCGGCGGCGGCCACCCGAAGAAGGAGGTCATCATCAAGGACCTCACGATGAGCAACCCGCAGGGCTGACCCCCGCGCGCACGACGAAGCGCCCGCCGGCTGAGCCGGCGGGCGCTGTCGTTTCCGGGGTACGCGTCGAGCCCCGCGACCGATCAGGTGGGCGTCAGGCGCCGGAGGTGACCCGGTAGGCGTCGAAGACGCCGTCGACCTTGCGGACCGTGGCCAGCAGGTGGCCCAGGTGCTTCGGGTCGGCCATCTCGAAGCTGAACCGGCTCACCGCCACCCGGTCGCGGGTGGTGGTGACGGTGGCGGAGAGGATGTTGACCCGCTCCTCGGAGAGCACCCGGGTGACGTCGGCCAGCAGCTTGTGCCGGTCGAGGGCCTCGACCTGGATGGCCACCAGGAACGTCGAGGCGGAGGTGAGCTTCCAACTCACCTCGACGACCCGCTCGCTCTGCGCCCGCAGGTCCTCGGCGTTGGCGCAGTCGTCACGGTGCACGCTCACCCCGCCGGAGCGGGTGACGAAGCCGAACACCGAGTCCGGTGGGACCGGGGTGCAGCAGCGAGCCAGCTTGATCCAGACGTCACTGACGCCCCGGACCACCACGCCCGGGTCGGCGCTGCTCTGCCGGCTGCGCGGCGGCCGGGTGGCGACGGCGGTCTCGGCGATGTCCTCCGCCGCGCCCTCCTCGCCGCCGTACGCGGCCATCAGCTTCTGCACCACCGACTGCGCGGAGACCTGGCTGTCGCCGACCGCGGCGTAGAGCGAGGCCACGTCGGCCAGGTGCAGGTCGCGGGCGATCGACATCAGCGCGTCGGAGGTGAGCATCCGCTGCAACGGCATGCCCTGCTTGCGCATCGCCTTGACGATCGCGTCCTTGCCGGCCTCGATCGCCTCCTCGCGCCGCTCCTTGTTGAAGTACTGCCGGATCTTCGTCCGTGCGCGGGGGCTCTTGACGAAGCCCAGCCAGTCTTGCGTCGGGCCGGCCGTCTCGGACTTCGACGTGAAGATCTCGATCACGTCGCCGTTGGACAGCGTCGACTCCAGAGGCACCAGCTTGCCGTTGACCCGTGCCCCGATGCACTTGTGCCCCACCTCGGTGTGCACCGCGTACGAGAAGTCCACAGGCGTCGACCCGGTCGGCAGCGGGATGACGTCACCCTTCGGGGTGAAGACGTACACCTCCTGGCTGGACAGGTCGAAGCGCAGCGCGTCCAGGAACTCGCTCGGGTCGGCCGCCTCGCGCTGCCAGTCGAGCAGCTGCCGCAGCCAGGTCATCTCGTCGATGTGCGCGGGCGGGCCGACGATCTGGGTGCCCTTGTGCTCCTTGTACTTCCAGTGCGCGGCGATGCCGAACTCGGCGGTGCGGTGCATCGCGTACGTGCGGATCTGCATCTCCACCGGCTTGCCGGTGGGCCCGATGACAGTCGTGTGCAACGACTGGTACATGTTGAACTTGGGCATCGCGATGTAGTCCTTGAACCGACCCGGCACCGGCTGCCAGTTGGCGTGGATGACGCCCAGCGCCGCGTAGCAGTCGCGAACCGTGTCGACCAGGATGCGCACGCCGACCAGGTCGTAGATGTCGTTGAAGTCGCGACCCCGCACGATCATCTTCTGGTAGATCGAGTAGAGGTGCTTCGGCCGCCCGGTGGTCTCCGCCTTGATCTTGGCGGCCTTCAGGTCGGTGCCGACCTTCTGCGTCACCTGCCGCAACAGCGACTCGCGCTGCGGCTGGTGCTCCCCGATCAGCCGGTTGATCTCCTCGTAGCGCTTCGGGAACAGCGTGCCGAAGGACAGATCCTCCAGCTCCCACTTGATCGTGTTCATACCGAGCCGGTGCGCGAGGGGCGCCAGGATCTCCAGCGTCTCCTTGGCCTTCTGCTCCTGCTTGGGGCGGGGCAGGAAGGTCAGGGTACGCATGTTGTGCAGCCGGTCGGCCAGCTTGATCACCAACACCCGCGGGTCCTTGGCCATGGCCACGACCATCTTGCGGATCGTCTCGGCCTTGGCCGCGTCGCCCAGCTTGACCTTGTCGAGCTTGGTGACGCCGTCGACCAGCAGGGCGACCTCACCACCGAAGTCGGCACGCATCTGGTCGAGGGTGTACTCGGTGTCCTCGATGGTGTCGTGCAGCAGCGCGGCGACGAGCGTGGTGGTGTCCATCCCCAGGTTGCCGAGGATCGTCGCCACCGCGAGCGGGTGGGTGATGTAGGGGTCGCCGGACTTGCGGTACTGCCCGGAGTGCCACCGGGCGGCCGTGTCGAAGGCGCGCTGGAGCAGCCGGGCGTCCGCCTTGGGGTGGTTGTCCCGGTGGCTCGCGATGAGCGGCTCCAGCACCTCGCTGACCTGAGAGGTCTGCCAGGGCGCGTTGAACCGGGCCAACCGGGCCCTGACCCGCCGACCGGTGGGCGCGTTGGACAGCCCGAAGCCACCGCTTGGTGACGGGTCGACACCGGCGTCGGTCGGGAACGGCACCACGACGCCATCGGCGCCGGGGGACGCCTCGGCACTCGGCGGGCCGCTGGTCGGACGCACCGCGCTCTCGCCGGAGGCCCTGCCGGAGCCGTTGCCGGTGCCCGTCACCCGGGCCGGCGCGTCGCCTGTCCGGTCGGTCACCGAGCCGTCAGCGTCGCCTGTCGGGTGCACCGTGCCCTCCGCCGGAGGGACGACATCGTGGGACACCGGCCTCCTCACCGCTCGCCGGAAACACGCCGACCGAACATCGGCCGACCTGGTCTCGCCCGCCGGACGGGTTACCGCCGGCGTCAGCAAAGGGCAATGCTACCCGCACGGACGGTCCCCTGCCGCTCCGCCGGACGGTCGGCGCCGGGTCCGTCCGACGGGTCGGGGATCAAACGGTCAACAGAGTCTCGACCGGCTCAAACGGTCAGCAGGGCGTGTACGGGACGTGGTGCCAGTCGCTCACGCCCGCCCAGGAAACCGAGCTCCAGCAGCACGGTGAAGCCGGTGACGGTGCCGCCGGCCCGCTCGACCAGGTCCAGTGTCGCCTCGGCGGTGCCACCGGTGGCCAGCACGTCGTCGACCACCAGCACCCGGTGCCCGGCGGTGAAGGCGTCCTCGTGCACTTCCAGGGTGGCCTCGCCGTACTCCAGCGCGTAGGAGACCGAGTGCGCCGGGCGGGGCAGCTTGCCGGCCTTGCGCACCGGCACCACGCCCACCCCGGTCGCGTACGCGATGGCCGCCGCGACGACGAACCCACGCGCCTCGATGCCGACCACCACGTCGAAGCTGTCCCGCCCGTGGTACGCGATGACCTCGTCGATCACCTCACGGAAGACCTTGCCGTCGGCGAACAGTGGCATCAGGTCCTTGAACAGGACGCCGGGCTTGGGAAAGTCGGGCACGTCCAGCACCCGGCTGGCAACCAGTCGGGCGACCTCCGGGCCACTGTCCCCGCGCGCTGCGGTGCTGTGCGTCTCCGTCACGGCTGTTTCGCTCTCCTTCGACGACGAACGGCGTCCGGCAACAGCATGCCGGACGCCGTTCGGGTGTTTCCTGTCGGGTCAGCGCCGCTTGGCGCCACCCGGCCGGTTGCCGCCGCCACCCGGGCGACCGCCCCGGGCGCCGGTGGCCCGCTTGCCCGCCGGGCGAGCGCCCACCTTGGGGGCGGCACCGGCCAACGCGGCGGCGTCCTGGTCGACCGGCTCGTCGGTCGCGTCGGCCTGGTCCACCGGACCGGCGGCACCCTTACCGGTGACCTCGCCGCGGCTGACCGCGCCCCGCCGGGTCAGGACGCGCTTGTTGTGCGCCTGGATCCGCGGGTCGTAGTTCTTCAGCAGCGCCAGCAGCGGGGTGGCCACCAGGATGGAGGTCAGGAACGCCACAGCCATACCGACGAACAGCACCAGACCGAGGTCCTTCAGCGTGCCGGCGCCGAGCAGGCCGGCACCGATGAAGAGCAGACCGCCTACCGGCAGCAGGGCGACCACCGAGGTGTTCAACGACCGCATCAGGCTCTGGTTGACGGCCAGGTTGGACGCCTCGGCGTACGTCTGGTTGTTGTTGGCGGTGATGCCCCGGGTGTTCTCCTGGACCTTGTCGAAGACCACCACCACGTCGTAGAGCGCGAAGCCCAGGATCGTCAGGAAGCCGATGATCGTCGACGGGGTGACCTCGAAGCCGACAAGCGAGTAGATGCCGGCGGTGAGGATCAGGTTCGTGATCAGCGAGGCGACCGCAGCCACGGCCATCCGCCACTCGAAGCGCAGGATCAGGTAGACCATCACCAGCGCGATGAAGATGACCAGACCGAGCACCGCCCGCTCGGTCACCTGGCTGCCCCAGGCCTCACTGACCTGGTTGCTGCTGATCTGGTCGGCGTTGATGCCGAGGTCCTCGGCGATCTGGGCCTTGACCGCGTTGGCCTGCTCGACGGTGAGCTGCGGCGTGCGCAGCTCGTAGGAGTCGCCGCCCGTGCCGCCGACCTTCTGCGTGGTGGCCACCGTGACGCCGGTGTTCTCGGCGGCGAGGGCCGAGTTGACCTCCCGCTCGGCGTCGTCCAGGGTGCCGACGCTTGCCGGCACCTGGAACGAGTTACCGCCGGCAAACTCGATGCCCAGGCTGAACCCACGGATCGAGAAGCTGAGGATCGCGATCAGGACCAGGACCCCGGCGACGCCGAACCAGAGCTTGCGCCGGCCGACGATGTTGAGACCGGCCTCGCCGTTGTAGAGGCGGCTCGCCAGACCGTTTTCAGCCATCTCAGGCCTCCTTGGCGCGCGGGTTGCGGGGCTGAGTCGGCTGGTTGCGGGCCGGCAGTGCCCGGCCCAGACCGCTGACCCGCGGGGACAGGAACGCCCGGGTCCGGGCGAACATCGTCATGATCGGGTGCCGGAAGAGGAAGACCACCACCAGGTCGAGCACGGTGGCCAGGCCGAGCGCGAACGCGAAGCCCTTGACCGTGCCGACCGAGACCACGTAGAGCACCACTGCGGAGAGCAGGGTGATCGCGTTGGCCGAGATGATCGTCCGACGGGCCCGGATCCAGGCGCGGGGCACCGCGCTACGCGGACTGCGCCCCTCCCGGATCTCGTCTTTCAGTCGTTCGAAGTAGATGACGAACGAGTCCGCCGCCACACCGAGCGAGACGATCATTCCGGCGATGCCGGCGAGGGTGAGCGTGAAGCCGATCTGCCGGCCGAGCACCACGAGCGCGCCGAAGACCAGCAGCGCGGAGAGGATGAGGCTCAGGAAGATCACCGAGCCGAGCAGCCGGTAGTAGAAGAACGCGTAGACGATGACCAGCAGCATGCCGATGCCCGCGGCGAGCAGACCGGCGCGCAGGTGGCTGGCACCCAGCGTGGCAGTGACGTTCTGCGCCTCCTGCTGCTCGAAGGTCACCGGCAGCGCGCCGTAGCGGAGCTGGCCGGCGAGGGTGCTGGCGTCCTTCTGGGTGAAGGTGCCGGTGATCTGGGAGTTGCCGGTCAGCACGCCCTGGATCTCCGGGGAGGAGACGATCTCGTTGTCCAGGACGACGGCCACCCGGCACTTGCCGTCCTGACCCAGCGCGGTCGCGTCGCAGGCCTGGCCCTCGTTGTTGAACGCCTCACGAGTCAGCGAGGTCCACTTGCCCTGGCCGTCGCCGGTGAAGTCCAGGCTGACCACCCAGGCGTTGGTCTGGTCGAGCACCGCGTCGGCGTCGGACACGTCGGTGCCCAGCACCTTGGCCTTGTCGAGCAGGTACTTCGACGCGCCGTCCTCGCAGGACACCACCTGCTGGTTGGCGTCGGAGATCGACGCCGGGGGGCGCTGGTCGAGCTGCGTACAGCCGATCGTCGGCACGTTGAACTGCATCTGCGCCGGGAGCACCGCGATCTCCTGCGGAGACAGCGTGCCGAACGGCTTGAGCTTCTCGGCCAGCGACGGGTCGGCGGTCAGGTCGGCCGGGGCCTGCAGCCCGTTGGCGGCCTGCCACGCGGCTGCGCCGATCTTCTGCTCGACGGCCTTGCGCTGCTCCTCGATGCTGGCCGGCACCGGCTCGGCGCTGGCGCTGGGCGCGGCGGCGCTCGGCGAGGCCGTGGCGGACGCGGAGGGGGTAGGCGTGGCGCTGGGCGACGCCGGGGCCATTCCGCCCTGACCGCCGCTGGGCGACGAGGTCACCTTCGGCGAGGCGCTGCCCGTCGGGGTCGGCGTCGCGCTGCCGGTCGGGGCGGCGCTGCCGGACGGGACCGGCGTGGCGGCGGGCGGCGCCTCGGCCACGCCACTGCCGGAGGCGGCCTTGAGCACCTTGCGGAAGCGCAGCTCGGCCGCGCTGCCCACGTCGGTGAGATCCCGGTTCTCACCGGGCAGGGAGATGACGATGTTGCGGTTGCCCTCGGTGACCACCTCGGCCTCGGCCACGCCGAACGCGTTGACCCGGCTCTCGATGATCTCGCGGGCCTCCTCGAGGTTCTCCGCCGTCGGGGGCTTGCCGTCGACGCTGTTGGTCGCCTCCAGTGTCACCCGCGTGCCGCCGATGAGGTCCAGGCCGAGCTTGGGCTCGAGCCGGTCCTTCCAACTGCCGCTGGCGCCAGCGAAGAACACCAAAAGATAGAGGACCACGAAGATGAACCCGAGCACGGCGAGCTGCCGCCCGGGGCGCATCTGTCCCTGAGGTGGTGCCACGGCTGTCCTGTCTCCCTGTACGGTCGCGCCGCTGTCGCAGCGGCGGCGGTGTCGGGCCGGGGGTCCCGCCCGACGGGGTCTGCCTTGAGCCGACGGAATGCCGACACGAGGACCGGGCACCCCGGCGCGGAACGCCGACGGTCACGGGAACGTGCCGACGCCCGGCGTCGACCCAACTATCCAGTTTTCACGTCTCGCCCGCTGCCCCGTTCGGGCGCGACGACCCGGAAGTCGGCCGACCGGCCGTACGCCGGACTCGCCGCTCCCGGGGGAGGATCACTCCTTGACGGTGTCCGCGTCCTCGGTGACCGGCTCGCTCGGCAGCTCCGCGCGGGTGACCACCCGCGCGATGGCCGGGCGGGCGTAGCGGGTCTGCACGCCCGGTGCGACCTCGATCAGGACGGTGTCGTCCTCGATGCCGGTGACCGTGCCGTAGAGCCCACCGATGGTCACGACCTCATCGCCGGGCCCGAGGTTGGACTGCATCGACTCCGCCTCTTTGCGGCGCTTCTGCTGGGGCCGGATCATCATGAAGTACATGACACCGAAGAGCAGGGCGATCATCAGGATCGGCGTGATACCGCCGGCCCCGCCACCCGCTGCTGCGTAATGCACGGTTACTGACCTTCCCATTGGCCACCTGCCCGGCACGAGGGTGCCGGAGCGGAGGCGGATTCTCACGTCCTGTACAGACCGCGGCGAAGTCTAAACCCTGCACCTGAGAACGCCGAATGCGGCACAGATCACGTTCACATCACGGCTGATCGACATCCAAGGAGAACAAGTCGGGCACAGGTGGACTATCCATACCAAATGTACCATTCGGCGGTGTGCGCCCCAGATGGCGCCAGGCGCCCTCGGTCGCCACCCGACCCCTGGGCGTACGGGCCAACAGGCCGGCCCGCACCAGGAACGGCTCGCACACCTCCTCCACCGTGTCCGGCTGCTCCCCCACCGCCACGGCGAGGGTGGACAACCCGACCGGGCCGCCCCGGAACGAGTCGACCAACGCGGTCAACACCGCACGGTCCAGCCGGTCCAGGCCGAGCGCGTCCACGTCGTACACGATCAGGGCCGCACGGGCGGTGTCGAGATCGACCACCCCGTCCGCCCGAACCTCGGCGTAGTCGCGGACCCGGCGCAGCAGCCGGTTGGCGATCCGGGGAGTGCCCCGGGACCGACCGGCGATCTCGGTCGCACCCTCGGGGGTGATCGGCACACCCAGGATCCGCGCCGAACGGTGCAGCAGCGTCTCCAGATCCGCCGGAGCGTAGAAGTCGAGGTGCGCGACGAAGCCGAACCGGTCCCGCATCGGCCCGGTCAACAGGCCCGAGCGGGTCGTCGCGCCGACCAGGGTGAACGGCTCGACGTCCAGCGGAATCGCCGTCGCCCCCGGGCCCTTGCCCACCACGACGTCGACCCGGAAGTCCTCCATCGCGCTGTACAGCAACTCCTCGGCCGGCCGCGCGATCCGATGGATCTCGTCGATGAAGAGCACGTCGCCCTCGGCCAGGCTGGTCAGGATCGCCGCCAGATCACCAGAACGCTCGATCGCCGGACCGCTCGTCACCCGGATGCCCGCGCCCAGCTCGGCGGCGACGATGTTGGCAAGGCTCGTCTTACCCAACCCGGGTGGGCCGGAGAGCAGGATGTGATCCGGTGGCGACCCCCGCCGCATGGCCCCCTGCAACAACAGGTCGAGCTGGTCGCGCACGCGGTCCTGGGCGATGAACTCGGCCAGCCGCTTCGGCCGCACCGTGGCCTCCGCGTCCAGGTCGGCGTCGCTGACGTACGCCGACACGAGCCCCTCGGTCTCGCTCATCGGGTGCGGCCCAGCAGGCGGATGGCCTGCTTGAGCAGGACCGGCACCGGCGGCGTCGGGCCGTCGATGGTCTCCGCGACGGCGGCCACCGCCTGATCGGCCTGACCGGCGGACCAGCCCAGGCCGACGAGCGCCTGCCGGACCTGGTCGGGCCAGGCGCCAGCGGTCACCCCGCCCACGCCGTCGGCGCCGATCGGCACCGGGCCGATCCGGTCACGCAGCTCCAGCACCAGGCGTTCCGCACCCTTCTTGCCGATCCCGGGTACGCGGGTCAGGGCGGCCGTGTCGGCGTTGGCGATCGCCTTGCGTACCGCGTCGGGGGTGTGCACCGCCAGCACCGCCTGGGCCATCCGCGGGCCAACCCCGCTGGCGGTCTGGAGCAGCTCGAACAGCGACTTGGCGTCGTCGTCGGCGAAGCCGTAGAGGGTCAGCGAGTCTTCCCGCACGATCAAGCTGGTGGCGAGCCGGGCGACCTGGCCGACCCGCAGCTCCGCGAGGGTCCCCGGGGCGCAGTGCACGGCGAGCCCCACCCCGCCGACCTCGATCACGGCCTGGTCCGGACCCGTCGCGGTCACCGTGCCGCGCACGCTGGCGATCATCGCGTTCCTCCTCGTCGTGCCCGGTCGGCCGCGGCGGCCAGCTTGGAACGGGTCCCGCCGCGCCACACGTGACAGATGGCCAGGGCCAGCGCGTCGGCGGCGTCCGCCGGCTTCGGCGGCTCGGCCAGCCGCAACAGCCGGGTCACCATGGCGGTCATCTGCGCCTTGTCGGCCTGACCGGAACCGGTGACCGCCGCCTTCACCTCGCTCGGCGTGTACGTCTGCACCGGCAACCCGGCCCGCGCCCCGGCCAGCACGGCGATTCCACTGGCCTGCGCGGTGCCCATCACGGTGCGGACGTTGTGCTGGCTGAACACCCGCTCGACGGCGACGCTCTCCGGTTCGTGCTTGGCGACCAGCTCGGTCAGCGACCGGTCCAGGTGCAACAGGCGCAGCGCCAGGTCGTCGGCCGGGTCGGTGTAGACCACGTAGTAGGCGACAAGTGTGCAGGGCCGGCCGGGCACACCCTCGACGACGCCCACCCCACACCGGGTCAACCCCGGATCGACACCGAGCACGCGCACGCCGCCCCCTCCCCGACCGTCAGCAGTACGTGTGTTCGACACTAACCGGCGTGCTTCCCACCAGCCCCACGGGACACGCCCTCCGCGCTCCACCCCCCGCCCCGGCCCCGCGCCCCGGGCCCCCGCACCAAGATCCGAGCAACTTCCCGGATGTTGCTGCCTCCGGCGCGGATGAGACAGCAGCATCCCTGATGTTGCGCGGATCTTGAGGACGAACTCGGTTGCTGAGAGCGCGGGAGCGAGGTCCGGGGCACGCGCAGCCGTCAAGGTCACGCTCGAACCCGGTTGTAGTGGGCACGAGGCGCCTGGATGCCACTACAACCTGGATACTGCGCGATCTTGACGGCCGCGAGCCACGGCGGGACCGGAAAGGAACTGGCGGCGGGGCGGACGCGGGCGGCGCGCGCGGCACGGCACGGCGCGGCACGGGAGGGGCGGCGAGCGCGGCAGGCGGCGGGATGGGGTGGGAGCGGGCGGCGGGGGCGGGTGGGGCCACACAGCTTTGGTACGGAGTATGTGTCGCTGGCCCATGTGCCGGGGAGCACACAGCTCGTAACTTCTTGCGCCATGACGGCAGAACCCGTGGTGGTCCCCCACGTCGTACAGGTCGACCTCTCCGGTCGGACCGCCCTGGTCACCGGGGGCGGCGGCGGCATCGGGCGGGCGTGTGCCCTGCGGCTGGGCGCGGCCGGTGCCAAGGTGCTCGTGGTGGACCGCAACCTGGAGGCCGCCAAGGCGGTGGCCGCCGAGGCCGGCGGCCGGGCCGAGGGCGTCGACCTGTCCGACGCCGCGGCGGTGGACTCACTCGACGTGGACGTGGACATCGTGGTGAACAACGCGGGGCTCCAGCACGTCGCGCCGTTGCAGGACTTCCCCGTCGAGCGCTTCGAGTACATCCAGCGGGTGATGGTGGAGGCGCCGTTCCTGCTGATCCGCCGGGCGCTGCCGCACATGTACGCCCGGGGCTGGGGGCGGATCGTCAACATCTCCTCGGTGCACGGGTTGCGCGCCTCGCCGTACAAGGCGGCCTACGTCTCGGCCAAGCACGCTCTGGAGGGGCTGTCGAAGGTGGTCGCGTTGGAGGGCGCCGCGCACGGGGTGACCGCCAACTGCATCAACCCGGCGTACGTGCGTACCGCCCTGGTGGAGAGCCAGATCGCCGACCAGGCGGCCAGTCACGGCATCGACGAGGCCGAGGTGATCGAGAAGATCATGTTGGCCCGGGCCGCGATCAAGCGGTTGATCGAGCCGGAGGAGGTGGCCGAGCTGTTGGCGTACCTCTGCTCGCCGCCGGCGGCGTTCATCACCGGCGCGTCGATCGCCCTCGACGGGGGCTGGACGGCCAACTAGTGGGGCTGAGCACAATGTCGACCATGTCATCGCCGGTGGAGTTCCTGGAGCTGCTCGCCCGAGAGGCCGCGGCGGTCGAGTTCGAGGGACCGCTGGTGGCGGCGCGGGCCGCCGGGCTGCCGGCGGACCGGCTGGCCGAGCTGGAGCAGGCCAAGTCGGTGGCGTTGCGGGTCCGCGCGCTGCTGGAGCGTCGGCGCCGCCGGGAGAGCGAGTTGTCCGGCCTGTACGACACGGTCAGTGACCTGGCCGGGCTGCGCGACCTGGACGACGTGTTGCGGGCGATCGCGCACCGGGCCCGTCACCTGCTCGGCGCGGACGTGGCGTACATGACGCTCAACGACGACGAACGCGGCGACACCTACATGCGGGTGACCGACGGCTCGGTCTCGGCCCGTTTCCAGCGGCTGCGCCTGCCGATGGGCGCCGGTCTCGGTGGTCTGGTGGCCCAGTCCGGCGCCCCGTACGTCACCGCCAACTACGGCGAGGACGCGCGTTTCCACCACACCGGCGAGATCGACGCCGGGGTGGGCGAGGAGGGGCTGGTGGCGATCCTCGGGGTGCCGCTGCGGCTCGGCTCCACCTCGATCGGGGTGCTCTACGCGGCGAACCGTTCGGCCCGGCCGTTCGTCCGGGAGGAGGTGGCGCTGCTGGTGTCGCTGGCCGCGCACGCCGCGGTGGCGATCGACACCGCTCGCCTGCTGACCGAGACCCGTTCGGCGTTGGCGGAGTTGTCGGCGGCGAACACCACCATCCGGGCGCACAGCAGCTCGGTGGAGCGGGCCGCGGCGGCACACGACCGGATGACCGCGCTGGTGCTGCGCGGCGGCGGTGTGGAGGACGTGGCGGCGGCGGTGACCGAGGTGCTGGGCGGTGCGCTGCTGGCGCTGGACGCCGAGGGTCGCCTGCTGGCCCGGGTGGGTGAGATCGAGGAGCCGGACCGCGCGGACATCGTCGAGGCGGTGGCCGCGTCCCGGACCGAAGGGCGCAGCGTACGCCGGGGTCCGTTCTGGTACGCGGCAGTGGTGGCCGGCGCGGAGAACCTGGGCGCCCTGGTGTTGCGCCCGGACGACGAGTTGGTCGACGCCGACCAGCGCATCCTGGAGCGGGCGGCGTTGGTGACAGCGCTGCTGCTGCTGTTCCGCCGGACGGTCGCGGAGGCGGAGGGGCGGGTGCGTGGCGAGTTGTTGGACGACCTGATCGCCCGCCCGTTGCGCGACACCGACGCGCTGCGCAGCCGGGCCCGTCGACTCGGCGTGGACCTGGACGCGCCGCACGTGCTGGTGGCGGTGGGCGACGACGCGATCGCCGCGACCGGCTCGGCTCGGCAGCGGGTGCTCTCCTGGGCCACCACGTACGCCTCGGCGCGCGGCGGTCTGGCCGCGGCGCGCGATGGCCGGGTGGTGCTGATGCTGCCGGGGTTGGACGCTGGCGGCAGCGCACGCGCGGTGGCCCGGGACCTGTCCCGGGTGACCGGCCGACCGGTGACCGCCGGGGCGAGTGGCCCGTCGAACACGCCGGCGGCGTTGGCCGGGACGTTCCAGGAGGCGGACCGGTGCCTGACGGCGTTGGGCGCGCTGGGCCGTGCCGGGCAGGGCGCGAGCACTGCGGAGTTGGGCTTCGTCGGGTTGTTGCTGGGGACGGTCGGTGACCGGGGTGAGAAGGACGTGACCGAGTTCCTGAGCGCCACCGTCGGGCCGGTGCTCGACTACGACGCCCGGCGGGGCACGGCTCTGGTGAAGACGCTGGAGGCGTACTTCGGGGTGGGTGGCAGCCTGGCCCGGGCCGCCGAGCAACTGCACGTGCACGTCAACACGGTGACCCAGCGGTTGGAGCGGGTCGGGCAGTTGCTCGGCGTCGACTGGCAGCGGCCCGAGCGGGCGTTGGAGGTGCAGCTCGCACTGCGTCTGCACCGGCTGCGCGCACCAGCCGCCTGAGCGAGGCCGGCCGGCGGCACGAACGCCGCCGACCGGGCGCTCGACGTCAGCGGGCCTGGATGCCGTCCAACACGGCGTCGACGACCCGTTCGGGCAGGGTCTGCTCGTCCAGGTCCGGATTCCACTGCAGCACACGCTGGATCAGCATCGGCCCGGTGAGCAGCGCCATCGTCACCTCGACGTCGATGTCGGCGCGGAGCACCCCCTCGTCGATGCCGCGGCGCAGCACCTCGCGCATCAGCTGACGCCGGGGCGAGATGATGTTCTGGTAGAGCTGGAACTGGTCCGCGCTGCGGTTCACGGCGGGCGCCAGGCAGGGCATGATCTTGGCCGCTCGCGGGTCGACGTTCTTGCCGATCGCACCGACCAGCAGCACCAGGTCGTCGCGGACGGAGTGGCCCGCCGGCTGCGCCATGACGCCTTTGAGTCGTCGCAACGCGTCCAGCAGCAACGCGTCCTTGCCGGCCCAGCGGCGGTAGATGGTGGCCTTACCCACCCCTGCGCGGGTGGCGATCGCCTCGATCGACAGCGCCTCGATGGTGCTGCCCTCGGCGAGCAGGTCGAGGGTTGCCTCGATGATCGCCTCGTCGGCGCGGATGCTCCGCGGTCGCCCGGGCGACCGCGGAGCATCGGCAGTGGACGTCATGTCCGCCATTGTCCCCGGACCTATGCCGTGCCGGCCAGTTCAGGCTCGGCGACCGGAGCCGCCGGAGCGACGCTCGTGTCCTCCTTGCCCGGCATCCAGCGCAGCACCACGATGATCCCGAGCGCGGCGATGACCGCGGAGAGCCCGGCCGCCCAGTGCATGGCGGTGACGAAGGCGTCGTTGGCCGCCGAGATCAGCCCCGGTGCCGCCGGGCCGAGCTGGCCCGCCGCTGCGTACGCCCCGGAGATCGACTCGTTGGCCGCGTCCTGGGCCTGCGTGGGCAGGCCGGTCAGCGCGTCACCGATGTCGCTGCGGTAGACCGCGGAGAGCACCGAGCCGAGGACGGCCACACCGAGCGCTCCGGCCACCTGGCGGATGGTGTTGCTGACCGCGGAGCCCACCCCGGCCTTCTCCCGGGGCAGCGCCGACATGATCGACTCGGTGGCCGGCGGCATGATGTTGGCCATCCCGGCGCCCTGGATGAGGAAGACGAGCAGCACGATCCAGATCGGGGTGGAGGCGCCGATGAAGACGAAGGCACCCAGGGACACCACTGTCAGCGCCAATCCGACGGTGGCGACGGCCTTACCGCCGTAGCGGCGGACCATCGCGGCGCTGCGCGGCGCGAAGATCAGCTGGGCGCCGGCGAAGGGCAGGAAGAGCAGACCGGTCTGCAGCGGGCTGTAGTCGCGCACGAGTTGCAGGTAGAACGAGCCGAAGAACATCGAGCCCATCGCGGCGAAGAACACCAGGCCGACGATGGCGACCGGCGCGGCGAACCGGGGCACCTTGAACAGTCGGACGTCCAGCGACGGGTGGTCGCTGCTCCGCTCGTGCTGCACGAACCAGCCCAGCACCGCGAGGCCGACCAGGATCGAGCCCCACGCCAGCGGGCGGCCGAAGCCGTGCTCGCCGCCGTCGATGATGCCGTAGGAGAGGGCGACCAGGCCGACCACGGAGAGCAGGACGCCGAGCACGTCGATCCGGCTCGGCCGCGGGTCACGCGACTCGGGGACCAGCAGTGCCACCAGAACCACGCCGGCGATGACCACCGGCACGTTGATCAGGAAGACCGAGCCCCACCAGAAGTGCTCCAGCAGCGCGCCGCCGAGGATCGGGCCGATCGCCACGGCGAGACCGACCGCGCCGGCCCAGACACCGATGGCCCGACCACGCTCGCGCGGGTCGAAGACGTTGGAGATGATCGAGAGCGTCACCGGCATGATGGCCGCGCCGCCGACCCCCATCAGGGCGCGGGCCGCGATGAGCTGTCCGGGGCTCTGGGCGTACGCGGAGAGCAGCGACGCCAGGCCGAACAGCAGCAGACCGATCATCAGGAAGCGCTTGCGGCCGGCGCGGTCGCCGAGCACCCCGAAGGTGAACAGCAGCCCGGCGAAGACGAGCGTGTAGGAGTTGATGGACCACTCCAGCTCGCCCTGGCTGGCGCCGAGGCCGTGCACCGGGTCGGCCAGGGTGCGCAGGGCGACGTTGAGGATCGTGTTGTCGAGGACGACCACGAGGAGGCTGATCACCAGCACCCCCAGGATCGCCCACCTCCTCGGGTGTCCCGTGTTGTTGTGCAGCTCCATGCCTGGCTTTCCCCCCACGATGATCACCCGCGACGAAATACGATACGGGTCAGACTCGTAACGCGGATCAGCCTACGACGGGTATTAACGATACGGGACCGATCCGTATCGTATGTGGTGGACGTCACGCTTCGTCGTGACCGCCACACAGGCGGCGACGGCGTCCGTCAGCGCGCCGAGTCGGATCGCCGGCCTACCCAGCGGCTCGATCCAGCCCGGCCCCGCGCCGTACACCCGAAGGAGCGGGAACTCCCGGGCGAAGCGCACCAGGCGATACGCGCGGCCGGTGAGCGGCGTCTGCGACCAGAGCACGACGGCGCGCGGGCGCCCCCGGTACACCGCGCTCGTGAGGGCGGACCAGGGCAGCGCGGGGCCGAGATTCAGACAACCCCTGCCCTCCTCGCGCAGCGCGGCGGCAAGGGCGTGCAGACCAAGGCAGTGCGCCTCCTTCTCGGCGCCGGCCAGCAGCACCCCGCCGGTGGGCAGTGACCGGCCCGGCTCCCGGCGGTACACGTCCAACCCGACCCGGACGCCCTCGCAGAGGGCGTGCTCGATGACGACCTCGGCAGCGGTACGCCCCGACAGCCGGGCCAGCAGCGGACGACAGACCTGCTCCCAGAGCGCCGGCACGCCCCACGCCTCGGCCAACTCCAGCATCAGCGTGGCGACGGCGTTGCCGTCCAGGTCCTCGGCAGCCAGCGAGACCTGCTTGTGCGCGATCTCCACGGTCTCCGCCGGCATCGGCTCGGTCAGCACCACACGTACCCCCGGATAGACAATCCCTGTCCGGGGGTTCGCTGAAACGGGGCGCGGTGGATGCGCCGGCGCGGGATTTACGCATAGATATGCTCGGGGCGTGTTCTCCACCTGCCCGTGCGCCTGTCTCGACTGTTCACCACTCGGGGGAAGTCGGACCCTCCCGGTGGCCACATGCCGCCCGACAGTCGGATGAGCGGGGTGAGGCTGCCGCCAACGGAGGAGCCCGGCGCGACGGGATCGCGGCGCGACCTGCGGGTGTGCTTCTTCGGTGACTCGTTCACGGCGGGGGTTGGCGATCCGTCCGGTGTCGGCTGGGTGGGGCGCGTGGCCGCTGCCGCCCGTGCGCAAGGCCATGATCTGACCGTCTACAACATGGGGGTTCGCCGGGACACGTCCCTGGACGTGGCCCAACGTTGGCTTCCTGAAGCCCGCGTCCGCCTCAAGGACGGGCAGGCTTTCGGGGTCGTGTTCGCGTTGGGGACCAACGACGTGGACATGCAGCTCGGCCAGGTTCGTGTCCCGCCGGACCGATCACTCGCGATGCTTGCCGCGATGCTCGATGACGCCCACGCCGCCCTGTGGCACACGCTTGTTGTGGGGCCGCCGCCGGTGTTGGACCGGCAGGCAAGCAAACGGGCAGCCGATCTCGCCGCCGCGATGGCGCAGGTGTGCACCACCCGAAGCGTGCCGTTCGTCGATGTCACGGAGCTATCAGCAGACCCGGTCTGGAGCCAGGAGATCGCTGCGGGTGATGCCTATCATCCGTTCGCGGCTGGTTATGCCAGCCTCGCCGCCCTGGTAGAGCCGGTTCTCCTGCGGTGGCTGGCCGGCATGCCAGCCGACCTGAGCTCGTCAGATGGCGGCGGCCCGCTCCCACCGGCGGGGAGCACTGATCTTGGCCCAGCTCGGGCCGAAGGTCATCCGGCGCAGCGGTGACACCATGCCGCAGAGGCTGAACCAGCCACGAGTCAAGCCCACGTTCACCGGGTTGCTCATCATGCCCTGTTGAAGGGTCCGCATGGCCAGTTCGACGGCCTCGAAACCGTACTCGCGCATCTCGGTCTCATATTCGCCGATCGCGTCCAGCAGCGGCAGGTGACAGGTGCCGGCCAGGGACAACTGGCGGGTGAGCAAAGCGGCGTCGCGCAGTGCGGTGTTGGCGCCGTTACCGCCGGCCGGTGGCATACCGTGCACGGCGTCGCCGAGCACGGTGACCCGTGCGGGCGCCCAGGGCGCGGGACGGTCGGACGCCTGGAACGGAAACACACTCACGTCGTCTGGTGGACACTCGTCGATCAGTCGGCGCAGCGCGGGGTGCCAGTCCGTGATCAGCCCGGCGACGTACGCCTTCAACTGTGCGCCGTCGAGGCGCTCCGGACGCGAGGGGAACAGTTCGTTGCGGGCGACGAACGCGCACAGCAGATAGTCGTCCCCCACCGGCTTCTGGCGTTCGAACACGGAGGTGAACAGGAAGTGCGGCGCACCGGTCAGGACGAGGTTCATGCCTTTCCCCAGCCGGGCTGGTAACCAGGCTCGGGTGCCGTCGTTCAGCGGCAACTTGAGCCCAACGCCCACCGCACCGGTATCCCGCTGGGTGGCGGTCGGCAGGTACTGCGCGCGTACCCGGGAGTTGATCCCGTCGGCGCCGACCAGGACGTCGCAGGTGGCGGACGTTCCGTCGGCGAAGTGCGCGGTGGGGCGACCGTCGGCGGTGAATTCGTAGCGTTGGAATGTCTTGCCGTAGTGGACGACGTCGTCGAGTCCGTCGAGGAGAACGCCGCGCAGCGTCTGACGGTCGACCGGGTAGGCCCGTTCCGCGGGGTCGGGATCGTCGGGATACATGAGCGCGTCCTCGACGAGGACCAGCGTGCGCAGGTCCGTGCCCAGGAAGCCGAAACCGCCGCCGGGGCGGCCCACGCTGTCCGTGAACGCCTGCCAGTGCCGGTCGGGCAGGCAGGCACGCAGCGACCGGCTGCCCGCCGGGTTGATCGCGAGCCGATAGCGGTCCACCCGGTCGTCGCGGCGCCGGTCACGCTCGTACACGGCGACGTTGATGCCGTGTTTGCGCAGACCCTGGGCGAGCGCGAGGCCGCCGATGCCACCGCCGACGATGAGTACGTCAGTCATGCGTGAGCCTTTCTGGTGAGAAGAGGTCGCACAGTTGGTTGACAACCGACTCGGCCTTTTCCGGACGCAGGCGAATGCCCTTGACGGTGGCGATCACCAGTTCGACGCTGGCAGCGACGTCGAGGTTCACCGACCAGACGTGGTGCTCGATGCCTTCGGTGAAGATCGCCGCCAGCGCGTCGCGCCAACCCTGTTCGTCGCGCTCGATATCCACCCCGGTGGACTCCTCACGTCGAGCGCGAAGATCGAGCTCATCGAGCACGACGAACAACTCGGGTCGTTCCGCGACGGCTCTGGCGATCTCGCTGAGGTGTTGCCGCAACCGGGCGGCGGGTTCCAGATCGTTGTGCATTGTCGCCTCGAATTGGCTGGTCACGTGCTCGAGCACCGCGGCGATCAGATCGGCCTTGGTCCGGAAATAGTGGTGCAGGGTGGAGTGGTCAATGCCTGCCGCGGCAGCGATCGGTCGCAGCCGGAACCCTTCGAAGCCGCTCTCGGCGATCGCCGAGAAGGCCGCGTGCACCAGGGCCTGCCGGCGGTCGAGCTGTTCAGTCATCCCCAGCCATTCCTCAACCAAGCGGTTGGTTGATAGTTCAGCATCTGTGTGGCCAGGTGTCAACCACATGGTTGGTAGGTACCTCCCGGCCCGGGTCGGACGGGCCGTCCTCCGTCGAGCGCGCCGACTAGGCGAAGCTGAACAGTGGCGGGAAGACGAGGACCACGATCCAGGCCCACGCGGCGTACACCGGCAGGTAGCCGGTCTGCCACCGTTCGAGCGCCGCGAAGGGCGTGCGCCGGCGGACGAAGGTCAGCAGGAGCCACGCCGACCACGCGAGGTTGACCAGGAGGATCACGTTCTCGCCGAGTGCGGCCGCCCGGTTGGGCGTACTGCCGTAGTCGTCGGTGATGCGCCCGGTGATCTCCACCAACACCAGCACGTCGATGGCCAACGCACTGACCACCAGCGCGAGTTGGAGCTTGTCGAACGGGCCGGGCGGGGCCAGCGGATCGCGGGCCGAGAGTGAGTAGAGCAGCAGCCCCAGCACCACGACCAGCAGGAGGTCGAAGAGGAGCAGCGCCTCGCGCTCGACGTCGATGCCGTGGCTGGTCCAGACGACAGCGACGAGGAAGGCGAGCAGGGCTGCCGTGAAGAGCGGGGTGAACAGCCGGGTGAGGACCGGCGCGATGTTCTCGACGACACTCTGCTTCGCCTCGACGAGCCACCCGGCCACGACGACCGCCGCCGCGGCGCCACAGGGCAGCAGCCACTGCGAGATGAACTCCTCCGGGACGATTCCGATGGCCGCGAAGGTGTTGAACAGGAACGCGGAGAGCACGCCGCCGCCGAGGGCCATCAACACCAGATAGATGAACCACTCGCCGGTGAACCGGATGAAGTCCATGCGTCGACGGGACGAGCGCCAGTCGTCGGCGACATAGGCCAGACCGACCACGAGCCACAGGGCGATGGGAAGGTGGACGCCTGTGACGACCACGGACTGTGAGTCGTCCGCCAGGGGGTAGGCGTTGGCCGCCACGGCGCCGAGAACGAAGAGCGCCACCAGTACGGCTATCACCGACCGTTGGGCTCCCCGGCGCCAGGCCAGGAACGCCGCCAGCCAGGGCAGCGCGAACAGTGTGGCGTTGCGCGCGTAGAACGAGCCGTCGTCGGCGAAGCTCAGCCCGAACAGCGCCGGCACCTTGACGGACGCCACAGCACCCGCCGCGCAGCCGAGCATGACCCACAGGGTCCGCCGGGAGCGCGTGCCGGCGACCGGGCTGTCGGAGTCGCCGGTCAGCACCAACTGCTTCCACAGCCGATCCGAGTGCTCCCGCGCGAACTCGCGGGAGAGTTCGTCGAGGCTGCCCATCCGTTTCACCGCGACCAGGAACGCCTCGTCCGGGCTCAGGCCAGCCGCGACGAGTTCGTCCACGGAGCCGCGAAGGTGGTCTTCCAACTCGTCGGCGTCCACCGCCTGCAGCTCCCTGCGGCGCAGCACGTACTGGCGCCACTGCGCGAACTGCGCTTCCAACTCCGCTGGCCCGTCGTGCGCCGTCATGCGAGGCCCCCCAACCCGTTGACCGCCAGTGGCGTGCGGTCGTGCCAGAGTTCCCTGAGCGCACCCACGACGGTGTCCCACTGCCGGCGCTGCTCGGCCAGCTCAGCCAGGCCCCGGTCGGTGACGCGGTAGTACTTGCGCTTCCGCTCGCCGGCGACCGACTGCCAGCTCGACTCCAGATGGCCGAGCCGCTCGAGCCGGTGCAGCAACGGGTACAGCAGTCCTTCGGTCCACTCCAGCTCACCCCCGGACAACTCGTTGATCCGCCGCAGGATGGCGTAGCCGTAGCTCTCGCCCTCGGCCAGGATGCCGAGCACCATCGGTGTCGCCGAGGCGGCGACCAGATCCTTGGTGACCTTCACGAAACCTCCTGCCCCTAAACCTAGAAGTACGATGCATAGTACTGCTAGGCATAGCTCCGGGCGCAACGCCCGGACGAGAGGTCGACCAAATCGCCGTTACGGGCTGCTGTGGTGCCGCAAACGGCCGCGGTCCGGGTTAGCCTTGGCGCATATGGCTACCTTTCGCAGCGCCTCAGTGCTCCTTTCCTCGGACGGCACCAGGACCCCCGGCACCGCCGCCCTCTTCGCCGAGCCAGCCCGCAGGGGTGGGACTCCCCCGTGGGCGGGCGACTTCCGGCCCGCCAACAGCGCCGGCAACGGCCCCAAGAACGCGGTCGGAAAGACCTTCACCCTGGAGCTGCCCGACGGCAGCACCGGCAAGGTCGTCGTCCAGGGCCTCAAGAGCGGCAAGGGCGGCGTCGTACTGGCGCTGATGGGCGAGGACGCCCCGCCCTTCTGACCAGTCGCACGACTCTCGTCGCCCGGGTGCCCGGGGATGACCCTTCCCGGGTCAGCCCAGGGCACCTGGCCAACCACGTCAGTCGAGCGTGACCACCCAGCGAGCGCCCTCGCCCCGGGCGATCCGGTCGAACGCCGCGGGTGCCTCGTCCAGCGGAATCGTGCCGCTGACCAGCACCCGTAGATCCAGTGCGCCGTCGGCCAACTCGGCGGCCAGCACCGGCACCTCCCGGTCCGGGTCGGACGAGCCGTACACCGAGGAGCGCAGCGTGCGCGCGGAGTGGAAGATGTCCAGCGCGCCGAGGCTGACCATGTCGTCCTTCGCGCCCATGCCGACCACTGTCACCGCTCCCCCACGCCGGGTGAGCCGCCAGGCGGCACGGATGGTGGCGGCCCGACCGACGCACTCGAAGGCGTGATCGACACCCCGGCTCTCGGTGCGCGCCCGTACCTCCTTGGAGAGCCTGTCGTCGGAGAGCAGGAAGTCGGTCGCCCCGGCGGCGAGCGCCAGGTCCCGTTTCGCCTCCGCGACGTCGATGGCCAGGATCGTCGTGGCACCGGCCCGGCGGGCCGCGCTGAGCACGGCGAGCCCGACTCCACCGAGCCCGACGACCGCCACCGACTCGCCGGGCGCCACCAGGGCGGTGTTCCGGACCGCGCCGACGCCGGTGAGCACCGCGCAGCCGAGCAGCGCGGCCTGCTCGGGCGGCAGCCCGGCGGGGATCGGGATGACGGCACGCTCGGGGACCACCACCGCCTCGGCGAGCGCGCCGAGGCCGAGGGTCAGGTGCAGCGGGACTCCGTCGTCGGTCTCGCCACGCGGCACGGTCGGGGCCGTGGTGTCGGCGCAGAGCCACGGCTCCCCACGCCGGCACCACCAGCAGGACCGGCAGGCCGGCGCCCAGTTGAGCACCACCGGTGTGCCGACGGTCAGTTCGCTGCCCGGCCCGACCTCGGCCACCACTCCGGTCGCCTCGTGCCCGAGCACCAGCGGGAACCTCGCGGCGAGGGTGCCGTTGACCATGGACAGGTCGGAGTGGCAGACACCGGCCGCCCTGATCGTCACCCGCACCTCGCCGGGGCCGGGCGCGGGCAGGCGTACCCGCTCGACCCGCAGTTCGGCACCGGACCCGCGCGCGACGAGCGCGCGAACGGTGACCGGCGCGGGCGCCGGCTCGGCGCCGCCGCCCGGCGCGGCCGGGAACAGCTCGGCGCGGCCCGCGGGCGCGGCCGGGGACAGCTCAGGGTCGGTCATCGCTGGATCGCCTTCAGTTCGCAGAACTCGGCCAACCCGTGCACGCCCAACTCCCGGCCCAGGCCGGACTGCTTGTAGCCGCCGAACGGGGCGAGCGGGTTGAACGGGGCACCGTTGATGTCGACAGCGCCGGTGCGCAACCGCCGGGCCACCGCGAGTGCCGCGTCGGTGTCGGCGGACCAGACCGCGCCGGCCAGCCCGTACTTCGAGTTGTTGGCGATGGCGACCGCCTCGTCGGTGTCGGCGAACGGGATGACGGCGAGCACCGGACCGAAGACCTCCTCCTGGGCGAGCGCGCTGTCGGGGTGCACATCGGCGAAGA
Organism: Micromonospora ureilytica; assembly: GCF_015751765.1. Classification (NCBI taxonomy): domain Bacteria; kingdom Bacillati; phylum Actinomycetota; class Actinomycetes; order Micromonosporales; family Micromonosporaceae; genus Micromonospora; species Micromonospora ureilytica. Next base: position 3,117,558 of record NZ_JADOTX010000001.1, read on the forward strand.
CGGTAGGTGCGACGAAGTGCCCCCGGGCCGGCACCGGGGCGTCGGGCCCACCGGCGACCAGCCGGGCACCGTCGGTCAGGGCGCGGTCGATGTGGCCGCGTACCCGCTCGGCCTGAGCGGCGGAGACCAGCGGGCCGAGCCGGGTCGCCCTGTCGAAGGGGTCGCCGAGGCGGTAGCCGGCCACGGCCGTGGCGATGAGGTTGAGGGCTTCGTCGTACCGGTCGCGGTGCACAAGCATCCGCGTCCACGCGGTGCAGGTCTGCCCGGAGTTGAGCAGGGCGTTGCCGACGCCCACCTTGACGGCGGTGGCCAGGTCGGCGTCGGGGAGGATCACGTTCGCGGACTTGCCGCCCAGCTCCAGCGCGACCCGGGCGATCCGGTCGGCGGCGAGCCGCATGATCCGCGCCCCGGTGGCGGTGGAGCCGGTGAACGAGACCAGGTCGACGTCGGGGTGGCCGGCGAGAGCCTCGCCGACCACCGGCCCGGTGCCGGGGACCAGGTTGAGCACCCCCGGCGGCAGCCCGGCTTCGGTGACCGCGTCGAAGAGCAGGTACGCGGTCAACGGGGTCAGCTCGCTGGGCTTGAGCACCACCGTGCAGCCGGCGGCCAGGGCGGGCGCGAGCTTCGCCAGCACCTGGTGCAGCGGGTAGTTCCACGGGGTGATCGCGCCGACCACGCCGATCGGCTCGCGGACGACCAGGGAGTTGCCGATGCTCTCCTCGACCGGTGCGCGGGCGGCGAGCGCGACGTGGTCGCGCAGCACTGTCAACGGCAGCCCTACCTGCACCCGGGTGGCGAGCTTGAGCGGCGCGCCCAGCTCCACGGCGATGGTGCGGGCGACGTCGTCGGCGCGGGCGCTGAGCGCCGTGTGCAGCCGGTCGAGGTGGGCGGAGCGTTCGGCGGGAGTGGCGGCCGACCAGCCGGGAAACGCGGCGCGGGCCGCGGCCACGGCCCGATTCACGTCGGCCGGGGTGCCGGCGGGCACCTGCCCGGCCAGTTCCCCGGTGCTCGGGTTCTCCACGTCGATCAGATCCACGTCGGCGGGGGACGTCCACTTCCCACCGACGTGCAGGTGGCGCCGGAGGCGCAGGGAGTCGGGCAACTGCGACGGCGGGGCGGCGAGGTCCATGTCATCCCTTCGAGGGCGGGCGATGGGCGATGGCGACGGGGGTCGCGACGGGCGATGAAACTAGCGCTGGGAGTTTGGACGCTACCCGTTGGGCCGGGCGGACTCCACCGTGTCGTCGACGGTGCGGGCGTACTCGGCGGCCAGACCGTGCAGCAGGGCGTCCAGGCCGAGCGCGAAGGCGCCCTCGTCCACGCTCTGCTGGTGCTCGGCGAGCCGGTGCGCCTGGCGCAGGTGGGGGTAGTGCGCCGCGTACAGCTCCGGGTCCTCGACGAACCCGCGGGCGAACGAGCCGAGCGCCGACCCGGCCACGAAGTAACGCAGCGCCGCGCCGATGTGGGTGGCGCGGGCCGGCGGCCAGCCGGCCCGGACCAGGCCGCCGTAGACCGCGTCGGCCATGGCGAGGGCGGCCGGTCGACGACCCGGCCCCTGCGCCAGGTACGGCACGATGTTCGGGTGCGCGGTGAGCGCCCGCCGGTACGACCATGCCCAGTCCCGCAGCGCGGTGACCCAGTCCCGGCTGGCGAAGCCGCCGGTGTCGACGGCACCGGTGACCGTGTCGGCCACCGCGTCGAGGATCTCGTCCTTGGTGGCGAAGTGGTTGTAGAGCGAGGGACCCTGCACGCCGAGCGCGGCGGCGAGTCGGCGGGTGGAGAGCGCACCGAGCCCGTCGGCGTCGATCAGCGCGAGTGCCGTCTCGACGATCCGGTCGCGGGTGAGCAGAGGTCGTCGAGGTCGGGGCATGTCAGAGCTCCTCGGTCTGCGGTGTCCCTCCCCGTGGGAACCACCTGTTCACGCACCCTATCCGGGGCCGTCTCCGCGCAGGCGTCACCACGTCGACCGGGAAGGGGTCTGGACGAAGGAAAACTTACACCGCTAGTTTAGGAGAGACCGCTGCGGCCCGCAGCGGCGCACCGCCACGTCGACCGAGGGGGAACCGTGGACTTCGCACTGTCCGACGAGGAACGAGCCGTCCGAGACACCGTGCGCGCGTTCATAACCCGCGAGGTGATGCCCCTGGAAGCGGAGGTGCTCCGCCGGGAACGGGCGCACCAGCCGGGCCTCGACCACTCCGAGGTGCGCGAACTGCAACTCAAGGCGCGCAAGTTCGGCTTCTGGGGCCTGGCCACCCCGGAAGAGTACGGCGGGATGAACCTGCCAGCCGTACTCCAGTCGTTGATCTGGACCGAACTGGGCCGCACGTTCGTCCCCTTCCGCTTCGGTGGCGAGGCGGACAACATCCTGTTCCACGCCACCGAGGAGCAGAAGCGGGAGTTCCTCGTCCCGACCATCGAGGGCGAGCGACGCTCCTGCTTCGCGATCACCGAACCGGGCGCCGGATCGGACGCGGCCAACATCCGGCTGTCCGCCCGCCGGGACGGCGACGACTGGATCCTCGACGGTGAGAAGACCTTCATCACCGGCGGTCACGACGCCGACTTCGCCATCGTGGTCGCGGTGACCGACCGGGAGAAGGGCGCCCGCAACGGCGGCGCCACCGCGTTCCTGGTGGACCGGTCGATGGGCTGGCGTTCGGAGTTCATCCAGACGATGGGCGAGGGCGGGCCCGCCTCGCTCATCTTCGACGGCGTACGCGTGCCGCACCGCAACATCCTCGGTGAGATCGGGCAGGGCTTCACGCTCGGCATGGAGTGGATCGGCAAGGGCCGCTACACCATCCCGTCGCACGCCATCGGCATCGCCGAGCGGGTGTTGCAGATGGCCATCGAGTACGCCAACACCCGGGAGACCTTCGGCGCGAAGATCGGCACCAACCAGGCCATCCAGTGGATGATCGCCGACTCGGAGACGGAGCTGGAGGCGGCCCGGTGGCTGGTGCTGCGCTCCGCGTGGACTGTCGACGCGGGCCTGGACCCCCGGCACGCCTCGTCGATGGGCAAGCTCTACGGCGCCGGCATGGTCAACCGCGTGGTCGACCGGGTGCTCCAGATCCACGGCGGCATGGGCTACACCCGAGAGCTGCCGATCGAACGCTGGTACCGGCAGGTCCGGCTCTACCGGATCTTCGAGGGCACCGACGAGATGCAGCGGCTGATCATCTCGCGGGACCTGCTGCGCGGCTACACGAAGATCGGCGGCCACCTGGCCTGAACCCAGGTGTCCGTCTCCTGACCTGACCGGCCGGCCGTGCCCCGCGACGGGCGCGGCCGGCCTATCCGGTCAACGCGGTCAGCGCGGCGTCCACGTCGGCCTCGGTGGAGTAGATGTGGAACGAGGCTCGGACCCGTCCGGCGCGCACCGCCGCCCGGATGCCGGCCGCCGCGAGGCGCTGCTCCGCGTCGGGCACGTCCACGCTGACGATGGCGCTCTCCCCCGGTGGCCGGCCCAGCCCGGTCAGGAACCGGTTGGCCAGCGCCACGTTGTGCGCCCCGATCGCCGGCACGCCGATCTCGGCGACCACCTCCAGGGCGGGCGCCGCGCCAACCCAGCTGAACCAGGCCGGTGAGATGTCGAACCGGCGGGCGTCGTCGGCCAACCGCAGTGGCGGGCCGTAGTACGAGGCGTGCGGGTCGCCGCCCGCGTACCAGCCGGCCGCGTCGGGGCGCAGCCGCTCGCGCAACGCGGGGGCCAGATAGGCGTACCCGGTCCCACGCGGATTCATCAGCCACTTGTAGCCGCCCACCGCCACCGCGTCGGCCTGGCTGCCGTCGAACGGCAGCCAGCCGCACGCCTGGGTCGCGTCGACCACCACCAGCGCGTCGTGCGCACGGGCCGCGGCCACGATCTCGTCGTACGCCGCGACCGCCCCGTCGGCCGACTGCACCAGGCTGAACGCGACCAGGTCGGTGTCGGCGTCGATGGCGTCGACCAGCGACTCCAGCGGCACCGTGCGGACCGTGACGCCCCGCTCCTCCTGGACCAGCCAGGGGAAAAGATTCGAGGTGAACTCGACCTCGGGGACCACCACCGTGGCACCGGCCGGCAGCGCCGCCGCGACCGGCGCGAGGAGCTGGGAGACGGCCGCGCCGACCGCCACGTCACCGACCGGCACCCCGATCAGGCCGGCGAGGGCGGCACGAGCCCGATGCGTCGACTCGCCCCAGCCCTCCCACGACGTACGGCCGACCCGCCACGCGCCCAGGGCCTCCTGTAGTGCCGTCCACGCCGGCTCCGGCGGCAACCCGTAGCTGGCCGTGTTCAACCAGCCCGGCTCCGGCTGCCACAGCTTCTGCGCCTGCTCGATCTCCATGCCCTCGACGCTAGGCGGCGTGGCCACGAACGGGCACGACCAATCGGCGACCGGTGGCGCGCTCCCGGGGCTCCGAGCCGCGTCAGCAGGGCATTAGTCCCTGAAGAGCGTGATGACTGTGAGACATCACAATGACTCACAGTCATCACGCTCACGAGCACCCGGCCGGGCCGGGTGCCGTTGCTCAGCGAGCAGGGGCAGCTCACAGTCCGTCGATGGTCGGCCCACCGACAGCGGGCGGGTGGATCCGGGCGAGGCTGTCGGCGAGGCCGGCGAGCCACCTGTCGACCTCCACCAGGTGCCGGACCGACTGACTGTCGGCCCCGCCGAGGAGCGGACGGATCCGGTCCAGCTGGTCGACGCAGGTGGTCGAGACCGGCGCCCGGTCCGATGTCCGGCCGTGGGCGACCTCGTCGGCGAGGGTGTCGTACGCCGATCGCAGGCGCCCGGCCGACTCCCGCAGCAGCGCCGCGGCCTCGGGCCAACCGGCGAGGCTGCCGGGCGGGTTGCGCCGCAGCAGCGACTCCGCGCCGGGCACGACATGGTGCCCGGCGCTCAGGACGGCATCCCAGTTCACCTGCTGACGGTGCGGGTCGTGCCGCTCCGAGTGGTACTGGCAGTAGGACGAGTCGATCAGGACCATCCGGCGACGAAGCCTGCTCAGGGCGCGGTCGGGTGGCGGAGCAGCGCCGAGCAGCGCCTGGACCGTCTGTTCGACAGCGTCCGCGCTGGCCGCCAGGTAGCGGGTGCCGTTGTGCCGCAGGTCGTGGCCCGCGCCGCGCGGCCACATCGCCACACCGGCGAGCACGCCGATCACCGCGCCGAGCAGCACGTCGACGAGGCGAGCCTCGGCGAGCCGCCACCCTTCCGGGCTGAGCTGGGCGAAGACGACAGTCAGCAGCACTGTGAACAGCGCCTGCTGCCACACCGGACCCAGCAGGCGGCCAACGCCGAAGGCCAGCAGCAGGGTGATCGGCAGAACGATGGCGTACACGATCGGCTCGTCGACGACCAGCATCACCCCGCCGCTGACGACCGCACCGACGATCGTGCCCAGCACGGCGGGCCGCAGCGCGGTGCGGGTGTCGGCGGCCGAGGTCCGCAACACCGTGAGGGTGGCCAGCAGCACCCAGAAGCCGTGGGTCAGCTGCAACACTCCGGCGGCCACCCGGGCGATGGCGAGCGCCACGGCCAGCCGCAGCGAGCTGTGCAGGTGGGCCGAGCGCGGCGCCAGGTGGGAGCGGAACTGCCACCAGTACAGCGTCCACGGGCTGTGCCGGGCGTACTCGAACAGCCCGGAGGAGGCGTCGCCGCCGTCGAGCCGCGCCCCGGTGGCCACCCGGCAACCGACGGCGAAGACCCGCACCTGGTCCGCGAGGGCCAGCGCCGTCGCGTCCCGACACAACCGGGGTACGTCCGGCCTGTCGCGGACGTTGCCCGTTCCCACGGGGTACGCCGCCTCGGCTCGTCCGACCGCCACGTCCAGGTCGGCGGGGTCCGCCGCCGTCGCACCCGGCAACAGGCTCCGGCCGGCGGCGCGGGTCGTGTCCGCGCACGAGCGCAGCAGACGCCCCGCCGCCAGGTCCGGGATCGGCTCCGGCGGGGCGTCCGCCGCCAGCCGGTCGGCCTCGGCGAGCACCTCCCGCAACGCGGCCGCGCAGATCCGCAACGCCCGGTCCTGAGCGCCCGCCGCGGTGGGCGCCCACGCCGGAGGGCTGCGGCTCAGCTCGATCGCCGCCACCGCGTCGTACGCCCGCTCGCGCCGCGCGTCCCGATCACCCGCGGCGACGGGCGGGTCGGTCAACCGCTCGGCGGCGGCGTCGAGGAAGGAGGCGACGCCGTCCGCCGCCGCGGCGAGGCGCTGCCGGTAGGAGACCGGCACCGGGTCGGGCCAGAGGAACACCTCGGCCGCGGCGAGCAGCACGACGGCGAGCGTCACCCCACCGAGTCGCTCCGGCAGGGCGCCCGGCTGGTACGGCGGGAACGACGCCAGGATGTAGAAGAGTTGGAACGCGCTCGCCAAACCCACCAGGCGCGGGTTGCCGACTCCGGCGAACGCCACGACGAACCCGACGACCAGCATGCCGCCGGCGGCCGCCCACGTGCTCCACGCCAGGAGCGAGCCCACCGCGATCAGCGCCCACACCGCCGGCAGCGACAGCAGAAGGATCCGCGCCCGCTGCGGCGCCGGACCGGGCAACTGCGCGAACGACCCGGCGGCGATGGTGCCGAACAACCCGTACGTGGCGAGCGTCGAGCTGCCCACGCCGTACCGGCAGCCGTAGAAGACGACGGACGCGACGAGCGTGAGTCGTGCCGCGCGTCGCAGGATGGCGTCACCCGGGTCACGGCGGCGAAGCCGGCCAAGGAGGCTGGTTCCGAGCACGACCGCTCCCCCGGTTCGTCGCAGCACCCCTCCCCGGCCCACCATTCTCCACCGCGCCCCGCCACGGGCGGCGGGTTTGCCGACGAATCACCGCCACGAGCGGACCAGCATCACCGCCGCGAGCCGCCGAGCAGGCCGAGTCGGAGGGCCCGGAACAACGTGCCGGGGCGGCTCAGTGCGGCCGGGTGGTCGAGCATGGTGGTGACCCGGCCCAGCCGGGCGTTGAGCACCGGATCGGTCAGCGACGCCCGGAAGAGCAGGTCTCCGAACCACTTGGTGACCTTGTAGCCGGGCGGGTACGGCCCGTCCACGTGCGGCAGCTCGATGTCGGCGGTGGTGGAGATCTGCCAGGCGGCGTCGACCACCACGCGGACCTGCTCGAAGTACGCGCGCGCGGGCTCGTCGTGCGGCTTCGGACCGGACCGCAGGTACTTCGACAGGCAGGAGGCGTGCAGTGTCGCGGAGGTCATGCCCTGGCCGTACACCGGGTTGAAGGACGCGACCGCGTCGCCGGCGGCGACCAACCCGGCGGGCAGGCGGTCGAGCTTGTGGAAGTCGCGGCGTCGGCTGTCCGCCTGGTGGTACGTGACCACCCCGCCGAGCATCTCGCCGTGTTCGGCGATGTCTCCGAACATCTGCGGGTAGTGCTCCCGGCAGCGGGCGGTGAAGTCGGCGACGTCGCGGCTGGGCCGGTCCCCGTCGTAGCCGGCCACCAGCATGATCCAGCGGTCCCCCTCGACCGAGTTGATCCCACCGATCCGGGCGGTACGCCCCTTGCCCGCCATGGTGTGGAAGACCGCCACCCAGGCGTCGCTGACCTTCTCGTCGCGTTTGAAGAGCGCCGTCGCGTAGTTCAGTTTGATCGGCATGCGGTGCAGCGGTGGGCGCGGCCACCCGTGCTCGGCCAGCCAGTCGCTCAACCGGCTGGACCGCCCCATCGCGTCGACCACCAGGTCCGCCGCTTCGACGATGGGCTCGGCGCCGCCCTCGGGCAGGTACCGGGCGCCGGTGACCCGCCGCTCGTCGAAGAGCAGGCCCTCCGCGCGGCCGTACACCATGCGGATGTTGTCGACGGCGAGGGTGCGCCGCCGGACCAGCGCCTCCAGGAACGGACGCGTGGTGATCAACGCGGGCCCGGTGCCGGTCGGCGCGGGCGGTAGACCCAACATGCCGTTCACGAAGACCTTCGCCGTGCCCGGGTCGTTTGGCGGCGGCGGGGCGCCGAGCGCGAGCGCCTCGTCGGCGATGCCGGGAAACCACCGCTCCAACTGGACCTGACCGGCGGGAAGCAGCGCGTGTACCTGGCTGCCCTGGGGCACACCCGGCCGTGGGCCGGCGTCGACATCGGACGGATCCCGTTCGACGATCAGCACCTCCTCGGCGTGGTCGCTCAACACCCGGGCCGCCAGCAACCCGGCCATGCTGCCACCGAGCACCACCGCACGTCGCATGACCACTCTGGTCTCGGCGGGTGGCTCGGCCGTCGCTATCTCGGCGAAGAGCCGGGACGGAGAGGCGGACATGCGATCACTCCTCGAACGGTCGGGAAACCTCGGCATCCACGACCGTAACCACCGCAGCCCCTGCCGTCAGCGCTCAGTTGGCCCGCCACTTCTGGTTGGCGTTGCCGGTGCACTGCCAGATCTGCAGCCGGGCACCGTTGTCCGGGTTCGAGTCGAGCACGTCGACGCACCTGTCCGCCCTGGTGTTCACCAGGTCGTACGCCTTGTTGAGGGTGAACCTCTGCGACGCCGCACCGGAGCAGTTGGCCAGTTGGACGGCTGCCCCGTCCTCAGTGGAGTGGCCGGCGACATCCAGACACTTGCCCATCGAACGAACCGTGCCGTCCGCCGGGAAGGTCCACAGCTGCTTCGCGGTCCGCCGACAGTCCCAGATCTGCAGCCGCGCGCCGGCGACGGCGTTGCCGTCCGGGATGTCGATGCAGCGGTCACTGGCGAAGCTGGAGATCTGCTTGCCGGCGGGCGTGCTGCCCTGCGTCGGAGACGGCGGCGGGGCAGCCGGCTGCCGCGTCGGATCCGCCGGGCCGGTCGTCGTGCCGCTGCCCGCCCCGGGCGACGGCGGCCCCGCGCTCGCCGACGGTGGCGGTCCGGCGGGTCGGGACGGCGGGACGCCGGCGAGCGGCAGGCCTTGGAAACCATCCGTGATCAGCGCGAAGACGGCCGCGCTCGCGGACCATTCGGCGGCGGAGGTGGTCCAGTCGATCGAGTACGCGTGCCCGTTGTGGCCGACGAACGCACGGCTCAGCGTATGGATCGGCGTGCCGTCCTCGTCGGTGTACGTCCACTCCCATTCGGCGGCCCGCAGCTGGTATCGCAAAGTGTCGAGGCGTACCTGCCGGTAGTCGGCGTACCCTGCGCGTTGCGCACCCTCTCGCTCGCGCAACTCGGCGACCAGGTCCGCTGGGATGGACCGAAGCTCGTCGACGACGAGCACGCGACTGCCGTCCGGCTCGCGGAACGCGGCGCGCTCACCGTCGCGCCGCGCCTGCCAGCCGTCCGGCACCGGTACGAGGAAGCGGGGATCGTCACGGTAGTAGCGCCAACCCGCCGGCGCCGGTGGCAGCACCCTGGACACCGGCGTCTCGGCGATCGGCGACGGGTTCACGGCGGGCGCCGCCCCTCCGCCGTCACCCGCGCCACGGAACAGCCCGCCGTTCAGCAGGGCCGCGGTGACCAGCAGGACGACGAGCAGCGCGGCGGCCCCGATCGACCCGATCAGCCGAGCCCGACGCTTGCGACCCGCCTCAGACCTCGGCGCGGCGGGGACAGCCGGCGACGCGGGGGCAGCCGGCGCGGCGGGCGGACCGGGCTCGGCGGCCTGACGCAGGAGCCGATCCGCCTCCTCGGCGCTGATCCGCTGATCCGGCTCGCGGCGCAGCAGTCCTTCCAGGAGCGGCGTCAGCCGGCCTGCTCGTTGTGCCGGCGGTGGCGGCTCGGTGGCGAGGGCTGCCAGCGTGGCGATCGGAGACGAGCGGTGGTAGGGGGTGCGTCCCTCGACCGCCGCGTAGAGGGTGGCGCCGAGCGACCACAGGTCGGCCGCCGGTCCCACGTCGCCGTCGGTGGCCCGCTCGGGCGCGAGGAACGCCGGCGAGCCGAGCACCATCCCGGTCTGGGTCATCCGTGGGTCGCCGGGGAGGGTGGCCAGACCAAAGTCGGTGAGCACCACCCTGCCGTCGTCGCCGAGCAGCACGTTGGCCGGCTTGACGTCCCGGTGCAGTACGCCGGCCCGGTGTGCGGCGCGCAGCGCACCCAGAATGCCGAGCCCGATCCGCGCCGCGCGGTCCGCCGGCATCGACCCCTCGGCTTCGAGCACCTGTTGCAGGGACCGGGACGGCACGAGTTCCATCACGATCCAGGGATCGCCGCCCGCGTGCAGCACGTCGAAGACGCGTACCACATTGGGGTGGCCCAGGCGGGCGACGGCCCGCGCCTCGCGCATGGACCGTTCGCGCATCTCCCGGCGTTCGTCGTCACGCAGACCGGGCGGTGCCACCAACTCCTTGATGGCGACGTCGCGCTGGAGCATCTCGTCGCGGGCCTGCCACACGCGGCCCATCCCGCCCTGACCGAGCGGACGGACCAGCCGATAGCGATCGGCAATCAACTGTCGAGAGGCTTCTGGCACGACAGGAAGGTACCCGGCGAGGTTTACGTGCCCAATTTCTGTGGCAGCTGGAAAAGCGGCAGTCGGATATGTCACATGCAAGATCGACTGCTGACCGATCGTTCATTTGGACATAACTCCGCTATAGGCACGAGCGCTGTCGCCCACCGCGATGTTACCAACGCGTATATCGGTAATCTGCTATGAATATCGAATGAATTCGAATTCCGCCGAACGGCGGACCGGTGGGGCTTCCTGTGCCTGACGTTGGTCCTGTCCGCCTGCACGCCGGCAGGTGACTCGCGCCAGCACAGCACGCCGCCGGCCGACGGAGCGGAGCCGTCGACGGGCACCAGCGGCGGTGGGCCGCCCTGCACACCATCGGTCGATGCGCTGCCGGCGCCGCCGGCGAACTACCGGCTGGTGGGCAAGGACGTGGCGGTGCCCGACGCCCCCGTGCTGTCGCCGGAGGATTCCGGGGAGGCCGATCCGGCGGCGCGACTGTTCGCCAAGTGGGGGCTCGTCGTCCGCGCCGGCCGGGTCGTCGACCTGCGGGTGGCACCGGGCTGGCAGGACAAGGCCCGGCTCGGCTGGGGCGGCACCGGCACGCCCGCGGCGGCCGCCACGGTGCACGCCTGCGCGCCGGAGGGTGGGCAGGCCCAGTGGCTGGCCTTCGTCGGCGGCACCTGGGTCGCGCGGACCGCCTGCGTCCCGCTCATCGTGACGTCGAACGGCCAGGACGACCGCGTCAACCTCGGCATCGGCGTCCCCTGCGACAAGACCACCACGCCCTAGCGCCGCGCGCGCGGGCCGCCCCTGTGGACGGGGACGTCTACTGTCTACACCGCCTGTACCGGCATCGCCGCTCAGCCCGCGGGCGCCCTGGACGTTCTGTCGAGAGGTCAACGACATGCTGAAGGCCGAGGATCTTCCCCCGTTTCAGCGCGCCGTGTCCTACGAGTCGCAGCGCGGCCAACGCGTGTACGCGACCCTGATCGGGCTGCGGCTGTCCCTGCTCCTGGTGGCCGCGGTCGCGGGGGTCGCCACGTGGAAGCTCGACGATTTCGCCCCGGGCCCGGCGCTCGCGGCGGGCGCGTTCGCCGCCACCTCGATCGTCGAGGTCTTCCTCCTCACCAATCGTCCCAATGAACGGTGGTACGTCGGCAGGGCCCTCTCCGAATCCATCAAGTCACTCACGTGGCGATTCACCATCGCGGCCGACCCTTTTCCCCGATCTCGGAGTGACTCGGACAGCGCCGAAGAATTCACCCTCCGACTGTTGGGCTTGACCCGGGACATGTCGGCCGCCGGTTTGGCGGCACCCGCGGTGACTGGGCAACAAATCACGGAGGGAATGCGGACACTGCGCGCCGCGTCCCTCGCGGAGCGCCGCGCCGCGTACCTGACCGGCCGTCTCGAGGCTCAGCGAGCCTGGTACGCCGAGCGATCCCTGTCGAACAGGGCGCGGGCGACCCGCTGGTCGGTCAGCATGCTCGTGCTGGAGATCGTCGGGGTGACCCTGGCGGTGTCGAGGGCTGCCGGGCTGACCGACCTCGACCTGCTCGGAGTGGCCGCCGCAGCCGTCGCGGCCGTCGCGGCCTGGACGCAGACGCGGCAACACGCCGCGGTGGCGACCGCCTACGCCCTGGCAAGTCAGGAACTTGCCGCCATGGGGTCGCTGGCCACCCGGCTCGGCTCGGAAGCCGAGCTGTCGCGGTTCGTGAACGACACGGAGACGGCGATATCCCGGGAACACACGATGTGGCGAGCACGTCGACGCTGACACCTGGACGCACCGGCCGCCGCCACTGATCAACTCGGTTTTCAGGAAGTCGCGGTGTGCGGGCGGCTCGGATGCCCCGATTTTCAGGAAGCGGAGTGGATCACGGCGTGGACCGGGGTCGGGGCGGCCGAGGTGACCGCGTCGGGGCTCCGCGCCCCGCGCCCATCGTCAAGATCCGAGCAACTTCCCTGTTGTTGCTGCCTCCGACACGCGTGAGACAGCAACAACCCTGAAGTTGCGCGAATCTTGACGATGGGCGCCGTTGCGAAACGGTCGCCGGCCGGGAACCCGGTGGCGGGGTGGAGATCCGTTGTTAGACTCGGCGGGTTGGGTTAGCGGCACGACCAGGGAGACCAGACATGGCGGGTGACGACGACATCTCCGGGTGAGACCGGATGTGTTCGGCCATCGGTTCGGCGCGCGTACGCGCAGCCGCCGAGGCCATGTCGTCGTTCCACCGGTTCCCGTTGTCGTCGGGCGGCTGAGGCGCGCCCACCCCACCCTTTGAGGTCACTCGCATGTCTGATGCGTTCATTGTCTGCTCGAACCTGTCCTTCTCCTGGCCGGACGACACACCGGTCTTCTCGGAGCTGTCCTTCACCGTGCCGGGCGGCCGCACCGGCCTGGTCGCGCCCAACGGCGCCGGCAAGAGCACCCTGCTGCGGCTGATCGCCGGGGAGTTGCGGCCCAGCGACGGCGGCGTCACCGTCGACGGTGTGCTCGGCTACCTCCCGCAGACGCTGCCACTGGCCGGTGACCTGAGCGTGGCGCAGGTGCTGGGCGTGGCCGAGCGGATTACGGCGCTGCACGCCATCGAGGCCGGCGACGCCAGTGAGGAACACTTCGCCACGATCGGCGACGACTGGGACATCGAGGAGCGCACCCGCTCGGAGTTGGACCGGCTCGGCCTCGGTGAGCTGTCGCTCGACCGGCGGCTGCACACCCTCAGCGGCGGTCAGGTGGTCTCCCTCGGCCTGGCGGCGCAACTGCTGCGCCGCCCGGACGTGCTGCTGCTCGACGAGCCGACCAACAACCTGGACGTGGAGGCCCGACACCAGCTCTACGACGTCCTCACCGACTGGTCCGGGTGCCTGCTGCTGGTCAGCCACGACCGGGAGCTGCTGGACCGGATGGACCGCATCGCCGAGCTGGACCAGGGTGAGATCCGCTGGTACGGGGGCAACTTCACCGCGTACACCGAGGCGGTGCAGGCGGCGCGGGAGGTGGCCGAGAGCAACCTGCGCAACGCCGAGCAGGAGGTCAAGCGGGAGAAGCGGGAGATGCAGCAGGCCCGGGAGCGCGCCGACCGGCGGGCCAGCAACGCCTCCAAGAACCTGAAGAACGCCGGCCTGGCCCGGATCGTCGCCGGCGGGCTGAAGCGCAGCGCGCAGGAGTCGGCGGGCAAGGCGCAGGAGACGCACGCCGGCCGGCTCGGGCAGGCGAAGGCCCGACTCGACGAGGCGGGGCGGGCGGTACGCGACGAGGACCGGATCACCGTCGACCTGCCCGACACCAGCGTCCCGGGCGGGCGCACGGTCTTCTCCGGCCAGGGGATGCGGGCCCGCTTCGACGACCGGGACCTGTTCGGCGGCGACGGCGCGGACCTGGTGATCCGGGGGCCGGAACGGATCGCGCTCACCGGGGCGAACGGCGTCGGCAAGTCGACCCTGTTGCGCCTGGTCAACGGTGATCTGGACCCGGCCGGCGGCGAGATCCGGCGGGCCGACGGGCGGATCGCGTACCTGTCGCAGCGGCTGGACCTGCTGGACCTCGACCGCACTGTGGCGGAGAACTTCGCCGCGTACGCCCCGAACCTGCCGGACGCCAAGCGGATGAACCTGCTCGCCCGGTTCCTGTTCCGGGGCGCCCGGGTCAACCTGCCGGTCGGGGTGCTGTCGGGTGGCGAGCGGCTGCGCGCGACCCTCGCTTGTGTGCTCTGCGCCGAACCGGCGCCGCAACTGCTGCTGCTCGACGAGCCGACGAACAACCTTGACCTGGTCAGCGTCGGCCAGTTGGAGAGCGCGCTGTCGGCGTACCAGGGGGCGTTCGTGGTGGTCAGCCACGACGAGCGGTTCCTCGCCGAGATCGGCGTGCAGCGCTGGTTGCGGCTGGCCGACGGCCACCTGCGGGAGATCAGCGCCCCCGACCGGGGCTGAGGCCGTCGGTCCGGCCGGCGCGCGCCGGCCGGACCGCGGCCGCGCTCAGCTCACGTTGGCCGGGCCGAGGACGCTCTTCAGGTCACCCATCAGGGCGGTCGTCGCCGCCACCCGGAACGGACCCAGCCGCAGGGTGGTGGTGCGCCCGCCGTTCTGCAGTTTGACGTGCACCTCGGTGTCGCCGGGGTGCAGCACCAGGGTTTCCTTGAGCTTCTCCACGAGCGGTGGTGTGCACCTGTGCACCGGGATGGTGAGGGTGACCGGCTTGTTGGTGGCGCTGGTGCTGACGTCCGGCATGGACATGTCCATCGCCATGATCCGGGGGGTGTCGTCGCGACGGTCCACCCGGCCCTTGACCACCACGATGGCGTCCTCGGCGATGTACTGCCCGATCACCTCGTAGGTGTTGGGGAAGAACAGCGTCTCCACCCCACCGGCCAGGTCCTCCAGGGTGGCCGACGCCCAGGCCCGGCCCTGCTTGGTGACCCGGCGCTGCACCCCGGACAGGATGCCGGCGAGGGTGACGACTGCGCCGTCGGGCACCGCGCCCTCCTCGGCCAGGGAGGCGATTGTGGTGTCGGCCGCCGCGTTGAGAATGTGCTCCAGGCCGAACAGCGGGTGGTCGGAGACGTACAGGCCGAGCATCTCCCGCTCGAAGGCCAGCTTGTCGCGCTTGTCCCACTCGCTGTCGCCGATGGTGGGCATCACAGTGGTGCTGCCGGTGTCGGCGTCGCCGAAGCCGGCGCCGAACAGGTCGTACTGGCCGACGGCCTCCTTGCGCTTCACGTCGGCGTACGCGTCGATGGCGTCGGCGTGCACCGCCAGCAGCCCCTTGCGGGGGTGGTCGAGGGAGTCGAACGCGCCCGCCTTGATCAGCGATTCGATTGTCTTCTTGTTGCAGACCACCGCGTCCACCTTGGACAGGAAGTCGTAGAAGTCGCCGTACTCGCCCTTCTCCTCCCGGCAACGCATGATCGAGGCGACCACGTTCGCCCCGACGTTGCGCACGGCGGCCAGGCCGAAGCGGATGTCCTTGCCGACCGGGGTGAACGGCCCGGCCGAGGTGTTCACGTCCGGTGGCAGCACCTGGATCCGCATCCGGCGACACTCGGCCAGGTAGAGCGCCATCTTGTCCTTGTCGTCACCGACGGACGTCAACAACCCGGCCATGTACTCGGCCGGGTAGTGCGCCTTCAGGTACGCGGTCCAGTAGGAGACCAGGCCGTACGCGGCGGAGTGCGCCTTGTTGAAGGCGTATCCGGCGAACGGCACCAGGACGTCCCACACCGCCTGGATCGCCTCGTCGGAGTAGCCGCGCTCGCGGCAGCCGTCCCGGAACGGGATGAACTCCTTGTCGAGGATCTCCTTCTTCTTCTTACCCATGGCCCGGCGCAGCAGGTCCGCCTGACCGAGGGTGTAGCCGGCGAGGATCTGCGCGGCGCGCTGCACCTGCTCCTGGTAGACGATCAGGCCGTGGGTGGGCTCCAGGATCTCCCGCAGCGGCTCCTCCAACTCCGGGTGGATCGGCGTGATCTCCTGGAGCTTGTTCTTGCGCAGCGCGTAGTTGGTGTGCGAGTCGACGCCCATCGGACCGGGCCGGTAGAGCGCCAGGACGGCGGAGATGTCCTCGAAGTTGTCCGGTTTCATCAACCGCAGCAGTGACCGCATCGGCCCACCGTCGAGCTGGAACACGCCCAGGGTGTCACCGCGGGCCAGCAGCTCGTACGCGGCCTTGTCGTCGAGCGGCAGGCCCAGCAGGTCGAGCTTCCGGCCGTGGTTCAGCTCGATGTTCTTGACCGCGTCGTCGATGATCGTCAGGTTGCGCAGGCCGAGGAAGTCCATCTTCAGCAGCCCGAGCGACTCGCAGGTCGGGTAGTCGAACTGCGTGATGATCGCCCCGTCGGCGTCGCGGCGCGTCAACGGGATGTGCTCGATGATCGGCTCGGCGGACATGATGACGCCGGCGGCGTGCACACCTGTCTGCCGGATCAGCCCCTCGATGCCCTTGGCCGTGTCGATCACCTTGCGGACATCCGGGTCGGAGTCGTACAGGCCACGGATCTCGCCGGCCTCGGCGTAGCGGGGGTGCTTGTTGTCGAAGATGCCGGTGAGCGGGATGTCCTTGCCCATCACTGCCGGCGGCATCGCCTTGGTGATCCGGTCACCGACCGCGTACGGAAAACCGAGGACCCGGGCCGAGTCCTTGATCGCGGCCTTCGCCTTGATCGTGCCGAAGGTGGCGATCTGGGCGACCTTGTCCTCGCCCCACTTGTCCGTGACGTACTTGATCACCTCGCCGCGCCGACGCTCGTCGAAGTCGATGTCGACATCCGGCATCGAGACCCGCTCGGGGTTGAGGAACCGCTCGAAGATCAGCCCGTGCTGGATCGGGTCGAGGTCGGTGATGCCCAGCGCGTACGCGACGAGCGAGCCGGCGGCCGAGCCACGGCCCGGACCCACGGCGATGCCCTGGTTCTTCGCCCACTGGATGAAGTCGGCGACCACCAGGAAGTAGGACGGGAAGCCCATCTGGTTGATGACGCCCAGCTCGTACTCCGCCTGGACGACGTGCCCCTCCGGGATGCCGTTCGGGTAGCGGCGGGCCAGGCCGGCGAAGGTCTCCTTACGGAACCAGGACTCCTCGGTCTCACCCTCGGGCACCGGGAAGCGCGGCATCAGGTTGTGGAACTCGAACATCCCGGCCGGGTCGACCTTCTCGGCGACCAGCAGGGTGTTGCGGCAGCCCTCCTGCCACAGCTCGGACGAGTCCACAGCGCGCATCTGGTCGGCGCTCTTGACGAAGTAGCCGCCGCCCTCGAACCGGAACCGGTTGGGGTCGTCGATGTTGCTGCCGGTCTGCACGCAGAGCAGCACGTCGTGGGCGGTGGCCTGCGCCTCGTGGGTGTAGTGCGAGTCGTTCGTGACGACCGGGGGGATGTCCAGCTTGCGGGCGATCTCGGTGAGCCCCTCGCGGACCCGGCTCTCGATGGAGAGGCCGTGATCCATGATCTCCAGGAAGTAGTTGTCCTTGCCGAAGATGTCCTGGTAGCTGGCGGCGACCTTGAGGGCCTCGTCGAACTGGCCCAGCCTCAATCGGGTCTGCACCGCGCCGGACGGGCAGCCGGTGGTGGCCATGATCCCCTCGGCGTGCTCGGCGATCAGCTCCATGTCCATCCGGGGCCACTTGACGTAGTGCCCCTCCATCGAGGCGCGCGAGTTGAGGGTGAAGAGGTTCTTCAGGCCCCGCGCGTTCTTCGCCCACATGGTCTTGTGGGTGATCGCGCCGTTACCGGAGATGTCGTCGCTCTTCTGCTCCGGCCGACCCCACTTGACCCGCGCCTTGTGATAGCGCGACTCCGGCGCCACGTACGCCTCGACGCCCAGGATCGGGGTGATCCCGGCGGCCATCGCCTGGTTGTAGAAGTCGTTCGCGCCGTGCATGTTGCCGTGGTCGGTGATCGCCACAGCGGGCATGCCCAGCCGCTTGGCCTCGGCGAACAGGTCCTTCAGTCGGGCCGCTCCGTCGAGCATCGAATACTCGGTGTGCACGTGCAGATGCGCGAACGAATCAGCCATGCGTGGCGCCCCCCGGCGGTGTGGATCTTGTTGGTCGGAGCCGACCGGGACCTACCCTACCGAGGTGATCTCGGCGGCTCCACCGTCCGCGCCGAGGGTGGCCCTCGTCTCCTGATCGCCCCAGCATGGGCCTAGGCTCGGAGGATGGCGAGGTACTACGACGTGCACCCGGAGAACCCCCAGCCCCGGATCATCGGCCAGGTCGCCGACCTGATCCGCCGTGGTGGGCTGGTCGCCTACCCGACGGACTCCTGCTACGCGCTCGGCATCCAGCTGGGCAACCAGGACGGGCTGGACCGGATCCGGCAGATCCGCCACCTCGACGACCGACACCACTTCACGCTCGTCTGCCGGGACTTCGCGCAGCTCGGCCAGTTCGTCCAGATCAGCAACTCGGTCTTCCGCCTGGTCAAGGCGTCCACCCCGGGCAGCTACACCTTCATCCTGCCGGCCACCAAGGAGGTGCCCCGCCGGATGCTGCACCCGAAGAAGCGGACCGTCGGCGTGCGGGTACCCCGGCACACAGTCACCCAGGCGCTGCTGGCCGAGCTGGCCGAGCCGCTGGTGTCCAGCACGCTGGTCCTGCCCGGTGACGAGGAGCCGATGACCCAGGGCTGGGAGATCAAGGAACGGCTCGACCACCAGCTCGACGCGGTGCTCGACGCCGGCGACTGCGGCAAGGAGCCGACGACCGTGATCGACCTGTCCGGGCCCGAGCCGGAGATCCTGCGCCGAGGTGCCGGGGACGTGTCCCGCTTCGAATAGCGCGCGGAACCGCGTCGGGTGCCGGACCGAACGGGGCCGCCGCGGCGGCGCCGGTCGTACGCTCAGGGATCGGCACCGGCGAGCATTGGACACCCGGCATGCCCGACGCGGACGACATCAACGCCCTGGCCCGGTCCGCCGCACACGGCGACCCGGCCGCGCTGAACGCCCTGCTGGTCACGGTGCGCCCAGAGGTGCTGCGGCTGTGCGCCCGATTCCTGCCCAGTCGGGAGGACGCCGAGGAAGCCTGCCAGGACACGTTGCTGGCGCTGGCCGCCGGCATCACCAGGTTCGAGGGGCGCTCCTCGTTCCGCACCTGGCTGCACCGGCTGACCGCCAACCGGGCCCGCTCCACGTACCGCACGCTGCGCCGCCGCTGTCGACTGGAGGCCGAGGGCGTGCCGCTGCCCGACCAGGCCGACCCCCGACGGACCAGCGTGGTCGCGGGCACCCGCCTCGACCTGCTCGACGCCTTCGACTCGGTGCATCCCGATCTCGCCGAGGTGGTCGCCCTTCGCGATGTCCTGGGGCTGAGCTACCCCGAGATCGCCGCCCTGCTCGACGTGCCGCTGGGCACTGTGAAGTCCCGGTTGCACCTGGCCCGGCGCCAGGTCCGGCAACGACTCGGCGCCGAATGAGCCGGGCGTCGTTCCGCCGGCTCGTCGTCGTCCTCTCGACCGTCCTGGGGGTGGCCGCCTGCGGCGCCGACGCCGTCTCACCACTGCCCGTCCAACCGCCCGGCCCGACCCGTTCGACGCCGACAGCCGCCGCGACCGCCGTGATCCCCACGCCCACCGGGTCGCCGTCCCGACCGCCGCCGACCAGCGCGCGCCCGGTCGCGGCACCACCCGCACCCACCAGAACCAGGGGTACGCCCCGAACGACTCCCCCGCCGACCGACGCGACACCTGCCTGCCAGGGCGCGGTCCGCTACGACCTCCCGCTCGCCGAGACCGAGATCGAGCTGCTGAAATCGCTCTGCTTCGCCACCGGCGCGGTGCTCCGGATCCAGGGCATCGGGCCCGGCCTGGTCACAGTGGACCGCCCGGAGTTGGTGTCGCAGCACTACGAGGCCGGGGTGGTGGACATCCGCTTCGTCCGCCCCGGCACCGTCGACGTCACGATTCCGAAGGACGACCGAGAGCACACCATCACCGTGGTGGTCCGCTAGGGCGGGTTCGGCCGCACCTAGCGCAGATGTACGCCGGCGAGCAGGGTGTCCACGAAGGCGGGTCCGCCGTCCGCGGGCGGGGCGATCTGCACGTACACCAGGGCGGGTCGGCCGGGGTGCAGGGCTGCCGACTCGATGATCTGTGGACGACCCCGGTCGCAGCGGTACGCCACCACTGTCCACTCGACGCCGGCCTGCCGGGTGGCGCGGGCCGGCGCGGGCGTGCAGTCGCCGTGGGTGCGCTCGGCCAGGAACCCGGCCGGCGTGGTGCGTGCCGCCGTGCTGGCGGAGAGGCCCACGAACGCGCCGGGCAGGCGGGGGTCGGTGGCCCACCGGCGGGGTTGCGGTGACATCACCAGCGCCGGTTCGGGATCACCGTCGGCACCGTATTGACCGGCCCAGGTGGCACCCGTGGCGGACCAGCCGGGCGGCAACGCCACTGTCAACGGCCCGGCCGTGTACGTGCCGACGACCGGCCGAGCAGACCCGACGCCACCTGCCTCGGCGCCCACCGCACCCACCGCGGCGACGGCCACCACGGCGGCCCCGGCCAGCCGCAACCGGCGGCGCGCCCTCACCCGGGGTGACGGCTGTCGCCGCACGGGACCGGCCGCCGCAGCCGGGGCGCTCGCGCGGACCAACGCGGCGTGCACCGTCGCGGCGTCGGGGTAACGGTCGGCCGGGCGGTGGGCGGTGGCCCGGGCGAGCACCGCCGCGACCGCCGGGGGCACGTCGTCCCGCAGTCGGAGTTCCGGTGGGTGCCGAGGCGGATCTGATCTGGTCGGGTTCGCGCCGGTGGGGTCGGCGGCCAGCAGTCGGATGCCGAGGCGGCCGAGCCCGTACACGTCGGCGCGGGTGTCGACCACCGCGCCCGGATCGTCCTGCTCGGGGGCCATGTAACCGGGGGTGCCGGCGCGGGCGGTCAGCCCGGAGGCGGCGGCGAGCGCCTTGGCGAGGCCGAGGTCGGCGATCAGCACCTGTTCCGCGCCGTCGGGTCCGGCGGAGCGGAACAGGATGTTGCCCGGGGTGAGATCGCGGTGCACGACGCCGTGCCGGTGCAGTACGGCGACCCCGGCGCAGATCTCACTGAGCAGTCGCAGCGCCGTCGGCGCGGGGATCTCGTCAGCGGCCAACCGGTCGCGCAGGCTGCCGCCGTCCGCCCAGGCCAGGACCGCGTACGGCCGGCCGTCGGGCAGCTCACCGACGGCGTGCACCCGGATCAGTCGCTCGTGCTCCAGCCGGCGCAGCAACCGGGCCTCGTCGAGGAAGCGTTCCCGGACCCGTAGGTCGTGGCTCCAGTTCTCGGCCAGCACCTTGATCGCCACGTGCGCGTCGAGCGCCTGGTCGTAGCCCAGCCAGACCATCGCGAACGAACCGACGCCGAGCAGTCGCTCGACGGCGTAGGGCCCGATCCGCAGTGGAGCCGTCACGGTGTCACCCCCGGCCGGCGTTTCTCTGCAGCGTAGACCGGGCCGGTCGGAATCCCGACGAACCGTTGGCCCTGGCGCGGTGACTAACAGGGCAGGAGACCCATCACCGAAGGAGCCACCATGAACCGTCCCGCGATCCTCCTCACCACCGCCGCGTTGGCGCTCGGCACCCTCGTCCCGGCGGCCGTCGCCGGTCCGGCGGCGGCGTCGGCCGGCGGCGCCGCGTACGCCTCGGCGCCCGGTCCGCTCGCCGTCGCTGTCGGGCACAGCCACCCGGAAGTGCTCAGCGTTCGTGGCGCCGGCGTGTACCGCATCGGCGCCAGCCTGGCGGCGCTCACCAGGAACGGGCACGTCGGCTGGACCGCGCCGGGTTGCGACGGGGTGGTGCACACCGGCGTGACCGGTTCCTGGGCGGGCGTGCTGCTGCTGGCCTTCCGCGACGGGCGGCTGGTGGAGGTCGGTACGGCCACCGCGCCGCCGCGCTCTCCCGCCGGCGCCACTGTCGGCATGTCCTTCGACGAGTTGGAGTCGATCTACGGCCGGCGGGGCTCGTTGATCCGCAACGACGCGGGGGACGCCGAGGCGTACCTGGTCCGGGTGGGGTCGCGGGTGGAGCTGTTCACCGGGCACCCGATCCGGCCGGGGGTGGGCTACTTCCAGGTCGGCCCGGCCAGCTTCGTCGAGCGGAACTTCCGGCAGGGCCCGTCCTGCTGACTTTTTCCCAGGTACGGGGCGTCCGGTCTCGACCGGGCGCCCCGTACGTCGTGTCGGCCCGAACGGAGGTTGGGCGGACACGATGATGTCGGCGTAGACAACACTGTGTGCCACACAGTATAGTGTGACACATGGTTAGCGAGGACGTTCTACGGACGCACCTACAGGAGTTGCGTCGAGGCACCGTCGTGGTGGCCAGCCTGGTCGCGCTGCGCCGACCGGACTACGGCTACGCACTACTGCAACGGCTCACCGACCACGGCTTCCCGGTCGACGCCAACACGCTCTACCCGCTGCTGCGCCGCCTGGAGGACCAGGGGCTGCTGACCAGCGAGTGGAACACCGCGGAGAGCCGACCGCGCAAGTTCTACCGGACCAGCGACGAGGGCGAGTCGATGCTGAGCCGGCTCCTCGACGACCTCGCCGCCGTACAGACCTCCGTCACCGGGCTGATCCAAGGAGTGGACCGATGAACACCCTGACCGACCGCTACCTCGCCGCCACCCTGCGCTCGGTGCCCACCCAGCGCCGCGACGAGATCGCCACCGAGCTGCGGGCCTCCATCGACGACATGATCGAGGGTCGGACCGATGGAGGGCAGGACACCACCACCGCCGAGCGGGAGGTGCTCACCGAGCTGGGCAACCCCGACGTGCTGGCCGCCCGGTACGCCGACCGCCGGCTGCAGCTCATCGGCCCGACCTACTACCTGCTCTGGCTGCGACTGCTGAAGCTGCTGCTCAGCTTCATCCCGGCGCTCGTCGGCACGATCGTCACAGTGGTCGAGGCGGCCGAAGGAAAGGGCTTCGGGGCGATCGGGCCGGGCATCGTCGCGGCGATGCAGGTGGCCGTGCAGATCACCTTCTGGCTCACACTGACCTTCGCCATCATCGAGCGCACCCAGACGGCCGTGGACGTGCCGGAGTGGACGGTCGACCAACTGCCCGACGCGCCGGCGCGACGAGGCATCCCCCTCGCCGACACCATCGCATCCGTGATCATGCTGGTGCTGACCATCGCGTACCTGCCGTTCCAGCACTACCACTCCTGGGTGCGCGGCACCGACGGCGAGAACATCCCGATCCTCGACCCGGCTCTGTGGTCGTTCTGGCTGCCGGCACTGATCGTGGTGCTGGCGCTCAGCGTGATCTTCGAGATCGTCAAGTACCGGATCGACCGCTGGACCTGGGCCCTGTTCGGCATGAAGGCGCTGCTCAACCTGGCGTTCGCGGTGCCGCTGGCATGGCTGGCGCTCTCCGACCGACTGCTCAACCCGGCCCTGGGCGAGCGCCTGAGCTGGGTGGCGGAGGCAGGCAACCGGGACTCCCTCGGCCTGGCCATCGCGGTGGGCGCGGCCGCGGTCATGGTCTGGGACCTGGTCGACACAGCCCGGAAGGCCCGCCGGCAGACGATCGCATGAGCGACACCAGAGGAGGCGGCCCGGCGCGTACCCCGCGCCGGGCCGCCGCCCGTCGACGCGACCGCGCGGGAACCGGCGCGCCCGGTCGACAGGGCTGGTGGGCGGCGTGGCATCGTTCCCGGATGACAGTGGCACCGCGAGAGGATTGGCGTCGCCCGGGTCCAACGGCGGAGCAACGCCGAAACGACCTCTGGATCGGCCTGGGGATGACCGGGCTGGCGTTGGTCAGTCTGACCCTGGCCCGTAGCACCGGCGCGTTCCTGCTGGGCCCACCGCCGTCCGGGCCGGAGCAGCTGTTCTGGACCGTCGCGGTGACCCTCCCGTTGATCTGGCGACGACGCTGGCCGACCGCGACGGTGCTGGTCGTCGCTGTGGCGTTCATCGCCGCGCAGGCGCGCTCGGCCCCGGAGAGCCAGTTCTCCTCCTGGGCCCTGTTCTGCGCCCTCTACACCGTCGGCGCGTGGGGGCAGGACCGCCAACTGTCCCGCCGGCTGCGGATCGGCGTGATCGCCACGATGTTCGCCTGGCTCGGGATCTACTACGCGGTGATGATCGACCACATTCCGGCGGACACCTTCGCCGACGCGGTCGGGCCGGTGCCACCGGTGCTCGCCGCGATGGTCAACGGGGTGCTGCTCAACGTGCTGGTCTTCGGTTTCGCGTACTTCTTCGGCGAGACCGCATGGGTGGCCGCGCGCCGCGAGCACGAGCTGCGCGCCCAGGCCGAGGACCTGCGCCGGTCGCAGGCCGAGGCCCGGGAACGGGCGGTGCTCGGTGAACGCGTCCGGATCGCCCGCGAGCTGCACGACGTGGTCGCCCACCACGTGTCGGTGATGGGCGTACAGGCATCCGCCTGCCGACGCGTGTTCGACCGCGACCCGGGCAAGGCCCGCACCGCGCTGACCGCCATCGAGCAGAGCGCCCGTACCGCCGTCGACGAGCTGCGTCGGATGCTCGGCGTGCTGCGGACCTCCGCCGGCACCGACGCCGCGCCGCCGGTGGCCGGCGGCGTCGAACGGATCGACGAGCTGGTCGCGCGGGCTCGGACCGCCGGGCTGACGGCCACCCTCGGGGTGTACGGCGACCCGGTCGCGTTGCCCGACTCGGTCTCCCAGACGGCCTACCGGGTGACGCAGGAGGCGGTGACAAACACCCTGAAGCACGCCGACGCGGCCCTGCTGGACGTGCGGGTCCGGTACCTGGCCCGCGAGGTGGAGGTCGACGTGACCGACGACGGGCGGGGCGGTGGCCGGGCCGACACCGTCGGGTTGGGCCTGATCGGGATGCGCGAACGGGTCACCGCCCACGACGGCGACCTGGAGGCCGGGCCGCGAGCCGGCGGCGGCTGGCGGGTACGCGCCCGCTTCCCGCTGGCGGCGTCGGCGGACCCGCCGGTCGGCTCGCAGCGGGAGCCGAGCGACGAGCCCCGGGTGGCCGCCGGCACGGAGAGTTCGGCATGAGCGCCGCACCAGACGCGGGCCAGCCGGTCCGGGTGCTGCTCGCCGACGACCAGCACCTGGTCCGTACCGGCTTCCGGGTCATCCTCGAGGTGGAGGACGACATCGAGGTGGTCGGTGAGGCCGCCGACGGCGAACGGGCCGTCACCATGACCCGAGCCACGGCCCCCGACGTCGTACTCATGGATGTGGAGATGCCCGGGATGGACGGCCTGGAGGCCACCCGGCAGATCGTCGCCGACGGCCCCGGGGCGCCCGCGGTGCTGATCCTCACGACCTTCGACCGCGACGACTACCTGTTCGCCGCGCTGCGTGCCGGGGCCAGCGGCTTCCTACTCAAGAACGGCACGCCGGAGGAGCTGATCGAGGCGATCCGGGTGCTGGCCAGGGGCGACGGTCTACTCGCCCCGGAGATCACCCGCCGGGTGATCTCCACCTTCGCCCGACCCGGCGACCCGACGGGCACCGCCCACCGAGGCCCGGACGCCGATGCCGCGCTGGCCGAGCTGACCCCGCGCGAACGGGAGGTGCTGATGCTGCTCGCCGCCGGGTCGAGCAACGCGGAGATCGCCGCGACCATCCACCTGGGGGAGGCGACGGTGAAGACGCACGTGAGTCGCGTACTGGCCAAACTCGGCCTGCGCGACCGGGTGCAGGCCGTGGTGTTCGCGTACGAGAACGGGGTGGTCCGGCCCGGCGGATGACGGGCGTCCGCCGCGAGGTGGACCAGCCCGCTCACCCGTCGGGCGGACGGCGCGGCGGCGTACGCGATCTAGCGTGAGTGCGTGACCAGAACGCTTCGCCTCGACGGCGTCGACCGCAGCTTCGGCGACCGTCAGGTGCTCAGGAACGTGTCCTTCGAGGTGGCCGCCGGTCGGATGACCGGTTTCGTGGGCGCCAACGGCGCCGGCAAGACCACCACCATGCGGATCATCCTGGGTGTCCTCGCCCCCGACGCCGGCGAGGTGAGCTGGGGCGGCACGACGCTGACCCGGCAGGACCGTCGGCGCTTCGGCTACATGCCGGAGGAGCGGGGCCTCTACCCCAAGATGACCACCCGCGAGCAGGTGACCTACCTGGGCCGGCTGCACGGGTTGGACGCCGCCGCGGCACGGCGTTCCACCGACGCGCTGCTGGACCGGGTCGGGCTCGGCGAGCGCGGCGACGACCTGCTGGAGACGCTGTCGCTGGGCAACCAGCAGCGCGCCCAGATAGCCGCCGCGCTGGTGCACGATCCCGAGGTGCTGGTGCTCGACGAACCGTTCTCCGGCCTCGACCCGCTGGCCGTGGAGACCGTCGTGGCCGTGCTGCGGGAACGGGCCGCGGCCGGCGCGCCGGTGCTCTTCTCCAGTCACCAACTCGACGTCGTGGAGCGCCTCTGCGACGACCTGGTGATCATCGGGGACGGGGTGATCCGGGCCGCCGGCAGCCGGCAGCAGCTGCGCGACTCGTACACAGTGCCCCGCTTCGAGCTTGTCGTGGAACACGACGCCGGCTGGGTACGCGACCACCCCGGGGTGACAGTTGTCGAGCTGGACGGCGCCCGTGTGGTCTTCGACCTGCCGGCCGGCACCGACGAGCAGCCCGTGCTGCGGGCGGCCCTCGCGCGCGGTCCGGTCCGCGCCTTCCGCCCGGTCAGCCCCTCGCTCACCGAGATCTTCCGAGAGGTCACCCAGTGAACGTCACCCAGGCCACCCGGCTGGTCGCCGAACGCGAGATCCGGGTCAAGCTCCGCGACCGCACCTTCCTGTTCGGCACGCTGTTCTTCCTGTTGATCGCCGCGGCGGGCACCATCCTGCCGCCGCTGTTCTCCGGCGGGCCGTCCACAGTGGCGGTGACCGAGAGCTTGGCCGCGCCGCTGCGCGCCGCCGGGCTGGAGGTCCGGGTCGTCCCCGACGACCGGGCCGCCGAGCAGGCCGTCCGCGACGACGACGTGGACGCGGCGGTGGTCACCGGACCGGCCGTCCTGGCCATGGACGACGCCCCGGACGACGTGGTGAAGGCCCTGAGCACCCAGCCGACAGTCCGTCTGCTCGACCCGGACGCGGTCGACCCGGTGGTGGCGTTCCTGGTGCCGTTCGTCTTCGCGTTCGTCTTCTTCCTCACCTCGCAGACGTTCGGTGTGCAGATCGCGCAGAGCGTCATCGAGGAGAAGCAGACCCGGATCGTGGAGATCCTGGTCGCCGCCGTGCCGGTCCGGGCCCTGCTGGCCGGGAAGGTGGTGGCCGGGGCCATCCTGGCGTTCGCGCAGATCGCCCTGATCGCGGTGGTGGCGGTGCTCGGGCTGCAGATCGGCGACAGCGGAGGTCTGCTCAGCCTGCTCGCCCCGGCGATCGGCTGGTTCGTGCCGTTCTTCCTGATCGGCTTCGTGCTGCTCGCCGCCATGTGGGCGGCGGCCGGCGCGCTGGCCAACCGGCAGGAGGACATCGCCGCCGTGTCGACGCCGGTGCAGCTCGCCGTCATGCTGCCGTTCTTCGCGGTGATCTTCCTGAACGACAACGCCA
This sequence comes from Micromonospora ureilytica, assembly GCF_015751765.1. Taxonomy (NCBI): domain Bacteria; kingdom Bacillati; phylum Actinomycetota; class Actinomycetes; order Micromonosporales; family Micromonosporaceae; genus Micromonospora; species Micromonospora ureilytica. The sequence goes on from NZ_JADOTX010000001.1 coordinate 3,144,881, forward strand.
CAGCGATGCGGGTGCTCTCCTACCTGCCGTTCTCGTCGCCCACGGCCATGCCGCTGCGGCTGTTCACCGGCGACGCGGCCGGGTGGGAACCGATCGTCTCGCTGGTCATCCTGGTGCTCGCCGCCGGCGCGTTCCTCGCCGCCGGCGCCCGGGTGTACGAGGGGTCGCTCCTGCGCACCAACGGTCGGACCTCGCTGCGCACCGCCTGGCGGGAGCGGGAGACCATCGGCTGAGCACGACGGCTCGCCCGCGCGGGCGTCGGTGTCCTGATCGGATGCCGGCGCCCGCTGCTGTGCGGCACGGTTCCGAGCGCTGTTCGGTGGCCGCGAACAGCGAGAACGCTCCTACGTTGAGCCGATCCTCACGGCAACGACCTGGTCGTCGCCGGTCCCGGACCGGAAAGGCTCTCGATGTCCCCACCGATCAGCCCGCGGCACTACGACTTCGCACGGCAACTCCGTCGTCTGCTCAGCATGGTGCTCGCGGTCGCCCTCGCCAGCACCCTCACGGCCCTCGTCCGGCCCGCGCCGGCCACGGCCGCCCCGGGCGACCTCATCCTCAACGGCACGTTCGACAACGGCAGCACCCAGCCCTGGTGGACCCGGCTCGCCTCCACCAGCACGACCGTCAACGCCGGGCAACTGCGCGTCCGCACCAGCGCGACTGTCGGCAAGCCCGTCTGGGAGGACCTGGTCGGTCACTTCGAGTTCGGGGTGACGGCCGCACAGCCGTACCGGTTGCAGTTCGACGCCTCCGCCGACGTCAACCGCTCCCTGCGCGTCTCGGTCTCCCGGGCGGACACGCCCTTCACCTCCGCCGTCGACCAGAGCGTCGCGCTGACATCCTCGACCCGCCGGTTCACCTTCGACTTCGCGTCCCCGTTCGGCGACCCGAAGGCGGTGCTGCTGTTCCACTTCGGCGGCCAGGCCGCCTCGACGGTCCGGTTGGACAACATCTCGCTCACCCCGCTGGCCGTGGACCCGGCCACCGACCCGATCCTGTACTGGAACGGCATCCTGCTGGCCACGTACCGGGCGCTGGACCTGCCACCCACCGACTCGTCCCGCGAGGCCGCCATCCTGCACGCGGCGATGCACGACGCCGCCGTCTCGGTCACCGGAGTGGGCAACCCCTATCGGGTACGGGTGCCGGTCAGCTACCCCGGCACCATGGACAACGTCGTGGCACCGTCCCTGCACGCGGCCATCGACAAGGCGGCGTACGACGTGCTGACCGCGCTGTACACCCGGCACGGTCGTTCCTTCACCGTTGCCCTCGGCGACGCCGTCAAGCGCCGGCCGTCCGGTGTCAACGACGCCGAGGTGGCGCGCGGCGAGACAGTCGGCGCCGCGGCAGCCGCCGCCAACCTCCAGGCCCGCGCCAACGACGGCTCCGACAACACCACCGCGTACCCGGTGCAGGAGAACGTCCCCGGCGCGTGGCGGCCGACCAACGGCAAGGCGGCGGTCAGCCCGAACTGGGGCCTGGTCACCCCGTTCGCGCTCACCTCGGGCCGGCAGTTCCGGCCCGGCCTACCGGCCGGCGCCACCAATTACGAGGACCTGCTCGGCAAGGAGGAATACGACACCCAGGTGCGGGAGGTCCGCGACTACGGCGGTCAGGAGTCGTCGCTGCGGACCGACGACCAGACGCAGATCGCGTTCTTCTGGGCCAACGACCTGGGGGGCACGTACAAGCCACCGGGTCAACTCTTCACGCACACCCGGACCGTGTCGGAGCAGCGTCAGCTCGGCATCCTGGCCAACGCCCGGCTCTTCGGGCTGGTCGCCCTCTCCCTCGCCGACGCCGCCATCGCGGCCTGGGACGCGAAGTACCAGACATCGATCGACCTGTGGCGGCCGGTCACCGCGATCGAGGCGACGGAGGGCACTGGTTGGCAGCCGCTGTCGAAGACCCGCGAGGGCGTGCCGTACACGCCGGCCTTCCCGGCCTACATCTCCGGGCACGCCACCTTCGCGGGGGCCTGGTCCGCGGTGATGAAGGGATTCTTCGGCACCGATGCGATCGCCTTCGACGCCACCACCGACGATCCGCACGCCGTGGACGTGGTCCGGCACATGACCGGCTTCGACCACGCCGCCGAGGAGAACGCGCTGAGCCGGATCTACCTCGGCGTGCACTACCGGTTCGACGCGGAGGCCGGGCTCGCCACCGGACGTTCCGTGGGCGCGTACGTGTTCGCCAACCGCCTGCGACAGTGAATCGTCGGTCGGCGTAACGGGGGGATGCTCCCCGTCCGGTTCGTGGACCGGGCGGGGAGCCTCACGCGTGACCGCTACGCGGCGCAGTTCCAGTGGCCGAAGTCGCCGGTACGGGACCAGACCTCCCGCGCCGCCCTGATGTTCCACGCCGCGTCCAGCGCCGTCTGGCGGTCCACGCCGAACCGGGACACCTCCATGTCGCTGAACTGGAACAACCCCCAACGGCGCGATCCGTCCTCGACGACCTCCACCCGGTACGGATCCAGCCCGGACAGGCAGCGCGCCACCTGCACCGCCCCGGCCGGGTCCTCCGGGAACGTCCGCCGCAGATGTTTGCCGATCCGGTCCTCCGACCAACTGGGGGGCACCTTGCGATCGCCCGCCAACTCGTCGAACAACCGCTCGTCAGCTGTGCCACTGACCGGCAGGCCACCAAGCGCCTGGAACACCATCACCCGGCTGGTGGTGTCCGGGCCGAACCAGCCGTCGACCGGGACGGTGAGCCCGTCGGCCACCAGGTGCTCCTGAAGGCTCAGCACACAGGGGCCGTACATGCCCTGGCGCAACACCTCGGGGCAGCCGACGGTCGACGCGCTGTCCACTGTGGGAGGGGCGAGGGGTCGCAGCGCCCCGGACGCCCCGACCGTCAGGACGCCCAGCACCGCCAGCAGCGCCAGCCGAAGCCAGCGACGGGCCGGCCAGGGCGCTTGGGGTCGCGGCGGAACCGAGCCGACGCTCGGGCGGATGTCCGCGGTGACGGTCGTGGACGAGCTGGCAGGGGTCCGTTCCTCGTCGCTCTCCCCCCGACCCCGCTCGCCGAGGTGCGCCTCGAGGTCCCGCCGTGTCTCCAGCCACCTCTCGACCTCCGCCGCCGGAGTACCGCAGGCGGCCAGCAGCGCGACGACTGTGCGTTCCCGGGGCAGCGTCGTCCGCCCCAGCATCGTGGCGAGGGTGCTCGGTGGCAACCAGTGCCCGGCCGCCGAGGCGCGGCGGGCGAGTTCCCGATAGGTCAGGCCGGAACGCCTCCGCACGTCCCTGAGCATCGCCACGTACTCCCCCGCCGTGGCCGCCTGTGGCACCGGATCCCGGACAGCGTCATCCATCGAATCTCCCCGTGTCGTTGATGTGGTCGAGCCCGGACCACTGCCGGCGCGAGCCCGTCGGCCGTACACCGGTCAGCGGCGCGGCCGTCGATAAAAGACGCTAGATAGGCAGGTGGGCGAGGACAATGCCCTGGTCGCCGCGCTGCGCTGTCCGGGCAGCTCACGGGCCCTTGTCCGGATCTTGTCCGACCATCTCGGACAGTCACCCGGACCCCGCTTGCCTTCGCGTCCGCGCTGTCTGGAGAATCGTGCGATGACCACGGGGGAGCTACGACCGGACGAGGCAGCCGACCCAGCCGAGTTCATCGAGATGTTGCGTGACCTCAAGGACCGGTCGCGGCTGACCTACCGGCAGCTGGAGCAGCGCGCCGCGGCCGCCGGTGACGTGCTGGCCCGCAGCACCGCCGCCGACATCCTGCGCCGGTCCAGCCTGCCGCGACCCGAGGTGGTGGCCGCCTTCGTGCGGGCGTGCGGCGCGGAAGATCAGGTCGATACGTGGCTACGGGCCCGGCACCGTCTCGCGGCAGGTCAGTTCGCCCCGCCGTCGTCGGCAGCGGAGCCACCGCCGGTCGACGCGGTCACGACAGTGGCCCCGGAGGACCCTGACCCGGCCCGCCCACGCTGGTTCGCGCGGCCCGCGCCGCTGGCGCTGCTCGTCGTCGCCGCCCTGCTGGCCACGCTCGGCGTGGGCTTCTGGATCGAGCGACGCGACGACGAGCAAGGAAAGGCCCCATCGGCGGGTGACGGTGCCCGTTCGCCGAGCGCGGGGCTCAGCCAGATCCGCCCCGTCCGCAGCCCGCACCTCTGCCTCACCGAGGGTCGCGATCGCACCGGCCAGTACACCAAGGAGATAGCTGTCCAGCGGCCCTGCGGGGAGGCCACCCCACCGGACACCTCGCTGGAACCGGTGGCCGACGGAATGTTCTTCATCCACTGGGTCCACCCGGTGCTCGGGAAGGGCTGCCTCACCGTCCGCGACGAGGATCCCGGCCGGGACCTGCTCGAACCCTGGAACGAGGAGGATTGCAGCGCGGACAGGCCGAAGCAGGTGTTCCACTTCGAACCGGCCGGGGCGACGCCCGGCGCGTACCGCATCCGGCCCGACCGTAGCGAGTTGTGCGTCGGCCTGCGCGACGACGACAGCGACGTGTCCGACGCGGCGCTGGTCGAGCCGTGCACCGGCGGCCCGGATCAGGTGTTCCTGGTCAACGCGCTGCCCGGGAACTGACCTCGGCCCCGCTCAGCGTGCGGGCGGCACCCGGTCCCAGCCGGCGGGCAGCGGAGGCGCCGTCCAGGCGGGGTCGGGCCGCCAGGTGGCCCACGACGGGTCCCACCAGCGCTCACCCCCGTCGAGCAGGGCGGCGATCCGGTCACCCTCGGCCTGGATGGCGTCCCCCATGCCCGGGTAGCGCCCCTCGACGAGGCGCTGGGCGAACATCTCCACGTCCTTCCAGACGTACCGGTCGGCGTCCGCGGCCCACCACAGGTCCAGTTCGTGGTCCAGGGTGTCCACCCCGATCGGCGTACGCCGCACCGGGTCCTGCAGGTTGAAGTACCAACCGGCGAAGTCGCGGCCCGGCCCGGTCCAGAACACGTCGATCGAGTGCGCCTCACCGGGGCGTTGCAGCATCAACTTGCCGTGCCCGGACCAGGAGCGTTGCCCCGCCGCCTCCCACGGGTGCCGTCCGCACGGGAAGACGCCGGTCTCCGGGAAGCCGAACTCGGCCCCCGGTGGGAGGTAGAGGGCGAGCAGGTCAGGCGAATCCTCGACACAGATCGTCGGGCAGCCGAACCAGACCTCACCCCGGAGCACCTCACGCCGCACCACAGTGTCACCAGTCGAAAACCGCTCCCCCACCAAGCCCTCCAACCCTCACCGCGATCTTGCACTTTCTGTTGACGATTTGCCGCGAGCGACCCGGTCTGTCGGGTCAGAAAGTGCAAGATCGCGGCGGGGGTGGGAGTGAGGTCAGGCGTCTACGGCTGCCATCACGTCGTCGCTGACGTCGAAGTTCGCGTAGACGTTCTGGACGTCGTCGCAGTCTTCCAGGACGTCGATCAGCTTGAAGATCTTGCGCGCGCCCTCTTCGTCCAGCGGCACGTTGACGCTGGGGATCAGGGACGACTCGGCCGACTCGTACTCGATGCCGGCGTCCTGCAACGCCGTCCGCACGGGGATCAGGTCGGTCGGCTCGGAGACCACCTCGTACGCCTCGCCGAGGTCGTTGACCTCTTCGGCGCCGGCGTCCAGGACGGCCAGCATCACGTCGTCCTCGCTGGTGCCCTCCTTGGGGACGATCACCACGCCCTTGCGGGAGAACATGTACGACACCGAGCCGGCGTCGGCGAGCGAGCCGCCGTTGCGGGTCAACGCGGTGCGCACCTCGGTCGCCGCCCGGTTGCGGTTGTCGGTGAGGCACTCGATGAGCATGGCCACGCCACTCGGGCCGTACCCCTCATACATGATCGTCTGCCAGTCGGCGCCGCCGGCTTCCAGCCCGGAGCCACGCTTGACGGCGCGGTCGATGTTGTCGTTCGGCACCGAGCTCTTCTTCGCCTTCTGGATGGCGTCGAAGAGCGTCGGATTGCCGGTGGGGTCGCCGCCGCCGATCCGCGCGGCCACCTCGACGTTCTTGATCAGCTTGGCGAACATCTTGCCGCGCTTGGCGTCGATGACGGCCTTCTTGTGCTTGGTCGTCGCCCACTTTGAGTGGCCGGACATCTTCTACCTCCGTTGCTACCCGCCGTCTGCATCGACCGCACCGCTCACGCCCCGCTCCCGCCGGCGCACGCGGAGGTGCCGGTCAGCTCTGGTGGAAGCCGTGGCGGGCAGATGGCCCTGCCGAATCTCCGCAATCCTACCGACGTCCCCCGGGTCGCTGTCATGCACCGCGCGCGGCGACCTCCCCGTACGACCAAAACGGGCATACGGCCGGAAAACGGAGTCACATCACGAATCCGTACGACCCCGTCACCGTGCACTCGACCATCGACAGCTCGTCGCACCGATCATCCAGCCCGGCCCGGTAGCGCTGAAACGACTCCATAGCGGGCAGCGGGCCGGGCAGGTCCGGGCCCTGCGCGACCTCGACGAAACTCCGACCACCGTCGAGCCGCACCGTCAGGTAGCGCAGCCCGGCGGGCTTGGTCCGGGCCAACTCCTCGTGGACGGCCCCGAGCAGCCGCAGATGTTCGGCCAGGTGCTCGGGACGCACCCGGTACCGGATCAGGATGGTCTCCATCTCAGCCCACCAGCTCCGCGGTGCCGGCCGCCACCCGTGCCGGGTCGACCGGACGCAGCGCTCGGGACCAGGTCACGACCTCGGCGAGCATGGTGGACAGCTCCGCCTCCCGGCCGTCACCAGGCGCGAAGCGGCCGGCGGTCCGGTCACCCGGGTCGGCCCCGGTGAAGTCGAAGTCGGTGAAGATCGACAGCGCCACTCCGGTCGGCACCACCACCGTCCGTACCTCGGTCAGAATCGCCCGCAGGTGGTCGGCTGCCCGGTTGCCACCCTGCACGCCGTAGCTCAGCACCCCGGCCACCTTGTCGGTCCACTCCGCGTACAGGTAGTCGATCCCGTTCTTGAGCGCGGCCGGGATCGAGCGGTTGTAGTCCGGGGTCACGAAGACGAAGGCGTCGCAGGCGTCCACCACCGCCGCCCACCGCCGGGTGTGCGGGTGCCGGTAGTCGCCGAACAGCGCCGGCACCGGCTCGTCGAGCAGTGGCAAGTCCTGCTCCGCGAGGTCGACAAGCGTGCAGACGGCGTCCCCGGCGCGTACCGCCTCGTGCCGCTCGGCCACCTCCATCGCCCAACTGGCGATCGCCGCGCCGCGCCGGCCGGGACGGGTGCTGCCCACGATCAGCCCGATCCGCAGCGGTCCTGTGCTCTGTGTGTCAGTCATGACCACGATCCTGTGGCCGACGGGACGGGCCGGGGAGACCGCCGCGAGGATGGCCCTGCCAGGGCCACCCACCGGCCAGTGCCGGCTGCCAGACTAAGTCGGTGATGGACGGAGAGCTGGGCGCGTTCCTGCGCAGTCGCCGCGAGGCACGGCAGCCGGCCGACGTCGGCCTCGCCGAGGGCCCCCGCCGACGCACCCCCGGGCTGCGCCGGGCCGAGCTGGCGACGTTGGCGCAGGTGAGCGTCGAATACCTGACCCGGCTGGAGCAGGGTCGCGACACCCGGCCGTCGCCGGAGATCCTCGCCGCGCTCGCCGACGCGCTGCGCCTGGACAGCGCCGACCGCGAACACCTGCGCCAGCTCGCCTCGGCTCAACACGCCCGACAGCTCTGCGCGGGCGACCGTCCGACGGTGTCCCGCACCGTCCGGCCAACGGTCCGCGCGATGCTCGACGCGCTGCGCGACACCCCGGCGTACGTGCTCAACCGGCTCGGCGACGTGCTGGCGTGGAACGAGCCGTTCGACGTGCTCGCCCGCCCACTCGGCCTGCTGGACGGGTCGCGACCGAACCTCATCTGGTTCGTGCTGACCGACGAGCGGGCTCGTGAGCACTATCCGCAGTGGTCGTCGCTGGCCGACCAGCAGGTCGCGGAGCTGCATCTGCTGCGTCGGGGCGATCCGGCCAGCGACGCCTTCGCCGAGCAACTGGCCCGTACGGTGGGTGCGCCGTTCGTCGACAGGTGGCGGCGGCGACCGGTCACCGCCGCGCGTGGCGGCCTGCTGACGGTACGCCACCCGGCGGCGGGGCTGTTGCGCCTCAACGTCGAGACCCTGGAGTTGGCCGAGGCCGATCCGCAGCGACTTGTGGTGCAGTTGCCCGCCGACGCCGCCACGGCGGCCGCGCTCGACCAGCTGGCGGGCCGCCGCCCGGGGCACCTGCGGGCGGTCGCCGGCTGAGCGACGGGTCCCCCGGTCAGGAGGTGGCCCGCACCAGGTCCACGAAGTACGCATGCACGCGCAGGTCGCCGGTCAACTCGGGGTGGAACGAGGTGGCCAACAGGTTGCCCTGCCGCACCGCCACGATCCGGTCGGCGGCCGGGCCGTCGGTCACCGTCCCGATCACCTCGACTCCGGCGCCGACCCGTTCCACCCAGGGCGCGCGGATGAACACCGCGTGGAACGGCTCCCCCGGCACACCGGCGACGGTCACCGGCGCCTCGAACGAGTCGACCTGCCGGCCGAACGCGTTGCGCCGGACGGTCATGTCGATGCCGGCGAAGCCCCGCTGGTCGGGTCGGCCGTCGAGCACCTCGGTCGCCAGCATGATCATCCCGGCGCAGGAGCCGTAGACCGGCATGCCGTCGGCGATCCGCTTCTCGATCGGCTCGCGCATCTCGAAGATGTCGGCGAGCTTGCTGATGGTGGTGGACTCGCCGCCGGGGATGACCAGGCCGTCAACCGCGGCCAGCTCCGCCGGACGGCGGACCGGGCGGGCGTCCGCGCCCGCCGCGGCCAGCGCCGCCACGTGCTCGCGGACGTCGCCCTGGAGGGCGAGCACACCGATCACGGGTACGGCCACGTGTCCGTCACCAACCCTTCTTTCGCTCGCGACTGCGGGGCTCGCAAGAGCGGCTCACTCCTCGCGCTCACCAACCGCGTTCGGCCAGGCGGTGCGGCTGCGGGATCTCGTCGACGTTGATGCCGACCATCGCCTCGCCGAGACCCCGGGAGACCTTGGCCAGCACGTCCGGGTCGTCGTGGAAGGTGGTGGCCTTGACGATGGCGGCGGCCCGCTGAGCCGGGTTGCCCGCCTTGAAGATGCCGGAACCGACGAAGACACCCTCCGCGCCGAGCTGCATCATCATCGCCGCGTCCGCCGGAGTGGCGATCCCGCCCGCGGTGAACAGCACCACCGGCAGCTTGCCGCTCTCGGCGACCTCCTTGACCAGCTCGTACGGGGCCTGCAGCTCCTTGGCCGCGACGTACAGCTCGTCGGCCGGCAGCGAGGCGAGCCGGCTGATCTCCTGGCGGATCTTCCGCATGTGGGTGGTGGCGTTGGAGACGTCACCGGTGCCCGCCTCGCCCTTGGAGCGGATCATCGCCGCGCCCTCGGTGATCCGGCGCAGCGCCTCGCCCAGGTTCGTCGCGCCACAGACGAAGGGCACTGTGAACGCCCACTTGTCGATGTGGTTCGCGTAGTCGGCCGGGGTCAGCACCTCGGACTCGTCGACGTAGTCCACGCCGAGCGACTGGAGGATCCGTGCCTCCACGAAGTGACCGATGCGGGCCTTGGCCATCACCGGGATGGAGACCGCCTCGATGATCCCGTCGATCATGTCGGGGTCGCTCATCCGGGACACCCCGCCCTGCGCGCGGATGTCGGCGGGCACCCGCTCCAGGGCCATCACCGCGACGGCGCCGGCGTCCTCAGCGATCTTGGCCTGTTCGGCGTTGACGACATCCATGATCACGCCGCCCTTGAGCATCTCGGCCATGCCGCGCTTCACGCGGGCGGTGCCGACGACGGGGGCGGTACCGGCGTTCGAGACGGTGTTTTCGGGCACGGGTCATCGCTCCTTGGACGTGCTCTGGGGGTGGCAGCGAAATGCTACGCGCGGTTCAACGCCGTTCCGACAGCCAATCAGACCCCCGGTGGCCTGCACTGTGGCAGTGGTCACCGGCCCGACGTGGCAGCCACGACGACCGTCGGAGATCAGGCGGCGGGGACGTCCGCCGGGACGACGAGGGTCGGGTCGTCGATGTCGAAGTAGCGCGGCCACTGCCGGCCCCGCCCCATCCGCAACAGCCGCACCAGCGGCCGGCTGCGCGCCGAACGGGCGTCCCGGACCAGGTCGGTGTGCACCTGCCGGGACAAGGCGAGCCGACGGCTGGCGGCGATGACCGCCGCGCAGCTCGGATCGTTCGGGTCCAACTGGACGCTCCGCAACTGCCGGGTGAGGTCGTTCTCCGCCGCCTCCCGCTCGTCCGGGCTGGCGTCCAGGGCGATCCGGGCCGCCGCGTACAGCTCGACCCCGAAACGCCGCTCAGCCAGGACGGCGGCTGCCGCCGCGCGGCGCAGCAGGTGGGCGTCGAGGGCCCGGGCCGCCAGCTCCGCCCGGCCCTGCAGCCGTTCGACCCGGCCGGCGGTCCAGATGAGGTACGCCGCGACCAGCCCCACGACCACGCTTCCGGCCACCACCCACCACATGTGCGGCATCGTAGTGCTGCTCCGTTTCGTCCGATTGGGCGCGGCCGGACCGGTCCCGCCGGTCACCACCGCACCATCCGTCACACCGGCTCAGCCCAGCCCCACCCATTCCTGGTCGATGACCCGCCCGTCGGTTGCCTCGATCGCCGCTGCGTATACCTCCAGAACGCGCCGAGCAACCACCGGCCAGTCGAAATTAGCGACCACCTGATCGCCGCAGGCACTCAGCGTGGCCCGCCCGGCCGGGTCGTCCAGCAGCTCACTCAGCACGTCACGCAGCCCCACCGAGTCGCCCGTGGGGAAGAGGCGACCGGCCCGCCCACCGTCGAGGACCCGCCGGAACGCGTCCAGGTCACTGGCGACCACAGTCGTACCCGCCGCGAGGGCCTCGGTGAGGATCATTCCGAACGACTCGCCGCCGGTGTTCGGTGCGACGTAGAGGTGCGCGCTGCGCAGCATCCGCGCCTTGTCCGCTTCGCTGACCAGGCCGAGGAACGTGATCCGCTCATGCAGTTCGGCGGGGAACTGGTCGTACAGGTCGTCGGGGTCACCCGGGCCGGCGACGAGCAACCGCAGACCGGGCCGGGTGGCGGCCAACGCCACGAACGCGTCGCGCAGCACCGGGAAGCCCTTGCGAGCCTCGGTGAACCGGCCCAGGAAGCCGAGCGTGCCACCGGTCCCGGCCGCGCACTCCCCCGGCCAGCCCGGCAACGGCTCGGCGTCGGCGAACTTGGCCACCGCCACCCCGTTGGGGATCTCCACCGCGCCGCCGTCCATGTGCTCGACCTGCACCTTGCGGGCCAGCGCGCTCACCGCGATCCGGGCCGTGATCCGCTCCAACACGATCTGGAGCACACCCTGCGCGGCGGCGAGGACCCGCGAACGGGTCATCGCGGTGTGGAACGTGGCCACCACCGGGCCACGGGCGGACAGCACGGCCAGCAGGGACAGGCTCAGCGTGAGCGGCTCGTGCACGTGCAGCACGTCGAAGTCGCCGTTGGTGATCCACCGCCGCACCCGGGCGGTCGACACCGGGCCGAACGCGATCCGGGCCACCGAACCGTTGTACGGCAGCGGAACGGCCCGCCCGGCGGACACCACGTACTCCGGCAGCGGCGAATCCTCGTCGGCAGGCGCGAGCACGCTGACCTCGTGGCCCAGCGCGATCAGCGCCTCGGCGAGGTCCATGACGTGGTTCTGCACCCCACCGGGCACGTCGAAGGAGTACGGGCACACGATGCCGATCCGCATGCGTCAGCCCACCTCCTCAGGCCTGGCCGGGGGCCGACGAGGACCGCGCCGCGCCCTCCCCTGACCTCGCCTGGTCCAGCCACATCCGCTGCAACATGTGCCAGTCTTCCGGATGTTGGGCGATACCCGCCGCCAGACGGTCGGCGATCAGCTGGGTCAGCGATCGGACCCGCTGGTCCAGCGGCCCCACCTCGGGCCCCGGCACCGGCAACGGACCAGCCAGCGACGCACAGGCGGCGTCCGGTTCGTACCACAGCGAGGCCACGTAGAGCGGCGCACCGGTGTGCAGCGCGAGCAACGCCGGCCCGGCGGGCATCCGGGTCTTCCCACCGAAGAAGTCCACCTCCACCCCCCGGGCGGAGAGGTCCCGGTCGGCCAGCAACGGCACCACCGCACCGGCCCGGAGCCGGTCCAGCAACACGTCGAACGCCGGACGCGGCCCCCCGTGGGTCGGCAGGATCTCCATCCCCAGACTCGCCCGGAAGGCCAGGAAGCGCTTGTACACGCCCTCCGGCTTGAGCCGCTCCATGACCGTGGTGATCGGCCAACCGGTGGCCGCCACCCAGGCGCCGGCGGCATCCCAGTTGCCGGCGTGCGGCAGCGCCACCACCGCGCCCCGTCCGGCGGCCACGTCGGCGGCGAGCAGCTCGGCGCCGTCGAGCCGGAAGGCGGACAGGATCTGCGACCGGCTCAGGGCGGGCAGCCGGAACGCCTCCATCCAGTACCTGGCGTAGGAGCGCAACGCGCGCTTGACGAGATCGTCCAACTCGGCGTCGGGCAGCTCCGGGCCGACCACCCGGCGCAGGTTCGCGCGCAGTCGGGCCGTACCCCCGCCACCGGCGCGATGGGCGCGGTCCGCGCCCGCCCGGAACGCCGCCGCCACCAACGGCCGGGGTAGCGCGCGGACCACCCGCCACCCGGCCATGTAGCCCAGCTCGGTGAGGTTCACGCGACTCGGCCGCCGGTCTTCCGACGGGTCGCCGGCACGCCCCTCACGCCTGGCCGTCCGGCTGGAGCTGCTGGGCCTGGCGGTAGACGTGCGCCATCCGCTGCCCCACCGTGAAGATCGACACGGCGGCGAGCAGCCAGAGCGCGATCTCCAGGGCCGGATCGACACCGACGCCGGTGAGGATCCCGCCGACCCCGACGATCAGCAGCCGCTCGGTGCGCTCGGCGATGCCCACGTTGCAGGTCATGCCGAGCCCTTCGGCGCGAGCCTTCACGTAGGAGACCAGGCTGCCGGCGGCCAGGCAGACCAACGCGGCCGCCACCCCGGAGTAGTTGCTCTGCGTGGCCAGCCAGTACGCGACCGCGCCGAAGACGGCGCTGTCGGCCACCCGGTCCATGCTTGAGTCGAGAAATGCCCCGAACTTGGTGGAGCCACCGCTCATCCGGGCCATCGTCCCGTCGAGCAGGTCGGTGAGCGCGAACAGGGTGACGATCAACGCGCCCGCGACCAGGTGGCCGCGAGCACCGAAGCCGAGCGCGCCGACGAGCACACCAACGGTGCCCGCGACGGTGACGGCATTGGGGGTGACGCCCGCGCGCAGCAGGGCGCGGGCAATCGGCTCGACGACGCGGGTCATCCCCGCGCGGGCCGACACTTGGAAGATCTTCGCCATGGCGGTCCCCACGATAACGGTCCGCCCAGCTCCGGCGATACGGACGGTACCGCCGACCCGCCCGGGGGAGGCTTGTGCCTACCCGGCAACGGGTGTGAGATCGAGCCGGGAGGTGAGCCAGCTCACCCGTCCACCCGTCCCGTTCCCGCTGTGCAGCAGACCACCGGAGGATGACGCCGCGCACTCGCCCCGGGCCGCTACCCGTCGCGCGGCGGTCGCCACCACCACCGGCTGAGGGAGGTGCGCCCCATGGCGCAGAAGAGTCACGACAAGGGTTCCACCGGCGGCACGCCGGTGGTGACCGAGCCCGAGCGCGTTCGCAACGTGGTGCTCGTCGGGCACTCCGGGGCGGGCAAGACCACACTGGTCGAGGCCCTGCTCGCGGCGACCGGCACGATCGGCCGCGCCGGCGCCGTGGCCGACGGCACGACTGTCGGCGACCACGACCCCGCAGCCGTACGCCAGCAGCGCTCGGTCAGCCTGTCCTGCGCGCCGCTGCTGCACAACGGCATCAAGGTCAACCTCCTGGACACCCCGGGGTACGCCGACTTCGTCGGCGAGCTGCGCGCCGGGCTGCGGGCCGCCGACGCCGCGCTCTTCGTGGTTTCCGCCGCGGGCGGGATGGACGCGGCCACCGTGGCGCTGTGGGAGGAGTGCGCCGCCGTCGACATGCCCCGCGCGGTCGCGGTCGCCCGACTGGACCAGCCCCGCGCCGACGTCGACGAGACCGTGGCGCTCTGCCAACGCCTCTTCGGTGACAACGTGATGCCGCTCTACCTGCCGATGCTCGGCGACGACGGGGTCTCCACCGAAGGTCTGCTCGGCCTGATCACCCGCCGGGTCTTCGACTACAGCAACGGGCTCCCCGCCGACGTCCGCGACCCGGACCCGGAGCACCAGCGGGCCATCGACGAGTCCCGCGACGAGCTGATCGAGGGGATCATCGCCGAGAGCGAGGACGAGACCCTCATGGACCGCTACCTCGACGGCGAGGAGATCACCGACGAGGTGCTCATCGACGACCTGGAGAAGGCCGTCGCCCGGGGCCACTTCTACCCGGTGGTGCCGGTCTGCGCCCAGACCGGTGTCGGGCTGGACGTGCTGCTGGAGGTGCTGACCGCCGCGTTCCCGTCGCCACTGGAGCACGAGCTGCCGGCGGTGACCGGCGTGGACGGCTCACCGCGTCCACCGCTGAGCTGCGACCCGGCCGGGCCACTCGTCGCCGAGGTCGTCAAGACCACCGTCGACCGCCACGTCGGTCGGGTCTCGCTGGTCCGGGTCTTCTCCGGCACGCTGCGCCCCGACCAGACCGTGCACGTCTCCGGGCACGGCATGGCCGAACGCGGGCACCCCGACCACGACGCCGACGAGCGGGTCGGGCACATCTACACCCCGCTCGGCGCCACAGTGCGTGAGGTGTCGCTCTGCGTGGCCGGCGACATCTGCGCGATCACCAAATCGGGCAGCGCCGAGACCGGCGACACCATCTCGACAGCTGACGACCCGCTGCTGATCGCTCCCTGGGAGATGCCGGAGCCGCTACTGCCGGTGGCGATCGCCGCCCGTAGCCGCGCCGACGAGGACGCCCTGGCCCGCAACCTCTCCCGCCTCGTGGCCGGCGACCCCACGCTGCGGCTGGAGCGCAACCCGGAGACCCACCAGCTGGTGCTCTGGTGCATGGGCGAGGCACACGCCGACGTGGTGCTCGACCGGCTACGCGCCGGCGGCGTCGAGCTGGACACCGAGCCGGTCAAGGTGTCGCTGCGCGAGACGCTGACCGTGCCCGCGAAGGGGCACGGCCGCCACGTCAAGCAGTCCGGCGGCCACGGCCAGTACGCGGTCTGCGACATCGAGGTCGAGCCGCTGCCCCGCGGCAGCGGCTTCGAGTTCGTCGACCGGGTCGTCGGCGGGGCGGTGCCGCACAACTACGTCCCGTCCGTGGAGAAGGGCGTCCGCGCCCAACTGGAGCGCGGGCTGGTCGCCGGTCACCCGGTGGTGGACCTGCGGGTGACTCTGGTCGACGGCAAGTCGCACAGCGTCGACTCCTCCGACGCGGCCTTCCAGACCGCCGGCGCGCTGGCGCTGCGCGACGCCGCCGAGCGTGGCCAACCGGCCCTCCTGGAGCCGATCGACGAGGTCACCATCCGGGTTCCGGACGGCTCGGTGGGCACGGTGATGGGCGACCTGTCCGGCCGACGCGGCCGGGTGCTCGGCACCGAACCGGACCCGGACACCGAGGGCCGCACCCTCGTCCGCGCCGAAGTGCCGGCCACCGAACTGCTGCGGTACGCCGTCGAGCTGCGCTCCATGACGGCCGGCACCGGTACCTTCCGCCGCCACTTCGTCCGCCACGACCCCATGCCCGCCCACCTGGCCGACCAGACCCGCAAAGAACAACTCCCCTAACCCCCACCGCGCCCGCGATCCGCCCGGCCCTCGCGATCCGCCCGACCCCCGCGATCTTGCACTTTCTGTTGCCTCTATGTCGGTATTGCAGCATAAGTACCCGCAGAAACTGCAAGATCGACGCGGGGCGCGGGGCGGGGGGCGGGGCGGGGGCGGGGCGGGTTGGTTACGGGTGGACTGTGGGGTGGGTGGGGCGGGGCCAGTGGGGGCGGTCGGCGTCGCGGAGGGCGGCGGTGCGGACGGCGGCGAGCTGACGCTCCACCTCGACGAACTGGTCCGCCGGCAGCGGGCCCCGGTGCAGCGCTGCGGCGTTCTCCTCGACCTGGGCGACCGTACGGCAGCCCGGGATCGGGATGGTGCGACCGCTGCGCGCCCAGATCCAGCCCAACGCGCCCTGGGCGAGGGTGCGCCCGTCGGCGGTGAGCGCGGCACGGACCGCGCCGACCCGGCGCAGCCACTCCGGTGCCGGCCGACCGCCCCGGAACCACTCCAACCAGCCCGGGGCCAGCCCGCGTACGTCGTCGCGGGGCAGTGTCGACCCGGCCGAGTACTTGCCGGTGAGCAGCCCCATCCCGAGTGGACCCCGGTTGACGCTGGCCAGGTCGTACTTGTCGCAGACGGCGAGCAGCTCGGGGGCGTCGCGCAGCACCGACAGGGTGTGTTGCACGGCGGTGGCACCGGCGGCGGCGTGCCCGAACGCGGCAGCCCGGTCGGGGCGGTCGGTGCTCCACCCGTACGCGCGGACCAGACCCTCGGCCACCAGGTCCTCGCAGGTTCCGATCAGCGCCTGCGCCCTCGGCACCGACAGGTCGGCCAGGTGCAGCTGATAGAGGTCGATCCGGTCGGTGCCCAACCGGCGCAGCGAGGCGGTCACGGCACCGCGCAGGTACGCGGGCGACGCGTCCTCGCCGGTGGCCTGCCGAGCGGCCTCGTCGAAGGTGTAACCCCACTTGGTGGCGATCACGGCCTCGTCGCGGCGACCGGCGAGCGCGCGACCGAGCACCCGCTCACCGTGCCCGGCCCCGTACGTGTCGGCGGTGTCGAAGAGGGTGATGCCCAGATCGAGGGCCCGGCGTACCGCCCGCACCGACTCATCGTCGTCGACAGCGCCCCAGCCCAGCGGCTGGGCGCCCTCCGCCCAGGGCCCGCTGATCGCCCAGCACCCCATGCCGAGGGCACTGACCTCGATGCCGCTGCGGCCCAACGTGCGTGTCGTGACTGCCATCGGCCGATCGTGCCACCTCGCGCGGGCCGGGGCGTAGCAGATCCTGCGGTCCGCCATGCGGGCGCACGGCGACGGTCACGGTGCGGCATGATCGACGCCATGCGACGGCTCGGTGTGGACATCGGCGGTGTGATCATCGAGCCGGCCGACGACGACGCGGACACGTCGTTCTTCGGCGCGCACTACCTGCGTACCCCGGCCGTCGTCGGGGCGTTCGACGCGCTCGCGGCACTCGGCCCGGCGTTCGACGAGGTGCACCTGGTGTCCAAGTGCGGGGAGGCCACCGAGCGGCGTACCCGTGAGTGGTTGGCCCACCACGACTTTCCGGCCCGCACCGGCATCGCCGTCGAGCGGGTGCACTTCTGCCGCACTCGACCGGACAAGGCGCCGATCGCTCGACGCCTCGGCCTGACCCACTTCGTGGACGACAAGCTGGAGGTGCTCGGCTATCTCGACTCGGTGCCGTACCGCTTCCTGTTCCGACCTCGCAGGGCCCAGGTCGCCGCGCACGCCGCGCTGCTGCCCCACGTACACCGGGTGGAGAGCTGGTCGGAGCTGACCCCGCTGCTGCGCGCCGACTAGCCGGACCGGTGCGGGCGCCGCGCAGCCCGTGCGGCGCGGCCGGCGGCGGTCAGGACGGCCAGGCGCGGGCGAGCAGGTCGCGGGTGTCGCCGAGCAGCTGCGGCAGAACCTTCGTGCGGCCGATCACGGGCATGAAGTTCGCGTCGCCGCCCCAGCGTGGCACCACGTGTTGGTGCAGGTGCGCGGCGATGCCGGCGCCGGCCACCCCACCCTGGTTCATGCCCAGGTTGAAACCGTGCGCGTTGCTGACCTTGCGGATCACCCGCATGGCGGTCTGGGTGTACGACGCCAGTTCGGTGGTCTCCGGCACGTCCAGGTCGGTGTAGTCGGCGACGTGCCGGTAGGGGCAGACCAACAGGTGCCCCGGGTTGTACGGGTAGAGGTTGAGCACCACGAACACGTGTTCGCCGCGGGCCACCACCAGGCTCTCCTCCGGGGGCAGCTTGGGCCCTCGACAGAAGGGACAGCCGGTGGGCTTCTCGTAGCCCTCGGCCGGGCGGTCCTCGCCGGAGATGTAGGTCATCCGGTGCGGCGTCCAGAGCCGCTCCAGGCCGTCCGCCATGCCACCGATGTCCGTGTGCCGTTCCGCCCCTGTCACGAGCCGATCCTACGGAGCCGCGCGGGCCGGCCGCGACACCGCCGTCGCGGAAACTCGTTGTTGCAAGTTCTTGACGGATCATTGCCGAAGCCTGAAACTTCCATGCATCCACGTACTTCCATGCATTGATGGAGGGCTCCATGTTCCGACGGCTCGGCAGGTTCCTCGCGGCACTTGCGCTGACCGCCGCCACCACAGTGGCCGGCGTCACCCTCACTGCCGGCGCGGCCCAGGCGGACGGCTGCTACACCTGGGGACGCACCCTGGCCCAGGGAGCGTCCGGGGAGGACGTCCGGCAACTCCAGATCCGGGTCGCCGGCTACCCCGGCTACGGCGCGGTGCTCACCCTCGACGGCGCGTACGGCCCGGCCACCCGATCGGCGGTGATCCGCTTCCAGCAGGCGTACGGGCTGCCCGCGGACGGCATCGCCGGCCCACAGACGTTCAACCGGCTCTACGCCCTCCAGGACGACGACTGCACCCCTGCCAACTTCAGCTACCCCGAGCTGAACAAGTGCAACAGCGACTGGTCCGGCGGCGCGGTCTCGGCGAGCACCGCCCGGTTCAACGCCCTCGTCTCGATGTGGAAACTCCAGGCCATGCGGCACGCCCTCGGGGACGTGGCCATCGCGATCAGCAGCAGCTTCCGCAGCTACGCCTGCAACAGCGCGGTCGGCGGAGCGTCGAACAGCAGGCACCTGTACGGCGACGGGGTGGACCTGGTCGGGTCCCCGTCGTTCTGTCGGCTGGCGCAGCAGGCCCGCAACCACGGCTTCGGGCAGATCCTCGGCCCCGGCTACCCGGACCACAACGACCACACCCACGTGGCGGCGGTCGGGGGCTGGTCAGCACCGAACTGCGGCATCTGACCCCCGGCGCCGCCCCGGGGCGTCGACCCCGGGGCGGGCGCCGCTACTCCGCGGCGGCGGAGGGGCCGATGTTGGTCCGCGAGCTGACCACGTCCAGCACGTGGGTCACCGCCTCGGCGATCGGCACCCCGTTGCGCTGGGAGCCGTCGCGGTAGCGGAAGGACACCGTGCCGGCGGCCACGTCGTCGTCACCGGCGATCACCATGAACGGGATCTTCTGCTGCTGAGCCGTCCGGATCTTCTTCTGCATCCGGTCGTCACCCGCGTCCACCTGGGCCCGGATGCCCTCGGCGCGCAGCGCGGCGACGAAGCCGTGCAGGTAGTCGGTGTGGTCCTCGCGGATCGGGATGCCCACCACCTGCACCGGCGCCAGCCAGGCCGGGAACGCGCCCGCGTAGTGCTCGGTGAGCACCCCGAAGAACCGCTCGATCGACCCGAACAGCGCACGGTGGATCATCACGGGCCGCTGCCGGCTACCGTCGGCGGCCTGGTACTCCAACCCGAACCGCTCCGGCTGGTTGAAGTCGACCTGGATGGTGGACATCTGCCAGGTCCGGCCGATCGCGTCGCGGGCCTGCACGGAGATCTTCGGCCCGTAGAATGCCGCGCCGCCCGGGTCGGGCACCAGGTCCAGGCCGGAGGTCGCGGCGGCGGTCCGCAGCGCCTCGGTGGCCTCCGCCCAGTCCTCCTCGGCGCCGATGAACTTGGGCGAGTCGTCCCGGGTCGACAGCTCCAGGTAGAAGTCGTCGAGGCCGTAGTCGCGCAGCAGGTCGAGCACGAAGCTGAGCAGCGCGGACAACTCGCCGGCCATCTGCTCGCGGGTGCAGTAGATGTGCGAGTCGTCCTGGGTCAGGCCACGGACCCGGGTGAGGCCGTGCACGACGCCGGACTTCTCGTACCGGTAGACAGTGCCGAACTCGAACATCCGCAGCGGCAGCTCCCGGTACGACCGCCCGCGCGACCTGAAGATCAGGTTGTGCATCGGGCAGTTCATCGCCTTGAGGTAGTAGTCAGCGCCCTCCAGTTGCATGGGCGGGAACATGGTGTCCGCGTAGTACGGCAGGTGACCGGACGTCTGGAACAGCTGCGCCTTGGTGATGTGCGGGGTGTTGACGAACTCGTACCCGGCGGCCTCGTGCCGCTGGCGGGAGTAGTGCTCCATCTCGCGGCGGATGATGCCGCCCTTGGGGTGGAAGACCGCCAGGCCGGAGCCGATCTCGTCGGGGAAGCTGAACAGGTCGAGGTCCGCGCCGAGCTTGCGGTGGTCGCGCCGGGCGGCCTCCTCCAACAGCTTCAGGTACGCCTTGAGCTCGTCGCGGGTCGGCCACGCGGTGCCGTACACCCGCTGTAGTTGAGGGTTCTTCTCCGAGCCCCGCCAGTACGCGGCGGCGGAGCGCATCAGCTTGAACGCGCCGATCAGTCGGGTGGTCGGCAGGTGCGGGCCCCGACACAGGTCCGACCAGCAGACCTTGTCCTCCTTGGCGTCGAGGTTGTCGTAGATGGTCAGCTCGCCGCCGCCCACCTCCATCACCTCGTCGGTGTCCAGGCCCTCGCCCTTGACCTCGATCAACTCCAGCTTGAACGGCTCGTCGGCCAGCTCGGAGCGCGCCTCGTCCAGGCTGCCGAAGCGGCGGCGACGGAACCGCTGCCCGGACTTGATGATCTCCTGCATGCGCTTCTCGAGCTTGCTGAGGTCATCGGGCTGGAACGGCTTGTCGACGTCGAAGTCGTAGTAGAAGCCGTTCTCGATGGGCGGGCCGATGCCCAGCTTGGCCTCGGGGAAGATGTCCTGCACGGCCTGGGCGAGGACGTGCGCGGTGGAGTGGCGCAGCACGTTGAGCCCGTCGGGCGAGTCCAGGCTGACCGGCTCGACGACGGTCTCCTCGGCCGGCGACCAGTCCAGGTCGCGCAGCTGACCCTGCGGGTCGCGGACCACGACGATCGCCTTGGGGCCGTTCGCGGGCAGTCCGGCCGCGGCCACCGCGTCGGCCGCCGTGGTCCCGGCGGCGACGACGACAGGGTCGGCCACGGCGGGGGTACGGGGTGCGGACACGGTGACTCCTCCAAGCGGTGCGAACAAGCGGTACGAAACGGTGCCGATCCTCGGCTCCTGCCGATGCTATCGGTCGCCCCGCCCCCGACCGGGAACGGCACCTTCCTTACCGCCGGCGTTGAACCTTTCGCGCCTCGCAGCCGAACTAGAAGGTGTGGCCGGAAACCGGTGCCGGCCGCGTCGACACGGATGGGGGCACGAGATGGCGAGCACGCACGGCGGTGGCCGTCGGCGGCGGATCGTGGCGGCGACCGCGGTGACCGCCGCTGGGCTGCTGCTCTGGCCCGGCGCGGCACACGCGGTGGACGTGACGACCACCCCGACCGAGGCCCGGCAGGGCGATGCCGTACGGCTGGAGTTCACAGTGCCGGAGGAACGGGCTGGCACCAAGACCAACCAGATCGAGGTCCGCCTGCCGGCCGACGCGCCGATCGCCGAGGTCTATCCCATGTCGGTGAACGGCTGGGCGCCCCGGATCAGCTCCCGCACCCTGGACAAGCCGCTGGCCGGTATCCACTCCTCCGGGGTGACCACTGTGACCACGGCGGTGACCTGGGTACGGGTCGGTGCGAGCGATCCCGGGCCGGCCCGGTTGGCGCTCTCCATGGGGCCGATGCCGCAGGCCGAGCGGCTCACCTTCGAGGTCGTCCAGACGTACGCCGACGGGACTGTGGTCCGGTGGGCGGACGCGGCCGGCGCGCACCCGGCTCCGGCGCTCACCCTGCTGCCGGCGGCGCCCGGCGCGGCGGGTCCGGCCGCACACGGCGGGCACGGCGCCCCGGCGGCTGGTGCGCCGGCCGCTCCGGACAGCGGTGTGGACGCCGCGCCGCCGGCCCGGGCGGGTGGTGCCGACGAGGAGTCCGGCAACGCCGACGGGATGCTGGCCGCCGGCCTGCTGGCCGGGCTGGGCGGTGGCGCGGCGATCGGCTGGCTGGTCAGCCGGTGGCGCCGACGCAACCCGGACGAGGCCGTCGCGCTCGCCGACGTGACCGGCGACCCGGACGAGACCGCGACGCTGGCCGAGATAACCGGCCGCGGAGACGACGCCGCAACGCCCGAGCCGCAGCCCGTGGGGTCAGGGCAGCCAGGTAGGTAGCGGCTCGCGGGCGGACAGCCACGCCTCGGGCACCCCGCCCGGGGTACCGACGCCGGTGTGCGCCGCCACCACCGCTCCCGCGATGGCGGCCGTGGTGTCCATGTCCCCACCGGCCCGTACGCACGTCTCGATGGCCGCCGGATAGTCGTCGAGGTGGGTGGCTGCCACCCACAGGGTGAACCCGACGGTGTCCTGGGCGGTCACCCGGGAGCCGTTGCCGAGCGCCGCCACCACCCGGGGTAGTGGCCGGCCGAGCAGCCCGGCTGCCCGGTTCACGCCCCGGTGCACCTCGGTGCCCGGATCGAGCGCGGCGGCGATCCCGGCGAGCAGCCGCTCCGGGGCCGGCCGGTGCCCGTCGAGGCGGGCCCGGGCGGCCAGCGCGGCGGCGACGGCAACGGCGACCGCGCCGGCAATCCCCTCCGGGTGCGCGTGCGTCACCTCGGCGGAGGCGCGGGCCTGCGCCGCGGCGCGCGCTGTCGAGTCGGCGAAGTACGCGCCCAGCGGGCCGACCCGCATCGCCGCGCCGTTGCCGCAGGAGCCCTGCCCGTCGAAGGCGGAGGCGGCGGCCAGCGGCCACGGGGTGCCGGTGCGGATCAGCCCCAGGATCAGCATCGCGCCCGCGCCGTAGCCTCGGCTCGGGGCGCACCGTTCGGCGAAGGAGAGAGCCAGCCGGTCCCGGTCGATGCCGCCGGAGTCGGCCAGTTGGGCGAGGACCGAGCAGGCCATCTCGGTGTCGTCGGTCCATTCCCAGGGCGCCGGCGGCAGGGCGTCGGCGGCGAGATCCACGGGCGCCGGACGCGGCAGGAAGTACTGCGCGCCGAGGGCGTCGCCGGTGGAGAGACCGGCGAGGCTGTCCCGGGCGAGCGCCAGGCGGGCATCGGCGAACAGGGTGAACGGCATCGTCGTACCAGCTTGCCCGGTCGCCAGGCACGTCGCAACGCGATCAACTTGCCAGGCCAAGTACGGTCTTGTCGTGGCCTCCGTGCTCCTGGTCGAAGACGATCACGTCGTACGCGGCGCGATGCTGCGGTCCCTCACCGACCGGGGGCATGCCGTGCACGCCGTGGGTACGGCGTTGGACGCCCTGCGTCGGGTCGCCGCGGAGACACCCGACCTGGTGGTCCTCGATCTCGGCCTGCCCGACCTGGACGGCTCGGACGCGCTGCGGATGCTGCGCGGCATCACCGACGTTCCGATCATCATCGCCACCGCCCGCGACGACGAGCAGTCGGTGGTCAAGCTGCTGCGCGCCGGCGCCGACGACTACATGGTCAAGCCGTTCACCGGGGCGCACCTGGACGCGCGGATCACCACAGTGCTGCGCCGGGCCGGCCGGGCCAGTCGGTCCGTGCAGCCCGCTGTGCACAGCGTCGGCGGGCTGCGGGTGGACGTGGGCGAACGCAGCGCCCAGCTCGACGGGGAGTCGCTGGCGCTCACCCGCAAGGAATTCGACCTGTTGGCGTATCTCGCCGCACGACCTGGGCGGGTAGTGTCCCGCCGGGAACTTTTGGAGGAGGTATGGCGGCAGCCATCGGTCGGCGAGGATCAGACCATCGACGTTCACCTGTACTGGCTCCGCAGAAAGATGGGCGAGTCCGCGGCGAAGCCGCGCTACCTGCGCACCGTGCGGGGGGTCGGGTTCCGGCTGGTGGCACCGGACTGAGGACGGCGCTGGCCCTGCTCACGGCCGGCATGTGCAGTCTCGTCGCGCTCGCGTTCCTGATCCCGCTCGGGCTCAGCCTGCGGGAGCAGAGCCGCGACGAGGCGATCGCCGATGCGGCGCGGCGCAGCGCGCTGGTGACCGGCGCGCTGGCGGTGAGCACCGACCCGGCGGTCGTCGAGCGTGCCGTGGTGGCCAGCGCCGAGGGCGCTCCCACCCGACCCGTGGTGCACGGGTTGGGGCTGGACGAGTCCGCCGGTCGGGCCAGCGGCGACGACCTGGACCGGGCCCGCTCGGAGCGCCAGTCGTTGGTTGTCGACGTCGACGGGGGTGTGGCCCGGCTCGACCCGGTCGTCCTCGGTGACCGGACGGCCGTGGTCGAGGTGTTCCTTCCGGAGTCGACGCTGGGCGAGGGTGCTGGCGGCACCTGGCTGCTGCTGTTCGCGGTCGGTGCGGCGATGGCCGGCGCGGCGGTGCTGGTGGTCGACCGGGTCGCTGCCCGCGCGGTGGACTCGACCCGGGGTCTGGTCAAGGCCGCGCTCTCCATCGGCGACGGCGACCTCGGCGTACGCGTCGAGCCGACCGGTCCGCGCGAGCTGGCCGAGGCCGGGTACGCCTTCAACCGGATGGCGGACCGGCTGGACGCCGCCCGCACCGACGAGCGGGAGTTGGTGGCCGACCTGTCGCATCGTCTGCGTACCCCGTTGACGGTGCTGCGCCTGGACGCGGAGGCGTTGGAGTCCGACGACACGAGCGTGGGTTCGTTCAGCCCGGCGGAGTTGGACCGGCTGCGCGGGATCCGGCGGATCCGGCAGGCGATCGTCACCCTGGAGGGTGAGATCGACGTGTTGATCAAGACCACGCGCAAGTCGGTGGCGCACGAGGCCGGGCCGGCCATGTGCGACGTCAGCGAGGTGGTCCGGGACCGGATGGTGTTCTGGGCGGCGCTGGCCGGCGACCAGAACCGACCGCAGCGGGTCAACGGCGCGCAGCTGCGCATCCCGGCTCCGGTGCCGCGGGCCGAGCTGGCCGCCGCGCTGGACGCGGTGATCGGTAACGTCTTCCGCTACACCCCGCAGGGCACCGCGTTCGAGGTGGCCGTGTCCCGGCGCGACGGTTACGTGGCGATCCGGATCGACGACGCCGGCCCCGGCATCGCCAACCCGGACCGGGCGCTGCGCCGGGGCACCAGTGACCAGGGTTCGACAGGGCTCGGCCTGGACATCGCCAAACGGGTGGCGTTGCAGGCCAACGGCTCGGTGAGCATCGACCGGGCCCGGTTGGGCGGGGCCAGCGTGGTGATGCTGCTGGCCGACCCGGAGGCGACGCCCCGACAGGTCAGCCGCTTCGGTCTGGTCGGCCGGATGGCGCGCGAGGCCCGGGAGACGAAGGCCACCGGTCGTCGCTGGCCCCGCCAGCGCCCCACCGACGACTGACCCGGCCGACCCCGGGGCTGTGCGCCGGCGCAAGTCTTCCTTAGATCGCGGTTAACGACCGCGTTGGATCGGCCACGGGCTGACAGGATCACCACACGAACCCACCAGTTCCACCGGCCGAGCGCACCACGCACCCACGGCCGGTGGAGCCGCGCGCGCGGCGGGAGTCACAGGTCCCCCCACACCCACGCTCCCGCCGCGCGCCCTGCTCGACCGACCGGTTCAGCCGACCGACCGGTTCAGCCGACCGACCAGCTCAGCCGGCGGTGGCGAGGTACGCGTCGATCTCGGTGAGGATCCGCTGCTGACCGGTGAGGTCGAGGAAGGACGCGGTCACCGCGTTGCGGGCCAGCCCGGCCAGACCCTCGGCGCCGACGCCGAGCAGGCGGGCCGCCACCGCGTACTCGTCGTTGAGGGTCGTGCCGAACATCGGCGGGTCGTCGGAGTTGATGGTGACCAGCAGCCCGGCCTCGACCAGCCGGGGCAGCGGATGCTCGTCGAGGGTCGCCACCGCCCGGGTGCGGACGTTGGACGTCGGGCAGATCTCCATCCCGATCTGGCGCTCGGCCAGGTACGCGAGCAGTTGCGGGTCCTGCGCGGCGGAGATGCCGTGCCCGATCCGCTCGGCGCCCAGCTCGTTCAGCGCGTCCCAGACGGTCTGCGGTCCGGTGGTCTCCCCGGCGTGCGGCACCGAGCGCAGGCCGGCGGCGCGGGCCTGGTCGAAGTAGGGCCGGAACTGCGGTCGGGGTACGCCGATCTCCGGGCCGCCCAGACCGAAACTGACCAGCCCGTCCGGACGCTGGTCCAGCGCGATGCGCAGCGTCTCCTCGGCTG
This sequence comes from Micromonospora ureilytica, assembly GCF_015751765.1. NCBI lineage: Bacteria > Bacillati > Actinomycetota > Actinomycetes > Micromonosporales > Micromonosporaceae > Micromonospora > Micromonospora ureilytica. The sequence continues at coordinate 3,170,948 of NZ_JADOTX010000001.1, forward strand.
CCGGCAGGCCGGCTTCGCCGGGGATGTCGAAGCACCAGCGCAGCTCGATGCCGAAGTCGGCAAGGGCGCGCTTGCGGGCGTCCTCGATGGCCTCGCAGAACGCCGGCGCGGGAATGCCCCGTCGGACGTGCGAGTACGGGGTGATGGTCAGCTCCGCGTACCGGACCTGTTGGCGGGCCAGCTCCCGGGCCACCTCGTGGGTGAGGATCCAGACGTCCTCCGGGTCGCGGATGAGGTCCACGACGCTCAGGTAGACCTCGATGAAGTGCGCGAAGTCGCGGAACTCGAAGTAGTCGGCGAGCGCGTCCGGGTCGGCCGGCACGGGGGTGCGTCCCTCGTGGCGGGCGGCCAACTCGGCGACGATCCGGGGCGAGGCGGAGCCGACGTGGTGCACGTGCAGCTCCACCTTGGGCAGGCCGGCGATGAAGGTGGGCAGGTCGGTCACGGGTTCTCCTGGGCATGGTCGCCGGTGCGGGCGACGACGAAGACGCGGCGGAACGGGAAGTACACCTGACCCTGCCGCACCGGGTACGCCGCGGTGAGTCGTACTCCCAGTTCGGCTCGGAAGGCGGACCAGCCGGCGGCGTCCAGTGCGGCCCGGACCGGGCGCAGCGCGGTGCCCTCCATCCAGGCCAGCACCGGGTGCTCGGCGGCGGGTCGAGCCGGCAGCAGGTGCACGTAGGTAGTCTCCCAGGCGTCCACCGCGCAGCCGGCGGCGGTCAGCAGCGCCGCGTAGTCGGCCGGGTCGTCGACCGGGTCCGCGCGCAGCAGTGGGGCTACCGTGGCCCGCCAGGTCGGCAGGTCGGCGACCTCGCGGAGGGCGCGGTGCGAGTCGGCGGCGAAGTTGCCGGGGACCTGCATGGCGAGCCAGGCGCCGGCGGGCAGTTCGGCGGCCCAGCGGCGCAGCAGCTCCTGGTGGCCGGGGACCCACTGCAGCGCGGCGTTGCTGACCACCACGTCCTCGTCGCCGGCGGGACGCCAGTCGCGCAGGTCGGCGACCGCGAAGTCGGCAGGCGCGTCGAGGGTCTCGGCCCGCGCGATCATGTCGGGTGAGGAGTCGAGGCCGAGCACCCGGCTCGTCGGCCAGCGCTCGGCGAGGGTGGCGGTGAGTTGGCCGGGGCCGCAGCCGAGGTCGACCACCGTGCGCGGTCGCTCGGCCGGGATCCGTGCGACGAGGTCGTGAAACGGCCGGGACCGCTCGTCGCCGAAGCGCAGGTAGGTCGTCGGATCCCACATGGTCGCCCCCCAAACCGTACGTGCGTACTGCTAAAGGTACGGCTCGCGTGGCAGCGTGGCAACCCGATCACTAGGCTCGGGGGCATGGAACAGCGTAGCTTCAACCGGCTCGGCCGGACCGTTGGCGCGGTCGGCCTGGGCGCGTGGCAACTCGGCGCCGACTGGGGCACCGTCAGCGAGGACGACGCGATGGCGGTGCTCGCCGCCGCCGTGGACGCCGGGGTCACCTTCCTCGACACCGCCGACGTGTACGGCGACGGCCGCAGCGAGCAGCTGATCGGCCGCTTCCTGCGCACCCGACCCGACGCCGGGCTGACCGTCGCCACCAAGATGGGCCGCCGCGTCGAGCAGCGGCCGGAGGCGTACACCCTGGCCAACTTCCGGCAGTGGACCGACCGCTCCCGGGCCAACCTGGGAATGGACACCCTGGACCTGGTCCAGTTGCACTGCCCGCCCACCGCGGTCTTCTCCTCCGACGAGGTCTTCGACGGCCTGGACACCCTCGTCGCCGAGAAGGCCATCGCCGGGTACGGGGTCAGCGTCGAGACCTGCGACCAGGCCCTCACCGCGATCGCCCGACCGGGGGTGGCGAGCGTCCAGATCATCCTCAACGCGGTCCGCCACAAGCCCCTGGAGCGTGTGCTACCGGCCGCGGCGGCAGCCGGTGTCGGCATCATCGCCCGCGTGCCGCTCGCCAGCGGCCTGCTCTCCGGCCGCTACGACGAGCACACCGAGTTCCCCGCCGACGACCACCGCAACTACAACCGGCAGGGCGCGGCCTTCGACGTCGGCGAGACGTTCTCCGGAGTCGACTTCGACAGGGGTCTGGCCGCCGTACGCCGGCTGGCCCCGCTTGTCGACGCGGACCGCACGATGGCGCAGTTCGCGCTGCGCTGGGTGTTGGACCAGGCCGGCGTCACAGTGGTCATCCCCGGTGCCCGCGACGCTGACCAGGCCCGACGCAACGCCGCCGCGGCGGCCCTGTCCCCGCTCACCGACGAGCAGTTGGCAGCCGTGCGCGAGACCTACGACGAGCTGATCCGCCCGCAGGTGCACGACCGGTGGTGACGACGCGATGAGGGGCTGGCTTCCGCTCACCCTCGGCCTACTGGCCGTGGTGATCGGTGCGGTGTGGACAGTGCAGGGCCTCGGCTACGTCAGCGGCAGCGTGATGACCGACCAGAAGATCTGGGCGGTGGTCGGCCCGCTCGTGACGCTGGCCGGGCTGGTGGTGCTCTGGCTCGGCCTGCGCTCGCGTCGACGCTGACCGCTCGCTCCACCGGCGAGCCTGAGCAGGCGAAAGCCCCGCATCCCAAGCGGGATGCGGGGCTTTCACAGTGACCCTTGGGCCGGATCGTCCCACTGGCCGGCGGGGGCCGGCCGTCTCACTCAGATGGGACGGACCTGCTCAGCCTGCGGGCCCTTCTGACCCTGAGCAATCTCGAACTCCACCCGCTGGTTCTCCTCCAGCGAGCGGTAGCCGCTGGTCTGGATGGCCGAGAAGTGGACGAACACGTCAGCACCCCCACCATCGACGGTGATGAAGCCGAAGCCCTTGTCAGCGTTGAACCACTTCACGGTTCCCTGAGCCATGTGTATCTCCCTCTAAAAACTGGCGGCCGTGCACGCCGTCCGGCCGATTGGCCGTTTTTGAGCAGCGGCGCCTGAGGCGGCCCCACGAAGGAGACTTCTCTCAACCCACGCCATCTCGCAACAGCGGGGACCAGCAAATCACGGACGCAAAAAGTCTGTCACGACCTCTCCGACGAATTTCTCCGACATGTGACCTGACGGATGCCTCAGGTGCGCTGGGCGGCGCACGATGCCATGCGAAAGCCCCCTTCCCATCGATGCGGGAAGGGGGCTGAAGTCGCTGCCTGATCAGTCCGGCCAGCTGCCGGTCATCCGGCGGACGCCGACCGCGCCGCCCCGGTCCACGGCGGCCCGGACGACCGCGAAGATGGCGCCCTGCAACGCCGCGGCGGCCAGGATCTCGCCCCAGCCGCGATCCTCGTCGGTCGCGTTGGGCGCCTCACCGTCGCCCGCGGTGGCCTTCCAGACCTGCCGGAAGATCGCCCCGGCCACAGTGCCCGCGGCGATACCCAACAGCACGCCGACCGGCCGGTATGCGACCCTGCCGATGCTCTTACTCACCTACGCCTCCCCCGCACGATCATCAGCACCACCACGGTGGCCACCGCACCGGCCGCGATGGCCGCCCACGGCACCGGGTTGCGGCGCACCAACTCACCCTTGTCGTACGCCTGTGCGCGTACCAACTCGCCCTTCTCGTACGCCTGCGCCCGCGCCATCCCGGCGCCACGCGCGGCCTGCCCGCGAACCCGGGCGACGGTCTGCGCCGCCTGCTCACGCATCCGCTCCTTGGCCTGCTCGGCGGACTCCTTGAGACGCGCTTTGACGTCGGCCTTCGCGGCCAACGCCTCCATCGTCTCGCCCAACTCGACCCGGGTACGACGGATCTCCTCGCGGAGGGCCTCCGTGTCGCCGGTCCCGTTACCGGTCATTGCCGCCCCCTGTCCTTCACCGCGGCGGTGACGGTGTCCATGTCTGCCCGGAGGCTACGGACCGTGGCCGCCGGCACCGGCGGGACGGCACGGCTGACCTGCTTCTTGCCCACCAGGGCGAGGATGCCGGCCACCAGGAAGCAGGCCACCGCCACGATCAGCGCCGCGGCCCAGGCGGGCAACACCAGGTCGAGCAGCAGGATCGCCGTGGCGACCAGCGCGCCCAGACCGAAGAACGCGAGCGCGCCACCGCCGCCGAACAGGCCGATCCCGATGCCCGCGTGCTTACCCTTCTGGGTCAACTCCGCGCGGGCCAGCGTCAGTTCGTCCCGTACGAGGCGGGAGATCTGCTCGGTGGCCCGCTGCACCAACTCGGCGGTGGAGGGCTCGCTCCCGTTCGGGGATGTGCGGGCTTTCGCCACGTCAGCCATGCTGTCCTCCTTTCCTCATCACCGCGCTGTATGCCCGAAGTCGTCGCTCGTCAATCCTAGAGCGCGCCAACCAGCTCACCGTCCCCGTTGTCCGACGCCGCGCCGCCGATACGAGGCCAGCCGCCGTGATCACGCCAGAGACGTCCGGCAGCACATCCCCCACCCAAGCCCGACCAAACCTCTCGCAACGGGGCGGGATGGCGGGTCAGGGGCGGGTCTCCTCGGGGCCGACGAAGGCTTCGCTGCGGGCGTCGCCGTCGTCGCTACCGCCGAAGACACGGGCGTCGTCGGGCGCCTCGGTGTCGGACAGGCGGCGTGCCGGCCGCCTCGGCTGCACCCACTGCCAGGACAGGTTGCTGGTGGAGTCGCCCAGCTCGGTGCGCAGCCGGGGCATCGCGGTCGGGCGGTTGTCCCGGATCCAGGCGACCAGGTGCTCCCGGACGAGGCAGCGCAGGTCCCACAGACTGCCCGCGTCGGCGGCGCTGACCAGCGCGCGCAACCGCACCATCCCGCCGGTGGCGTCGGTGACCTGGAGGACGCAGACCCGCCCGTCCCACAGCTCGGTGCCCTCGACGAGGCGGCGCAGCTCCTCGCGCATGGTCTGCACCGGCACCGCCCAGTCCACGTCGAACTCGGCGGTGCCGAGCACCGCCGCCTCCGTCCGGGTCCAGTTCTGGAACGGCTTGCTGGTGAAGTACGAGGTGGGCAGGATCAGCCGTCGGTCGTCCCAGATCTGCACCACGACGTAGCTGAGGGTCAGCTCCTCGATGCGACCCCACTCCCCCTCGACGACGACCACGTCGTCGAGCCGGACGGCGTCGCTGAAGGCGAGCTGGAGGCCGGCGAAGACGTTGCCGAGCAGGCTCTGCGCGGCGAGCGCGGCCACCACACCGAACACACCGGCCGAGGTCAGCACGCCGGCGCCGATGCCCCGCACGCTGGGGAACGTCATCAGCATCACGCCCACGGTCAGGATGACGATCACCGCGATGGTCAGTCGGCGCAGCATCACCACCTGGGTCCGGACGCGTCGGGCGTGCCGATTGTCCGGTACGTCGACCCGGAACCGGGCCAGTGCGGTGTCCTCCACGACGATCAGCAGACCGGCGACCAACCAGGCCATGGTGGCGATGACGCCGAGGATGAGCAGGTGCAGCAGCAACCGCCGCCAGCTCTCGCCGACCGCGTAGCCGGTGCTGAAGCGGACGGCGAACTGCACGGCCAGGACCGTCGCGGCGACCTGGAACGGGCGGTGTGCGTGGTCGGTCAACTCGGTCAGCAGCAGTGACCGGCGGCCGAACCGCCGGGTCATCCGGTGGACGACCTCGACCAGGAAGAGAGCGACCGCCGCCGCGACGAGCGCGGCGACGGCCGTTTCGAGATAGTTCTGCACGGCTTCGGTGCTCCCCTTCGACCAGGCGTCGGGCACTTCGGGCAAAAGCCCAAGAGTGCCCGACGGCCCGGGAATCGACCAGTTCAGACCTTGCGGTACCGGGACTGGAGGAAGCAGTAGACACCGAAGGCGGCGATGCCCAGGGCGACAAGGGTCAGCAGGAACGTGCCGTACGACTGCTCACGCAGGGTGTGCAGCGCGGCGTCCAGACCACGGGCCTTCTCCGGGTCGTAGTTCACCGCAGCCACGATGACCAGCAGACCGGCGATGCCGTACGCGACGCCCTTGGCGACGTATCCGGCCATGCCCAGCCGGCGGGCGAGCTGGCGGGTCTTCGGGCTCATCTCGCCGGTCTTGAGGTGCTTCTCGAACTTCTTCCGGGCACCGTAGATCACCAGACCGATGCCGATCGCGGCGACGACCAGCCCGGCCAGGCCGACCAGCCAGCGGCCACCGCTGGAGGTCATCAGCTTGCCGGTCAACGCCTCCTGCTTGTCGGCGCTGTTCGACCCGGCGTCGGAGAAGACCTTGAAGGCGGTCCAGGCGAAGTAGAGGTAGACGATGGTCCGGCCGGCCGAGGCGAGCCGTTCCATGACCCGCTCCTTGCCGCGCTCGGCGCGGTGCCCGACCGCCGCCTCCAGCGCCTGCCAGATCGCCATCGCGAGCAGGCCGACCGCGACGGCGATGACCAGGAACTTGCCGAGGGGCTGTGCGGAGAGGGTGCGCAGCGCGCCGGACTGGTCGCCGTCGTCGGACGACGTGCCGAACGCGATCTGCAACGCCAACCAGGCGAAGAGGAGGTGGACGATGCCGTAGCCGATGAAGCCGGCCCGGGCGAGAACTTCCAGCCACCGGCTGTCCGCCGTTCGGGAGGCGGTGGCTTCGGCGCTACGGGTGAGTGACATGGCGTCACAATCTCCGATTCTGAAGATTCCCAAACGTCGGCCACCGCCGCCCGCCCGGATCAGCTGCCCGGGTTGCGTGCTACGCGGATCTTGACCTGCTGGTCGGTCACGCTGTCCAGGGTGACAGCGAAGCCGCCGGCCTCGGCGGCCTGCTGGCCGGTGGTGAGGGTGAGCTGCTCGCCGGCGACCTCGACGGTCACCTGGTCACCCTCGGCGCCGACCAACTTGGCCTCGACGCCCAGGATGGTGGCGCTCGCGTCGACACCCCGCTCGAAGGTGACAGTGCAGGCGTCCAGCCCGCAGTCGGTGGAGGCGCCCTGGGAGCTGCACCCGGCGAGCACGGCGAGGCCGAGCGCCAGACCGGCGAAGAGACCGGCGGCGCGGCGGACGGAGGGAATGGGCACGGTGGCGGGTCGGTTCGTCACCCCGCCAAGAGTACGAGACATCCGCGACGGCACCGCCCAACAGTGATCACCTGGCGGCCGACCAGGGTACGAGGAGCACCGGCTAGGGTCCGGGACATGCCGTTCGACATCGCCCGCACCCGGGCCGCGTACCCCGCCCTGACCGAGGGCTTCGTCCACCTCGACGGTGCCGGGGGCACCCAGACCGCGGCCGGTGTGATCGACGCGGTCACCGACGCCATGCGGTCGGCGGTCGGCAACCGCAGCGCCGCCAACGTCGCGGGCCGCCGGTCGTTGGAGCTGGTGGCCGAGGCCCGCTCGGCGGTGGCCGACCTGCTCGGCGGCGACCCGGCCGGGGTGGTTCTCGGCCCGAGTGCGACAGCGCTGACGTACACCCTGGCCCGGACGCTCGGCGCGGCCTGGCGCCCGGGGGACGAGGTGGTGGTCTCCCGGCTCGACCACGACGCGAACGTGCGGCCGTGGGTGCAGGCCGCCGAGGCGGCCGGCGCGACGGTGCGCTGGGCCGAGGTCGACAGGCACACCGGTGAGTTGCCCGCGGCCCAGTACGCGGACCTGGTCGGTGAGCGGACCCGGTTGGTCGCGGTCACCGCCGGCAGCAACGCCATCGGCACCATGCCGGACGTGCCGGCGATCGCCAAGGCCGCGCACGCGGTCGGCGCGTTGGTCCACGTCGACGGGGTGCACTCGGTTCCGCACGGCCCGACCGACCTGAGCTCGCTCGGCGCCGACGTGCTGGTCACCAGCGCGTACAAGTGGTCCGGGCCGCACCTGGCGGCGATGGTGGCGGACCCGGCCCGGTGGGCGGCGCTGCGCCCGGCGAAGCTGGTGCCGTCCTCCGACGCGGTGCCGGACCGGTTCGAGTACGGCACGCCGAGCTTCCCGCTGCTGGCCGGTGTGACCGCCGCGGTGGACCACCTGGCGGGGTTGGACCCGGACGCGGTCGGGGACCGGCGGGCGCGGCTGCGGGCCGGGCTGGCCGCCGCCCAGGCACACGAGGAGGCCCTGCTGGACCGGCTGCTCGCCGGGTTGGCGCAGCGGCCGGCGATCACCGTCTACGGCTCGCCGGCGCGGCGCTGTCCGACGGTCTCGTTCCGGGTCGCCGGGATGTCGCCGGCTGCCACCCAGGAGGCGTTGGGCGCCGCCGGGTTCTGCCTCTCCGTCGGCGACTACTACGCCTACGAGTACTTCCAGCTGATGGGTCTGCGCGACAGCGGCGGCGCGGTGCGGGCCAGCATCTATCACTACAACACGGCCGACGAGGTGGACCGGTTGCTCGGCGAACTCGACGCGCTGGCCGACCCGGCGGGGAGAATGGCCGGATGAGCACCCTGGTCGAGGACAACCCGGCGAAGCACCGCTTCGAGATCCTGGTCGACGACGCGCTGGCCGGCTTCACCGCGTACCTGCCGCGCGGGGAGGTCCTGGTCTTCACCCACACCGAGGTGGACCGGGGCTTTCAGGGCAAGGGGGTGGGCGGCACGCTGATCCGCGGCACCCTGGACCAGCTCCGGGCACGCGGCACGAAGCTGGTGCCGCAGTGCCCCTTCATGGCCGCGTTCATCGACAAGCACCCCGAGTACGCCGACCTGGTCGCCGACCTTCCGTAGGGCGGGCCCGTCAGCGGGCGCCGGTGAGCACCTCGGCGGCGGCCCGTCCACTGGCCCGGGTGGCGCCGTGGGTGGCCAGGTGCACCGCCCCGGTGACCAGCTCGGGCACGCCCAACTCGACAACTACCGCGTCGGGTCGGACGGCCAACGCGCGGTGCACTGCGGCGCGCATCCAGTCGTGCCGGTGCAGGTCGCGGACGACCAGCACCAGGGGGCGGGCGTCCGCCCCGGCGCCCGGGTCCGCCGGCACGTCGGGTTCGGCGTAGCGGACCGTGCTGGTGCCGGGCAGCAGCTCGCCCAGTGGCCCGCCGATGCCCCACGGGGTCTCGGCGCCGATGGCGATGTTGCGCAGCGGCTCGAACTCGACGACATGTGCCGCGCGGGTCAGGGGCAGCGCGACAGTCGTACCGGGGCCGGCGGTGACCCGGACGGCCCGGCGGGCGGCGACCAGCCCGACGTCGGCGGCGCCACGCGCTCCGGCCAGGCCGGCGCTGCGGGCCGCCACCGTCCAGGCGGCGAGTTGACCGACGCGCTTGGCGGCCTCGGCGAGACGTTCCTCGGGCAGCTCACCGGAGATGACGGCGGCCACGATGGCGTCGCGCAGCTCACGGGCGGCCTGCTCGTCGGCCCGTTCGCCACCGATGCAGATCGCGTCGGCCCCGGCGGCGAGGGCGCGGACCGTCGCTCCGGCGAAGCCGTACCGGTCGGCGACCGCGCGCATCTCCACCGCGTCGGTGACCACCACACCGGAGAAGCCCAGCTCGTCACGGAGCAACCCACCCAGGATGCGTTGACTCAGCGTCGCCGGAAGGTGCGGGTCGAGCGCGGGCACCAGCAGGTGGCCGGTCATGACCGCCTGCACCCCGGCGGCCACGGCGGCGCGGAACGGGGCCAGTTCGCAGGCGTCCAGCCGGTCCCGGTCGGCGGTGATCCGGGGCAGGTCGTGGTGTGAGTCGACGCGGGTGTCGCCGTGCCCGGGGAAGTGTTTGGCGCAGGCCGCGACGCCGCCGGCCTGGAGCCCCCGGACCCAGGCGGCGGTGTGCCGCGCGACAAGCGCCGGGTCGGCGCCGAAGGAGCGGACGCCGATCACCGGGTTCGCCGGGTTGGAGTTGACGTCGGCGTCCGGGGCGTAGTTGAGGGTGACGCCCGCCGTGGCCAGCTCGACGCCGAGGTCCCGGGCGACGGCCTCGGTCAGCGCCGGGTCGTCGACCGCGCCGAGGGCGAAGTTGCCGGGCCGGGAGCTGCCGTGCACCGACTCCAGCCGGGTGACGTCGCCGGCCTCCTCGTCGATCGCCACGATGACGTCCGGCCGTTCCGCGCGCAGCGTCGCGGTGAGCGCGGCCACCTGCTCGGTGTCGACGACGTTGCGGGCGAAGAGCACCACCGAGCCGAGACCGTCGCCGAGCCAACGGCACACCCACTGTGGTGGGGTGGTGCCGACGAAGCCGGGTTGCAGGACGGCGGCGGCGAGCGCCGGGAGGTGCCCGGTGGTCGTGGTCACGCCGCCCCCTCGCAGTGATCCATATCGATCACCGGCGACGGTGCGCCCCCGTCGATCCGCTGGTTGCGCTCGCTCATGCGGCCCCCGTACCCCATCTCTCGCGCGCCCTCGGCGCACCGCCACCGGCAGGCGGTCCTGCCATGGTCACACTGAGCGATTCAATAGTCAATAAACCTTACAGTTGCCGGGCGGGCCGTTCCCCGGGGAGAGTGCGGGGATGGATCCCGTCCTGCTGGCCGACGCGACGAGCCCGGCCGACATCCCCGGCGTACGCCTGCTCGGCCTGGTGGTCGGCGCCCTGCTGCTCCTCGCCGCGATCCGGGCGATGTTCGGCCGACGCTGACCCGCCGCACGTCGAGAACCGGTGTGACCGGGCACCACCGGGGTACGGCTCTCCCATCAGCAGGTCCGCGTGCCGAAGGGGTAAGCCATGAAGATCGGATATTTTCTGTCCAGTGAGGAGTTCACGCCGGCCGAGTTGCTGGAGCAGGCGCGCGGTGCCGAACGGGCCGGCTTCGAGGCGCTGTGGATCTCCGACCACTACCACCCCTGGGTGGACGCGCAGGGCCAGAGCCCGTTCGTCTGGTCGATGATCGGCGCGGTCAGCCAGGTCTGCTCGCTGCCGGTGACCACGGCGGTGACCTGCCCGACCCTGCGGATCCACCCGGCCGTGATCGCGCAGGCGGCGGCGACCAGCGCGGTGCTGCACGGTGGACGGTTCGTGCTCGGCGTCGGCACCGGCGAGGCGCTCAACGAGCACATCTTCGGCGACGCCTGGCCGCAGGCCGACGTCCGGCTGGAGATGCTGGAGGAGGCCGTCGAGGTGCTGCGCGCGCTGTGGGGCGGCGACTTCGTCAGCCACCACGGCAAGCACTACACGGTGGAGCAGGCGCGGATCTACACGCTGCCCGACACTCCCCCGCCGATCTACGTCTCCGGCTTCGGGCCGAAGGCCATCGACCTGGCCGCCCGGATCGGCGACGGCTACGTGAGCACCATGCCCGACGGCGAGATGGTCCGGCGCTTCCGCGAGAACGGCGGCGGCGACAAGCCGTGCCAGGCCGGCTTCAAGGCGGCGTACGCGGACAGCGCGGAGGAGGGGTTGCGCATCGCGTACGAGCGCTGGCCCAACGCGGGGGTGCCGGGTGAGCTGTCCCAGGTGCTGCCCTCGCCGCGACACTTCGAGCAGGCCGCCGAGCTGGTCAAGCCGGAGATGCTGAAGGAGGCGTTCGTCTGCGGCAACAGCGCCGACGCGCACCTGGAGATGATCGACAAGTACGCCAAGGCCGGCTTCGACGAGGTCTACGTGGCCAACACCGGCCCGCACTACCAGGGCCTGTTCGACCTCTACCAGCGCGAAGTCCTGCCCCGCCTGCGCTGAGTCGCGGATCGGCGAGCTCATGATCGTCGGAACGCGTTTCGGCGGTCATGGGCTCGGGTACCTCCGGCCCTCGATGAAACTGTCCACGCACTCGATGACGTTGCGCCGCGCGGCCCGCAGCCTTTTCGGCTGGAAGGCGCTGCGGCCCAACCAACTGGCCGCCATGCGCGCGGTGATGAAGCGACGCGACGCGCTTGTGGTGTTGCCCACCGGCGCCGGCAAGTCGGCGATCTACCAGATCCCGGCCAGCCTGATCCCCGGCCCCACAGTGGTGATCTCCCCGCTGCTGGCCCTCCAGCAGGACCAGATCGCCTCCCTCAACGAGCGGCAACGCCCGGAGCTGCGGGCGGTGCGGATCAGCTCGAACGAGTCGGCCACCCAGCAGGCCGAGGCGATCACCGAGATCCGTGAGGGTCGGGCGGAGTTCCTCTTCATCACCCCGGAACAGCTCAGCAACCCCCAGCGGATGGCCGAGGTCGCCGCGCTGAAGCCGGCGCTTGTGGCGATCGACGAGGCTCACTGCATCTCCGCGTGGGGGCACGACTTCCGCCCCGACTACCTGGCGCTCGGGCACCTCATCGACGGCATCGGTCGACCGCCGGTGGTCGCGCTGACCGCCACCGCCTCCCCTCCGGTACGCGACGACATCATCGCCCGGCTGCGGCTGCGCGAGCCGGAGGTGGTGGTCTCCGGGCTGGACCGGCCGAACCTGTTCGTCGAGGTCGCGCACTGCCCCACCGAGGACTACCGGTGGCGGCGGCTGATCACGCTGCTGCGCGACGACGAGCGGCCCGGGATCATCTACGTGCCGACCCGTCGCGCCGCCGAGGAGTTGGCCACCCGGTTGACCGACGCCGGCTTCCCGGCGCAGTTCTACCACGGTGGGATGGCGGCCGGCGCACGTCACGAACTGCACGAGGCTTTCCTCGCCGACCAGGTCCCCATCATGGTGGCGACCTCGGCGTTCGGAATGGGCATCGACAAGCCGAACATCGCCTGGGTGGCGCACATGGCGCTGCCCGACTCGCCGGACAGCTACTTCCAGGAGATCGGCCGGGCCGGGCGCGACGGGCAACCGGCCCGGGTGCTGCTGCTCTGGCAGGCCGAGGACGTGGGCCTGCAACGGTTCTTCAGCGGCGGCCTGCCCGACGTCGACGAGCTGCGCGACCTCGCCGCGCTGCTGCGCCGCAAGCCGGCCACCAAGACCGAGCTGCGCGAGACCACCGGTCTCGGGCCGCGCAAGCTGGGCCAGTACCTCTCCCTGTTGGAGCAGGTCGGCGCGGCCGAGCCACGCGCCCGGCAACGCATCGGCGCTCCCCGTTACTCACCCACCCCGACCGACGCCGCCGCGGCGGCGCTGGCCGAGGCGGAGCGCCAGCAGACGGTGACCCGGTCCCGCACCGACATGATGCGGGCCTTCGCCGAGACCCGGGCCTGCCGGGGGCAGACCCTGCTGGCCTACTTCGGCGAGCAGATGACGCACGTCTGCGGCCACTGCGACAACTGCCACAACGGCACCAGCGTGGCCGACCAGGGAGCGGTCGGGCCGTTCCCGGTGCACAGCCAGGTGCGTCACCCGGAGTGGGGGCCCGGCCTGGTGCTCTCGTACGAGGAGGACAAGATGACGGTGCTCTTCGACGAGGTCGGGTACAAGACGTTGTCGGTGCGCGTGGTGTCCGAACAGGGCCTGCTGACCCTGGACTAGCCTGACCCGGGCACCGTTGTCGGGCCCGGTGGATCGACCAAGCAGAGCACCGATTGACCAAGTTGAGCAGGGCGGAAGGGGCGTTGCCGTGATCGAGCAGCCGGCGTACACCGGGTTCGGTTTCTCCGACGGGGAGTGGGGGTTGCTGGTCGGCCTGCCGCAGTCGGTGCTGACGGCCGCGAGCGCCGCCGAGTCCGACGGCACCCGCCGGACCATGGCGGAGAACGCGGCCGGGCTGGAGACCATCGCCACCGGCCGGGAGTCGGCCAGCCCGCTGGTCGCCGCCGTGGCCGGCGAGATCGTCACCCGGGTCGGCGACCCGGAGACCGGTGAGGAGTTGCCGGCCATCGCGCCCACCGACCCCGGGGCGTACATCGACGACGTGCTGCTGCGGGCCGGCCAGGCGGCCGAGCTGCTGGCCGGCCGCGTCGACGAGGGTGAGGCCGGCGCGTACAAGCACTGGCTCGTGAAGATCGCCGAGCAGGTGGTGGGCGCCGCGTCCAGCGGTGGGCTGCTGGGCATCGGCGGCGAGTCGGTCAGCGACTCCGAGCGGCGATTCCGCGACCGGCTCGCGCACGTGCTCACCGACTGAGCGACGACAACGACGTGTCGGCCGGACCGGTCGGCTCGGCGGCCAGCGCCGTCGGGTCGGCCGGTCGGATGCCGCGCAGCGCGACCAGGGCGGTGATCGCCCCCAGCAGCATGACCGCCATGGCGGCGTACGCTGCCAGGTGCAGCCCGTCGGTGAACGCGACAGCTGCGGCGTGCCGCACCGCGTCGGCCAGATCCGCCGGCAGCCCCTGGGCGACCGCGAGCGCGCCGGCCAGGGTCTCCTGGGCCGCGGCGCCGGCGTCGGCGGGCAGCCCGGCCGGCAGTCCGTCAACGATCTCGCGGCGGTAGACCGCCGCGCCGACGCTGCCCAGGATCGCCATTCCCAACGCACCACCCAGTTCGCTGCTGGACTCGGTGAGCGCCGACGCGACACCGGCCTGCTCGGGCGGCGCCGCGCCGAGGACCAGTTCGGTGACGAGGGACATCACCATCACCAGGCCACCCGCGTAGACACTGGCGCCGACGAGCAGCAGCCACAGCGGCGTCTCCGGCGTGACCCGGGTCAGCACCACGAAGCCGAGCACGGCGATCCCGAACCCGGCACCGATCAGGTACGCCCGTTCGACGCGCTGGGCGAGGGCGGCGGCGGCCGGTGCGATTCCGCCCACGGCGAGGGACGGCACGATGCTCCACAGTGCCGCGCGCAGCGGGCTCAGGCCGAGCACCAGCTGCAGGTGCTGGGTGGTGAAGATGGCGAAGCCGACCAGGGCGAACATCGCCACCAGGTTGACGGCGAGCGACCCGGCGAAGCCGGGACGGCGGAACAACGCGAGGTCGACCATCGGGTACGCCCGGGTCCGCTGCCGGTGCAGGAAGAGCGCGCCCACCAGTAGGCCGCCCACGATGGCGAGGACCCGCACCGTGCTCAGGCCGTCGCGGGCCATCTCCTTGATGCCGTAGATCACCGGCAGCAGCGCGCCGAGCGACAGCACCGCGCTGATCAGGTCGAACCGCCCGGCCGCCGGGTTGCGGAACTCGGGCACCAGGAGCGGGACGAGCAGGAGCAGCATCAGCATCGCCGGGATGTTGATCAGGAAGATCGAGCCCCACCAGAAGTGTTCCAGCAGGATGCCGCTGAGCACCGGGCCGATGGCGATGCCGCCGGTGAGGGTGGCGGTCCAGATGCCGATGGCGGTGCCACGCTGCTTGGCGTCGTGGAACATGTTGCGCACCAGGGCGAGCGTCGAGGGCATCAGGGTGGCCCCGCCGACACCGAGCACGGCCCGCGCGGCGATGAGCGTCGCGGTGCTGTCGGCGTACGCGGCCAGCAGCGACGCCGCACCGAACGCGGTGGCGCCGACCAGCAGGAGCCGCCGTCGGCCGATCCGGTCACCCAGGGCGCCCATGGTGATGAGCAGCCCGGCCAGCACGAAGCCGTAGATGTCGAAGATCCAGAGCTGCTCGGTGGCGGTGGGGCGCAACTCCGCGCTGATGAACGGGACGGCGAAGTAGAGCACCGACACGTCCATCGAGACCAGGAGCAGCGGCAGCATCAGCACCGTGAGCCCGATCCACTCGCGCCGGCCCGCCCGCGGTGCCGGTGTGGTGGTGGTCGTCATGATCAGTTTCCCTTCTGCGTATGTCGTACGCTGTTATGCGTAGACCATACGCAGAACTAGGATGGCGGGGCAAGGAGGAAATGTGGCGGCGAAGACAGACGACGGCGGGCCCGTACTCCCGCCGGCCATCGAGAGCGTGTGGGGGCTGCGGGAACGCCCACCCAAGGGCCCTCGGCCGGGAATGAGCGTGCCCACCATCGTGGACGCCGCCGTACGCGTGGCCGATGCCGACGGCCTGGCCGCCGTCTCGATGAGCCGGGTGGCCAAGGAGTTGGGCGCCGCGACCATGGCCCTCTACCGGTACGTCGGCTCGAAGGACGAGCTGCTGATGCTCATGGTGGACACCGGGTACGGCCCCTCCCCCGGTCCGCCCGCTGCGGAGGACGACTGGCGCACCGGCCTCACCCGGTGGGCCTGGGCCGAGCACGAGGTGCTGCGGCGACGGTCCTGGCTGCTGCACGTCCCGATCAGCGGCCCACCGATCACCCCGCAGCAGCTCGGTTGGATAGAGGACGGGCTGCGCTGCCTCGACGGCACCACGCTCGCCGAGGGCGAGAAGATGTCGGTGCTCCTGCTGATCACCGGGTACGTCCGCAACGAGGCCACCCTCACCTCGCAGATCGCCGAGGGCACCCGGGCGGCCGGCGTCGAGCCCAGCGAGATGATGCCCGCGTACGGTCGGCTGGTGGCCCGGCTCATCGACCCCGCCCGCTTCCCCGCGCTGCACCGGGTGCTCAGCGCCGGCGTGCTCTACCAGGACGACAACCCCGACGACGAGTTCGTCTTCGGCCTGGATCGGATCCTCGACGGCGTCGAGGCGCTGATCCAGCGCCGGGCGGGCTGAGGGAGCCCCGATGCTGCCGAGAGCAACGATCGACACCACAGTCCTGCCACCTGGCGAACGGTTCGGCATGTGGCTGGACCTGGTGGCGCGCACCTCGGCGCCGCTGCGCATCCAGTCCGCGCACAGCGACGACTTCGCCGCCCGCGCCGACTTCCTCGACCTCGGCCCGATCCAGCTGGTGCAGTACGAATACCCGTCGCTGGACGCCACCCGGACCCGGAAGCTGGTCCGTCAGTCCGACCCGGAGTTGTACATCCTCGCCCTCACCACCGGCGGCATCGGCACATCCAGCCAGGACGGTCGGCGCAGCGAGATCCTGGCCGGCGAGTTCACCTTCTACGACGCGTCCCGGCCACACGACGTCTGCCACCACGCGACCGAGCCGGATCGGAACCAGGCCACCTCGATCATCACGCTGATCCCGCACGCCGCCCTGCCCCTGCCACCACAGCGGATGGCCGCCCTCTACGGCGGCCGGATGTCCGGCAGCGAGGGCATCGGGGCGCTGCTGGCGCAGTTCCTGCTCCAGGTGACCGGGCACCCCGAGCAGTACCATGCCGCCGACACCACCCGGCTGGGCGCGGTGGGGCTCGACCTGGCCACCACAATGCTCGGCCGGCACCTCGTCGCCGAGGACGCCGTGCCCACCGAGGTCCGCCGCCGGGCGCTGCTCACCCAGGTGCAGGCGTACATCCACCGCAACCTCGGCGAGGCGACGCTCGGCCCACAGGTCGTCGCCGACGCCCACCACATCTCGGTGCGGTCCCTGCACCGGTTGTTCGAGGCCGAGGACACCACTGTGGCGTCGTACATCCGGGACCTGCGGCTGGCCCGGTGCCGGCGCGACCTGACCGACCCGGCGCTGCGCAACCTGCCGGTGCAGACCGTCGCGGCGCGGTGGGGGTTTCCCGACAAGGCCCACTTCAGCCGGGCATTCCGGGCCGCGTACGGAACCACAGCGCAGGAACACCGTGACAGCGGCTCGGATTTGGCGCAGATCGTCAACCGCCAGGCGTCCACCGTCAACTCGCTGCCGGCAGACTGACACCAACGCGGTCTGCCATCGCCTGGTGGGCCGCCAACGGGGGCCGTGGCGAGGCGCCCGCCGCGCGAGCGGCGGGCGGCCGCCCGGTGGCACCCCACTGACGCCCGAGGCTCCGGTCCCGTCGCGCTTCCCCCCAGAATCGTCGACGGGGCCGGTCAGGACTTCTCCAGCAGCTCCAGCACGACCCGCTCCGCCTCCTCGCGAGGCGCCCGCGGGTCCACCGACACCACCACCCCGTCGTGATAGAGGTCGACCACCCGGGGGTCCACGTACGACGCACGAGCAACCGTCGGCGTGTTGCCCAGCAGTTCCGCCACCGCACGCATGACGGCGACCACCGACCTGCGCCGGGCGGTCACCGAGCGCGCCGGGCCCGCGGTGGCCAACTCGGTGGCCGCGAGCACTGTGGCGTGCCAGGTGCGGAAGTCCTTCGCGGTCATCTCCCCACCGCTGGCGTCGCGCAGGTAGCCGTTGACCTCGTCGCTGCGCACGTCGCGCCACTCCCGGCCGTCCCAGTAGCCGAACAGCCGCTCCGCCCGTCGCCGACGCCGGCGCAGATTCATCAGCACCTGGCACAGTTCCGGATCCTCGATCCGGCGTACCTGCTCGATGCCCCCCTTCGCGGGAAACACGAACACCACGCAGCCGCCCCGGGACCGGGCATGCTCGGGGCGCAGGGTGGACACCCCGTACGTCGGGTCGTCGCCGTTCGCGTACTGGTCGCTGCCGACCCGGAACATCCCCATGTCCAGCAGTCGGGCCACCGTCGCCAGCACCCGGTCCCGTCCCAGTCCAGGGCCGTCCAGGTCCCGCCCCACCCGCTCGCGCAGCACCGGCAGCCGCCGGGCCACCTCCAACATGTGGTCGAACTTCGCCTCGTCCTGCTTCTCCCGCCACCGCGGGTGGTAGACGTACTGCTTGCGCCCGGCCGCGTCGATCC
Source organism: Micromonospora ureilytica (assembly GCF_015751765.1). Lineage (NCBI taxonomy): Bacteria > Bacillati > Actinomycetota > Actinomycetes > Micromonosporales > Micromonosporaceae > Micromonospora > Micromonospora ureilytica. The sequence goes on from NZ_JADOTX010000001.1 coordinate 3,189,057, forward strand.
CGATCGCCTGGATGTGCCCGTTCGGATGCGGCGCGATCCAGACGTCCTGCCAGGCCGGGGGGATGACCAACTCCCGCAGCCGGGCCAGGACATCCGGATCCCGCACCGGAGCCCCGGACGGGTCGACGAAGAGCCAGCCCCGCCCGCGCCGACGCCGTCCGTACCCCGGTCGACCCGGGTCGCTACGCCGCAACCGCACCGGAAACCCGCACCACCCTCAGCACCTCGGCCACGGCGGCCAGCACCTCGTCGAGGCGCAGAGCAGCCATCGTCGGGTGGCTTCCTACCCCGTCCCAGCTGGGCCAATCCGCCTCGCCGGCCCAGAGCACCCGGTGCCGCGGCCGGTCCGGTGGCGGCCCCCAGTGCGCCGGTGGCACCGGCCCGAAGAGGACGACCGACGGGGTTCCGTACCCGGTGGCCAGGTGGGCGACGCCGGTGTCCCCGCTGACCACCAGCCGGGCGTCGGCCACCAGCGCGGCGAGCGCGCCGAGGTCGGTCCGGCCGGCCAGCACCGCGTCCGGGGTCAGGCCCGCCGCGTCGGCCACCCGGGCCGCCAACGCACGTTCGTCGGCCGAGCCGGTGAGCAGCACCCGGTGTCCCTGGTCGGTCAGCGCCCGGGCCAGTGCGGCGAACCGCTCGGCGGGCCACCGCTTGGCCGGGATCTTGCTGCCCGGGTGTAGCAGTGTGACACCGCTGGGCAGTCCCGGCAGTCCGGCCGACCCGGGCCGACGCAGGCTGAGGTCGGCGCGGTCGGCCGGGATGTCGTACCAGGACAGCAGCCGGCACCACCGGTCCACCTCGTGCTCGTCGCCGTCCCAGGCCGGGCCGTCGGCCCACCCGGCGTCCAGGTTGGCGAAGGCGATCAGCCGGGCGGGCCGGGTGGCCGTGAGCAGCCGGTGCGACTGCGGGCCGCGCCCGTGCAGGTTGACCGCCACCCGCGGGGGCGACCCGATCCGGAGGGGTCGGTCCAGCCCGGTGGTGTCGACCAGCCGGTCGACGCCGCCGACCAGGTCGACGAGCGGGGCCAGCCAGGCGGGAGCGGCGAGGGCCAACTCCCGCGCGGGGTACGCGGCCCGCAGCGCCCGCAGCGCGGGCACCGCGGTCACCAGGTCGCCGACGCCGAGGGCGCGCAGCACGAGGATCACGGGTACGAGGTCTCCTGCTCGGCGCAGACCACCATCTCGCGCACCGCGCAGCCGGGCGGCTGGTTGAGCGCGAACATGATCGCGGCGGCGGTGTCGGCGGGCTCGTTGAGGATCGCGTCCGGCCCCGGCTTGTACTGCGGGTCCCGTTCGTCGAAGAACGCGGTGCGCATACCGCCCGGGATGAGCAGGGTGACGCCGACCTGACCGGCCAGCTCGGCGGCGAGGGCTCGGGTGAACCCCACCACCCCGAACTTCGCCGCGCAGTACGCCGTGGCGTCGCTGACCGCCTTGACGCCCAGGGTGGAGGCGACAGTGACGATGCGGCCCCGCGAGGTCAGCAGGAACGGCAGCGCGGCCCGGATCACCGCCGCGGTGGCCAGCAGGTCGACGGCGACGATGCGGTCCCAGGTCTCCCCCGGTAGGTCGGCGAGTCGGCCCGGCACGTCCGTGCCGGCGGCGGTGACCACCGCGTCCAGGCCACCGGCCTGCTCGGCGAGATGCTGGGTCGCCACCTCGGCGGCTCGCGTGTCGGCCAGGTCGCACTCGGTCCAGGACACCCCGTCGACAGGTGGCTGCCGGTCCAGCACGAGCGGTCGGCCACCGGAGGCGGCCACTGCGGCGACCACCGCGGCGCCGAGCCCGCTGGCGCCGCCGGTGACCAGCACGGTGGGCCCGGCGCCGGGCCGCGTGGCGGTCATCGGGTCCGCCCCGCGAGCGTGCGGACGATCAGGTCGGTGGTGGAACGACCGTCCAGGTAGGGCACCACCACTGTGTTCCCACCCCACCGGCGCAGGACGTCCGCCTCCGGCAGGGTTGCGGACGCGTCCCCACCGCCGGTGGCGTAGTCGCCGCCCTTGACCCAGACGTCGGGGCGTACCCAGGACAGGGCCGCGGCCGGGGTCGGCTCGTCGAAGATGAGGACCGCGTCGACGCAGCTCAGGGCGGCCAGCAGTCGGCTGCGGTCACCCTCGGACTGCACCGGGCGATCCGGCCCCTTCAACCCGGCCACACTGTCGTCGGAGTTCAGGCAGACGATCAGGCAGTCGCCGAGCTGCCGGGCGGCCTCCAGGGTGGCCACGTGCCCGGCGTGCAGCAGGTCGAAACAACCGCCGGTCGCCACCACAGTGCCACCCGCGGCGCGTACCTCACCCAGGAGTGCGGCGACGGCCGCGACCCCCACCCGGTCAGCCACCGCACCACCGCGTGGTCCGGGCTGGAGGGCCCGCGAGCCCGGCCCGCTCCTGGTCCGCACCGGCGGCCCCGACGGAGGCAGCGCCGCGGCCACTCCCCCACCCGCCACGTACGCGGAGGCCTCGGCGACCGCCACCTGCACGGCCTCGGAGACCAGCGCGCCCTGGGCCAACGCCAGGCTGGCCGCCGCCGCGAACCGGTCACCGGCACCGCAGGTGTCCCCCTCGGCACTACCCGGCGTCGGCACCACCAGCGGCGTCGACCCGGCGTGGCAGAGCAGCGCGCCGTCACCGCCAAGCGTCACCGCGACCGCGCCGGCCCGCCAGCGCCGCCGGAGCCCCTGGGCGCCGCGCGACGCGGTGGCCAGTCGGGAGGCACCGGGCAGCGCGGGGACCAGCTCGCGCACCTCGGACTCGTTCGGGGTGGCCAGGTGTACGCCGGGCACCGCCGCCGGGCCGCGCGGATGCGGGTCCCACACCACCGGCGCGCGGGTGGCGGCCAACGCGTCCCGCAGCGCGGGCTGCCGGGCCACCCCTCGGCCGTAGTCGCTGACCAGGACCGCCGACGCCGCGGCGATCACCCGGAGCACCTCGTCGGAGGGCTGACCCGGCTCCCCGGACGTGCCGCCCCGGTCGTGCCTCAGCAGCACCCGCCCCCGGGCCCGCAGTCGGATCTTCTCCGGCGTCGCCCCGGAGAGGGCCAGTGGGTAGACCTGCACGCCGGCCGCGGTGAGCAGAGCGCTCAGCCGGGCCCCGCCGGCGTCGTCGGCGAGCGCGGTCACCAGCACCACCTCGGCGCCCTGCGCGGCGGCGAACACCGCCGCCAGCCCGGCGCCCCCCGGTCGGTCGGTGGCTGCGGTCTCGTCGAGCACCGGCACCGGGGAGTCCGGGCAGAGCCGGTTCACCACACCTTCCACATCCCGGTCGAGCAGGGTGTCCCCGAGCACCACCACCGGTCCCCTCACGCTTGCCTCCTCATCCTCACGCGTCGACCTGCTGTCCGGTCCCGCCGTCGAGCACCACCTCGACCCCGGCGCGCACCGGCGCCGGCTCCCCGGGCGCGGGGTAGACGACCGCCGGGTCGGCGACCGCCGCCAACGCGGCGGGCAACTCCTGTTCGAGGTACTCGCAGAGCAGATGACTGGTCACCAGGTGCAGCTCCTGGACGACCTGGGTGTCCGGGGACGCGACGGCCAGCACGTCGTCGCAGACGTCGGCGAGCGGATTGGGGGTGGCGCCGGTGAGCGCCCAGGTGGTCACACCGACGTCGCGGGCGGCCTGTGCGGCGGTGACCAGGTTGGGGCTGGTTCCGCTGGTGCTCAGCAGCAGCAGGACGTCGCCGGGGCGGCCGTGGGCGCGCACCTGGCGGGCGTACACGTCGGCGTAGCCGTAGTCGTTGGCGATGGCGGTGAGCGCGCTCGTCTCGGCGTGCAGGGCGATCGCGGACAGCGGCTGACGGTCGTCACGCAGCTTCCCGACCAGCTCGGCGGTGAGGTGCTGGGCTTCGGCGGCGCTGCCGCCGTTGCCGGCCACCAGCAGGCGCCCCCCGGCGGCCAGCCGGTGGGCCAGGTCCGCACCCCAGCGCGCCAACTGTCGCTCACACCGCCGGTACGGCACCAGCGCCGCGGCGAGATTCGTCAGGTGGGTGTCGAGCAGGCTGCCCGTCGGCATCAGGCCACCACCCGGGTCGGCCGGCGCACGGCGGCGACCTCGCTGTAGACCTCGACCAGCCGCTCGGCGGTGGCCGCCCACGAGTACCGCGTCCGAGCCCGCTCCCGCGCCGCCGTCGCGTACGCGAAGCGCCTGATCCGGTCGTCGAGCAGCCCCTGGATCGCGGTGGCCAGGGCGCGCGGGTCCCGGGCCGGCACGAGGTCGCCGGTCGTCCCGTCGACCACTGTGTCCCGGATGCCGCCCACGGCCGTGCCGACGACCGGCACCCCACAGGCCATCGCCTCCAGCGGGGTCAACCCGAACGGCTCGTACCAGGGCGCCGCGACCAGCAGGTCCGCCGAGCGGTACCAGCGGCCCATCTCCTCCCGGGGCACCGCGCCGACCAGGTGCACCCGATCGGCGACCCCGCACGACTCCGCGAGGGCCCGCAACCGGCGGGCGTACGGGTCGGTCTCCAGCAGCCCCTCGGGTGGGCCGCCGACGACCACGCACTCGGCATCCGGAACGAGCGCCATCGCGCGGATCACGGTCTGGAAGCCCTTGCGCTCGACAAGCCGACCCACGGTGAGGATCCGGGCCCGGCCCGGTTCCCGGTCGGCGGCCGGTCCGAGCGGGGCGAAGGTGCTGAGGTTGACCCCGGAGGGCACCACTGTCATCCGGGACCGGGGCACACCCATCCGGACCAACTCGCCCACCTCGTCGCGGCACTGCGCGACGATCCGGTCCACCGAGCGGCCCAGCTCCCGCTCGTAGGAGACCCGTCGGGCCGGGCTGGTGTCCTGCACACCCTGGTAGCGGCGCTTCACGGTGCCCAGCGCGTGGTACGTCTGCACCACCGGCACCCCGGTCTGCCGACCGGCGGTCAGCCCGGCCAGACCACTCATCCAGAAGTGCGCGTGGATCACCTCGGGCACCCAGTCGCCGCCGCGCCAGCGCTCGATCAGCCAGTTGCTGAACTCCCGCATGTGCGGCAGCAGCGCGTCCTTGGCCACCGGCTCGGCCGGGCCGGCCGGCACGTGCACCACGTCGTACCCGTCCGGGCTGCGGACGGTCACCGGCAGGTCGGGCGCGTCGCGGCGGGTGTAGACCCGCACCTCGTGCCCGGCTGCGGCGAGCGCGGCGGACAGCTCCGCGACGTGCGTGTTCTGGCCGCCTGCATCCTCCCCTCCGAGGACGGCGAGCGGGCTGGCGTGCTCCGAGATCATCGCGATCCGCATACTTCCTCCTCCAGCAGCCGGTCCCAGTCAGCGAGGAAACGGTCGAGGCCGTACCTGTCGCGCGCGGCGGTTCGTGCCGCCGCTCCGGCCTGACGCGCGGTCGCCGGTTCGCTGATGAACCGGCGGGCGGCGTCGAGCAGGGTGTCGGTCCGGGTGGCGAGCGTCCCCGCCTCCGGGGGCACCGCCATCACCGCCTCGGTGGTGGCGAGCGCGACGACCGGCATGCCGATCGCCATCGCCTCGATGAGGCTGAGCCCGAGGGAGGTCCACCGGCACAGGTGCAGGTACGCCCGCCGCCGGGCCAGTTCGGCGTGCATCCGGTCCTGGGGCACGTCGTCGTGGCTGGTGAGCCGGTCGGCGGGCAGCCCCAGGTGGTCGGCCAGGCCGGCGACACCCATGCCGAAGACGTCCAGCGGCGCGATCTCGGCGAACTGGGGCAGCAGATCGGTGCCGGTGACGCGACCTCGCCGTACCGGCTCGTTGATCACCACGGCGAGGCGGTCCAGCTCGCCCGTGTAGGACACGGAGGGGGCGACGATGCCGTGGTCGACCACAGTGGTGCGGGTGGCGCCGGTGTCCCAGAAGATCTGGTTGAACCCTGTGACGTGGGCGATGAGCAGGTCGTCGCGGTCGGCCATCGGGTGCCGCGTGTTGGGCACGTCGCCCTTGGGGGTGTTGTGTTCGACGTAGATCGCGGGGAGGTCGCGGCCGGGGCGGCGACGAAGCCACTCCTCGGCCCGGTCGATCTCCTCGGGTCGTTGCAGGATGACCAGGTCGACGTCGGTGCCCGGCAGTTCCTCCGGGCTGACCTCGACCGCGCTGTCCGGCCACGGGTAGGTGCGGGCCCGGCCGAGGCCGTACGGGCCGCGGTCGGGTGTGGTGGGAATCAGGTAGCGGTGGGCGCCGTGCACGAACGACGTGGTCCAGGAGCCGTGCACGTGCCAGAGCAGGATGTTCATCGGCCGCCACCACCGACGGCGAGCGTCCGGAGCGCGTCGACCACCTCGTCCGGGTCAATGCCACTGAGGCAGGGGTGCCCGGGGACGGGGCAGCTGGCCGCCCGGGTGTCCCGGCAGGGCGCGGCGGCGTCGCCGAGCCGCACGGTGGGCACCCGGTAGGGCCCCCACTGTCCGAACGGGACGGTCGGGGCGAAGAGGCTCACGACGGGCACGCCGGCGGCGGCCGCCAGGTGCGCGGGCCCGGTGTTGCCGACCACCACCGCGCTGGCGTCCGCGACGATCGCCGCCAGCCCGGCCAGGTCGGTGCGGCCGCCCAGGTCGGTGCCGCCGGCCGCGGCGACACCGGCGGTGACCGCGCGCTCGTCCGGGCCGCCGGTGACGAACACCCGGTGCCCGGCGTCGGTCAGCGCCCCGACGATTCGGGTCGCCACCTCGGGCGGGCAGGCCCGGCTCGACGCGGCCGACCCGGGGTGCAGCACCACGTACCCCGGGTCGCCGAGGTCGACCGGGCGCGGCGGCACGGCGTCCCGGCGGAGCCGGAGGACTGGTTCGTCGCCGTCGGGCAGCCGGTGGCCGGCGGCGGCGGCCAGGGAGAGGGCACGTTCAGGCTCGGGGACGCCGACCGGCACCCGGTGCCGGATGTCCAGCAGCGAGCCCGGGTAGTCGTCGCTGATCGCCGCGATCCGGCCGATCCCCGCCATCCGCAACAGCAGCGCCAGCGGCAGCGCGGACTGGTGGAACGAGGTGAACACCACGGCCTGGTCCGCGCCGACCCCGCCCAGCCGCGCGGTCAGGCTCCGCACGGCCTCCGGGTCGACCGGCCCCGGCGTGGGGTCGATCCACGGCAGCGGATGCTCGATGATCTCGTCGACGCCGGGCAGCAGGTTGGCGGCGGCACGCCCGCGCGGCCCGCACAACAGCACCACCCGCTCCGCCCCGGCCGCGACAGCGCGGATCGCCGGCCCGGTGACCAGCACGTCACCCGCGGAATCCGAGCGGACCACGAGCGCCGTCCGTACCGGTTCGGTGGGCAGAGCCGAGGGCTGTACGGCCTGTTGGCGGCGCAGGATCTCCGCCACCGCCGCCGGCAGATCGGTGGCCACCCACCCGGCGGCGGCGATCTCCTCCGGCCGGGTGACCGGGGTGGGCACCAGCACCCCCGCGGCCCCGGCGGCCAGCGCGGCGGCGACGTCCCGGCCGATGTCGCCCACCAGCACGCACCGGGACGCGGTCGTGCCCAACTCGCGGGCGGCGGCGTGCACCAGACCGGGCGCCGGCTTGCGGCAGTCACAACCGTCGGCGTCGTCGTGCGGGCAGACCAGCCACGCGTCGAACCGGCCCAACAGCTCCTCGACCCGGGCGTGCACCGCCCGCATCTGCTCACCTGTGAAGTAGCCCCGGGCCAGGCCCGACTGGTTCGTGACGACGGCCAGCCGCAGCCCGGCAGCGCGCAGACGGTCCAGCGCCGCCCGCGCGCCCGGCACCGGCCGCACCTTCTCCGGGTCGCCGTTGTACGGCACGTCCTCGATCAGGGTGCCGTCGCGGTCCAGCAGCACCGCGTCGTACAGGATGGGTCGAGGGCTTGCGACAGACCCGGAACCAGCGCGGTCAGCAGTGGCGTACACCTGGGCTGACCTGCGCTGATACGGATCCTCCTGGTCCTGTCGCACAGCCGGCGGGTTCCCTGCGCCCCGAGGAGTAAACGTCGTCGTGGAGGCGGTGGGCCAGCGCCGCCAGCGATGCCCCGGGTCGGCCTTACCCGCCGGGCCGGAGAAGCTAACCCCGCAGCCGTTAGCCCGTGCCGTGCCCCGGGTATGGGATCCCGGTGGCGATTGTGGAGAAAGTGATCGACGCTCCCCCGCAGCAGGTGTTCGACGTGCTCGCCGACGGGTGGACGTACAGCGACTGGGTGGTCGGCACGGCGCACATGCGGGACGTGGACGACGCCTGGCCCCGCGTGGGCAGCCAACTGCACCACCGTGCCGGGCCCTGGCCGCTCTCCCTGCAGGACGCCTCGACGGTGCTGGTCTGCGAACCGCCTCACCGGCTCGTGCTCAAGGCCGGGCTCTGGCCGGCGGGCGAGGCGATCGTGGCCTTCACGCTGGAACCCGTGGGCGCGGGCGCCACGCGGGTGCGTCTCGGGGAGGACTTCGCCGCCGGCCCGCTGCGCTGGGTCCACAACAAGGTCAACGATCTGGTGCTGCACCGGCGGAACCGGGAGACGCTGGCCCGACTCGCCGACATCGCCACCCGACAGAAGGGGGCGTCGTGACCCGGACCGTTGTGGTGACCGGCGCGAGCGCCGGCGTCGGCCGGGCCGTCGCCCACGCGTACGCGGCACGCGGCGCCCGGCTGGCGCTGCTGGCTCGGGGCGAGGCGGGTCTGGTCGCCGCCGAGCGGGAGTGCCGACTGCGCGGCGCGACCGACGTGCGCGTGTACCGGGTCGACGTGGCCGACGCGGGCGCGGTGCAGCAGGCCGCCGACGACGTGGTGCACCGCTGGGGCGGCATCGACGTGTGGATCAACAACGCGATGGCGTCGGTGTTCGCGCCCGCCTGGGAGATCCCGGCGCGTGAGTTCCACCGGGTCACCGAGGTCACCTACCTGGGCACGGTGCACGGCACCCTCGCCGCGCTGCGGCACATGCGGGCGCACGGGCGGGGCACGATCGTGCAGGTGGGCTCGGCGTTGGCCTACCGGGGCATCCCGCTGCAGTCGGCGTACTGCGCGAGCAAGCACGCCGTCCAGGGGTTCAACGACTCGCTGCGCGCCGAGCTGCTGCACGACTGCCCGGGGGTGAAGCTGTCAATGGTGCAGCTGCCCGCGCTCAACACGCCACAGTTCTCCTGGGTCCGTACCCGGCTGCCCCGGCATCCGCAGCCGGTGCCGCCGATCTTCACTCCCGAGCTGGCCGCCCGGGCCATCGTCTGGACCGCCGACCGCGGCACCAGGGAGCTGAACGTGGGCGGCCCGACCTGGCAGGCCCGGCTGGCCGACGCCCTGTTCCCCGGCCTGCTCGACCGGAAGCTGGCCCGCGACGGCTACGACAGTCAGCAGACCGGTGAGAAGATCGATCCGGCGACCTGGCGGGACAATCTGGATCACCCCGGCGACGCGGACACGGACCGGGGCACGGCGGGTGTGTTCCTCGAACAGGCGCGGGACCGTTCCGCGGCGCTCTGGGTCGGCACGCACAAGCCGGCGCTCACCGGCGTCGCGTTCGCCATCGCGGCGTTCGCCCTCACCGCTGTCGCTCGCCGTCGGCGTTGACCACCGCAACGTCCCTGACCAGGTCTTCGACACCCGCCCACGGGGGCGGCGAGGGTCCGCAACGCCCGGAAGGGGTGCCTCCCTCGGAGCGAATGCGGCAACTGGATACCCTTTACACGACCCTTGTCCGCAAACCGAGGATGACCGACATGATCAAGCCGGTGCAGTTGCCGTCGCCGTGGCGGGACGCACGACTAACCGTCGTCGTGCCCACTTACAACGAGGCGGGCAACCTCCCGGCGCTGGTCGAGCGGTTGCTCGCGCTGCCGCTGTCGGGGCTGCGCATCCTCGTCGCCGACGACAATTCCCCCGACGGCACCGGGGAGGTGGCGGACAAGCTGGCCATCGAGCACCCCGACCGGATCGAGGTCGTGCACCGCGCCGGCAAGGAGGGCCTCGGCCGGGCGTACGTGGACGGGATGAGTCGGGCGATCGAGGGCGGCGCCGAGTACGTGGCGCAGATGGACGCCGACCTCTCGCACCCGCCGGAGGCGCTGCCGGGCATGCTGGGCGCGCTGCTCTCCACCCAGGCCAGCGTGGTGATCGGTTCCCGGTACGTGCCCGGTGGCGAACTGGACGAGAACTGGCCGCTCTACCGCCGGGCGCTCAGTGGCTGGGCGAACCTCTACGTGCACACGCTGCTGCGGGTACGGATCCGGGACCTCACCGCCGGCTTCAAGATCTGGCGGGCCGACGCCCTGCTCGACATCGACCTGGAGCGGGTGCAGTCCAACGGCTACAGCTTCCAGGTGGAGATGCACTACCTCGCCACCAAGCTGGGGCACATCATCCTGGAGGTGCCGATCCGCTTCGAGGAGCGGCGCGACGGCGTCTCCAAGATGACCACCGCGACCAAGGTGGAGAGCGCGCTCATGCCCTTCCGCCTCCGCAGCAAACACCGCAACATAACCAGCTGACCCGCACGCCCCACCCCCGCCTGAGTGATCAGGGGTGGGGGCGGGGCGGTCAGGTGGGATAGATGGCGCGGTGCGCGGTGGCGATGGCTGCGGCGTAGGCGCGACCGGTGAGCGCGCGGTCCCGGGCCAGCGCCGCGCGGGCCGCGTTCGCGCCCGGCGCGCCGTGCACACCGCCGCCGGGGTGCGCCGACGCGCTGGCCAGGAAGAGCCGGTCCACCGGGGTGTCCGCCCGGCCCAGGCCAGGGATCGGACGCAGGAAGAGCTGCTGGTACGCGGCGGCGGTCCCGCCGCCGAGCGCGCCACCGACCAGGCTCGGGTTGCCCTTCTCCAGGTCGGCCGGCCCGGCCACGTGTCGACCCACGATCAGGCGCCGGAAACCCGGGGCCGCCGCCTCCAGCACGTCCTCCATCCGCTGCACGTGCCCGGCGACCTCCTCGGCCCGCCAGTTCCGCCGGAACGGCAGATGGGTGTACGACCAGAGCGACTCGGTGCCCGGCGGGGAGTGGCTCGGGTCCGCCACCGACATCTGCCCGACCAGCAGGAACGGGTCGCGGGGCAGCTCGCCACGGGCCAGCTCGCCGGCGTAGTGGGTGAGCCCGTTGAGGTCCGCGCCGAGGTGCACAGTGCCGGCGCCGGCCAGTTGCCGGTTGGTCCAGGGCACCGGCGCGGAGAGCGCCCAGTCCACCTTCAGCGTGGAGCCGTCCCACCGGAAGTGCGCCAGGTCCTCCACCAGCCGGGACGGCAGTGCCGCCGCGCCGACCAGGTCGAGGTAGAGCGCCGGCGCCGGGACGTCGGCGAGCACGGCCCGCCGGGCCCGCCACAGCGTGCCGCCGACGGTCCGCACGCCCATCGCCCGACCCCGGGCGGTGAGCACCCGGTCGGCCCGGGCACCGTAGACGATCGCTCCGCCTTGCGCCTGCAGCCGATCCACCAGCGCGTTGGTGACCTGCTGGGCGCCGCCATTGGGCACCGGCCAGCCGACCTGCTGGCCGAGCATGGCCAGCAGCCAGCCGTACACCCCGGAGCCGGCCTCCTCCGGGGAGAGGTCGGTGTGCAGGGCGCAGCCGGCCAGCAGGGCCGGCCCACCTGCACCGTCGAAGAGTTCGTCGCCGAGTTTGCGGACCGGCACGACGAGCCGCCGCGCGAGTCGCAGCGCGCCGGCGACGTGCAACCGACGCAGCAGACCCAGCCCTCCGCGTACCGGCGGGAACGGCGAGGTGATCGCCTCCAGCATCGGCTCGGCCACGTCGAGCCAGTCGGTGTACGCGTTGAGCCAACGCTTGCCGTCCCCGGGTGCGAACTGCTCCAGCGACGCGGCAGTCACGTCCGGGTCCCGATTGATCACCGCGGCTCGACCGTCCGGCAGCAGGTGTGCCAGCACGTCCGGCGAGTGCCGCCAGGACAACCCGTGCCGGCCCAGGTCGAGGCCGCCCAGCACCGGCGAGGCGTACCCGAGGGGGTAGAACGAGCTGTAGAGGTCACTCAGGTAGCCGGGCGCGGTGACCTCGGCGGAGCGGACCGCGCCGCCGGGCACTGCTGTCGCCTCCAGCACCACCACGTCCCAGCCGGCGTCCGCCAGCAGGTTCGCCGCCACCAGGCCGTTGTGCCCGGCGCCGACGATGACGGCGTCCGCGCTCTGCGCGACGGTGGTTGTCATCGGATCCGCCTACCCGGCGCGCAACGGGGCGAAACGCGTTTGCCTCGCCGGGGCCGGGGCATCCAGCGCCGCATGTACACGGTTGCGCAGCTGGTGGGCGGGGTGTGGGGTGCGGGCGGCGACGGCGGCGAACTGGTCGTGCGTGACCCGGCGGACGACACGCCGGTGAGCACGGTGCCGGTGGCCACGGCCGACGAGGTGGGCAAGGCGACCCAGGCGGCCCGCAACGCGGCGGCCCAGTGGGCGGCGACCGCGCCGGCCGAACGGGCGGCGGCGCTGCACCGGGCCGCGGACGCGGTGGCGGCGGTCATCGACGAGTTGGCGGCGGCGGTCACCGCGGAGATGGGCAAGCCGTTGGCGGACGCCCGCGGCGGCGTCGAGGCGGGGATCGGCACCCTACGACAGTATGCGGAGCTGGCACCGCTGCGCGGTGGGCGCACGCTGAACGGCGAAGCCGACGCGCTCGACTTCCTGACCCCGCAGCCCCGCGGGGTGGTCGCGGCGATCACCCCCTGGAACGACCCGGTGGCGGTCTCCTGCGGGCTGCTCGGCGCGGCCCTGGTGACCGGCAACGTGGTGCTCTACAAGCCGAGCGAACGGACACCGGCGACCGGCTGGCTGCTGGCCCGAGCACTGGATCAGGCGCTGCCGGCCGGTGTGTTGTCGCTGCTCACCGGCGGTCCGGAGGTGGGCGCCGCGCTGGCGGCGCAGGAGGTCGACGTGGTGGCGCACGTGGGCTCCACCGCGACCGGGCGGGCGATCGCCGCCGCCGCGGCCCGCACCGGCGCGAAGCTGCTCCTGGAGAACGGGGGCAGCGACCCGTTGATCGTGGACGCGGGCGTCGACCCGGAGTGGGCGGCGGAGCAGGCCGCGCTCGGGGCGTTCGCCAACGCCGGGCAGATCTGCGTTGCGGTGGAGCGGCTCTACGTGCACCGGGAGGTGGCCGACGACTTCGTGGCCGCACTGGTACGACGCGCCGAAGCGCTGCGGCTCGGGCCGGGCCGGGACCCGGGCACCGAGCTGGGCCCGCTGGTCGACCGCCGGCACCGCGACCACGTGCACGGGCAGGTGGCGGCAGCGGTGGCGGACGGCGCACGGGTGCGGGTGGGCGGTGAGGTGCCGGACGGACCGGGGGCGTTCTACCCGGCCACCGTCGTCACTGACTGCCGCCACGACATGCCACTGGTCCGGGAGGAGACCTTCGGGCCGGTCGCCCCGGTGGTGGTCGTCGACTCGTTCGACGAGGCGCTGCGCTGCGCGGCGGATTCCCCGTACGGGTTGGCCGCGACCGTGTTGACCCGTTCGATGAGTCACGCGCAGCGGGCCTGGCGGGAGCTTCCGGTCGGCACCGTCAAGGTCAACGCGGTGTTCGGGGGTGCGCCGGGTGGGGCCGCGCATCCGCGCCGGGCCAGCGGGCAGGGCTTCGGGTACGGCCCGGAGCTGCTGGACGAGTTCACCGCCACGAAGGCGGTGCACATCGAGGCGCCGGGCGGCGGGCACTGGTGAGCAGTGCGGGCGGACGCAGGGGTGGCGCGTCCGCCCGTACCGCGTCGGTGTGTTCCGGTGCGACGGCGATCAGTCGCCGCGGGCCTTGCGGGTGGCGCGGTCGTTGGCCTTCTCGATGGCCGTGACCAGCTCCGGTTTGGTCATTCCGGACCGGCCGGGTACGTCGAGTTTGCGGGCCACCGACATCAGGTGGTCCTTTGTGGCGTTGGCGTCCACGCCGCCCGCCGTGGGGGCCCGTCGTTCCGGTCCGCCACCGGCGGCCTGCTGGTCGCTGGGGCCCTTGCGGCCCTTCGGCTCCCAGTGGTCGCCCACCTTCTCGAACTGGTGCTTCACGGCGGCGAAGGCGGTGCGGTGCGACCGCTCCCCCTCGCCGTAGGTCTCCACCGCGGAGTCGTGCGTCTTCTCCCACGTGCGCTGCGCCTTGTCCGGGGAGCGCCGCAGCGTGCTGGGCAGGTCCTCGCGCCCGGGCATCTCGTCCTCCTCCGTGTCGACGGGGTTCCTGTGACCGTTCCCCAGTGACGTGGCGGCAAACCATAGCGGCGCCGGCCGGGCGCTGGGCGGGTTTGTCGATTTCGGCATCCGGGTACCGCCGGGCCAGGCCAGACCGGACGACCGGTCATCCGGCGGCCGGGGCGCAGGGAGCGGGCATGACGACCACGGAGCCCGGTACGACGCTCGACGGCACACCGGGCACCCCGGTGCCCCGACGGATGCGGCAGCTGAGCTGGCGAACCTGGCGCGGGGTGCTGGTTCGCAGCGTGCAGAACTTCGTCAACGACAACTGCTCCGACTGGGCCGCCGCACTCACCTACTACGGGGTCCTGGCGCTCTTTCCGTCCGCCATCGTGGTGGTGGCCCTGGTCGGCCTGGTCTCCAGTGGCGAGCAGACCGTCGACACCGTTGTCGACCTCGCCAACCAGGTGGGCGCCGGGGCGGTCCTGACCGACGACGAGAACGGCGTGATCGGGGTGATCCGGACGGTGGTGCTCGACCAGAGCAACCCCAAGCTGCTGCTCAGCTTCGGCCTGGCCGGCGCGCTCTGGTCCGCGTCGGGTTTCATCGGCGCGTTCACCCGGGCCTCCAACGCCATCTACGGGGTGACCGAGGGCCGCCCGGTCTGGAAGCTTCGGCCGCTGCAGATCGGCCTGGCGGCGATCACGCTGGTGCTGCTCGCGGTGGTCGCCCTCGGCCTGATCGTCAGCGGGCCGGTCACCGACGCGGTCGGCGACCTGATCAACGCCGGCGGCCTGGCCCGCACGACCTGGAGCGTGGCGAAGTGGCCGGTCCTCGCCATGATCATGATGGCGCTGCTGTCCCTGCTGTTCTGGATCGCGCCGAACGTGCGCCAGCCCCGGTTCCGCTGGCTCACCCCGGGCGGCGGGGTGGCACTGGTCTCCTGGGCGGCGGCCTCCTTCGGCTTCGGCCTCTACGTGGCCAACTTCGGCTCGTACGACACCACCTACGGCAGCCTCGGCGCGGCCATCGCGTTCCTGGTCTGGCTCTACCTGTCCAACTCGGCGCTGATGCTGGGCGTGCAGATCAACGCCGAGGTGCAGCGCGGGCGGCAGTTGCAGGCCGGCGATCCGGACCCGGAGGAGCCGGTGCTGCCGCCGCGCCGGCCGGCCGACGACTGAGCCCTCGTTACCGACCCGGATGTCCGGTCCCCGGCCGGAACGAGAACCGGGCCGAGGGCCGGTTCGTGGCCCGGTGCCGGTTTATCGGGTGGGGTGCCGGGTAGCGCAGAAGGCATGGAGCGTGGCAACAGCAAGCACGGACCGAGGATCGACGAACAGATGAGTCAGGAGGTCAGCGGCCTCGTACAGGGGCCGGGGACCGGTGGCTCTCGGGTCGACGAGTCGCGGGTGCCGGAACCGGCTGGCGAGGACCAGCCGGAGACGACCACCGCCCCGGCCGGCGACCTGCGCACCGGCACCCCACAGGGCATGAGCTCCACGGATGTCGAGCAGCGCAGCCGGCTCGGCCGGTTCATCTCGATGAGCGCGCTGCCGGGCGACCGTCTGGTGCTCATCGCCAGCGCCCGTGAGAACGAGGCGCCGGACGACATCGTTCGGGCGCTGGAACGGCTGCCCGAGGGCACCGTCTACCAGACGGTGTCCGAGGTGTGGGCCGCGCTGGGCAACAAGAACGAGACAACTCGCTGGTGAGAGCAGGATCGCCCCCGATCCGGCAATCCGCCAGCGGCTGAAGGAGGTTCCCCAGATGAGTGGCGTTACCGAACATGTGGACGTGTCCGTGCCCGTACGCACCGCGTACGACCAGTGGACGCAGTTCGAGGAGTTCCCCGAGTTCATGGAGGGTGTGCAGGAGGTCCGGCAGCTCTCCGACACGATGACCCACTGGACTGTGGACATCGCCGGGGTGAAGCGCGAGTTCGACGCCGAGATCACCGAACAGCTCCCCGACGAGCGGGTCGCCTGGCGTTCCACCGGCGGCACCCAGCAGGCCGGCGTGGTGACCTTCCACCGGCTGGACCAGGACAAGACCCGGGTCACCCTGCAACTCGAGTTCGAGCCGCACGGTGTGGTCGAGCAGGCCGGCGACAAGCTCGGCATCGTCGACCGGCGGGCCAAGGGCGACCTGGAACGGTTCAAGACCTACATCGAGCGGCGTGGCCAGGAGACCGGCGCCTGGCGCGGGCAGGTGGACCGTCCGCAGCCGTGACCCTGAGCAGTTGGTTACCCGAGATGGCCGCCGGGATCCCGGCGGCCATCGCCGTGTCCGAGCCCGTTTGCGATCATCGGGCCCGGGTACGGCTGTAGGTATGACCGACGACAACATCAGGGTGTGGCGGGACGAGGAACGGCTTCCGTTGGAGGAGTTGGAGCGCGCCGTGTCGGGCTCCAGCCTCGACGGGCAGGCCGACGACGTGACGGGCAACGACGCTGGTGAGGAGGCCACGTTCGGGCACGGCCCGGCCGCGTCGGACCGCGACGGGGCGGTCCGGGGCAACAGCCGCGAGGACACCGACCCGCAGCGCGCCTACCGCCCGTCCACCACCGGCCGCACCGGACCGGACGTCTGACCCTCGTTCCCGGGCTGGGCGGGCAGCACCGGCACGGAGGGCCCGGCGGTGGGTCGACGGGCACCCCACTCGTAGAGCCCGATCAGCGCCAGCGCGAGCACCAGCAGGGCCGAGCCCAGCACTTGCACCGACGTGTTGCCGATCAGCACGCCCAGCCCGGCCGGGACGAGCGCCGCACCGACGCCCGAAGCACCGATCTGCAGCCCGATGGCCCGGTCCGCGTGCTCGGCGCCGACCCGGTCGGCGGTGGTCAGGGTGAGCAGCGGAAACACCGGGGCGGCGGCGAAACCGACAACGACCAGGCCGAGCACCGCCAGGACGGCCGGCCCGGGAACGGCGATCAGCGCCGCGCCCACGGCCATTCCGGCCAGGCTGACGCGCAGCACCAGCCCCGCCCCCAGGCGCTCGGCCACCAGACCCTGCACGATCCGGCCGACGAAGAGGCTGCCCCAGTACGCGGAGACGCAGCCGCCGGCCAGCGCCGCGCTGAGCCCGCGCCCCTCGGTCAGCAGCAGGAACGCCCACAGCCCGGCGGACACCTCGATCGCCACGTACAGCGCGAAGGCGAGTGTCCCCGACCAGACCGCCGACAGCCGTAGCGTGTCCAGAACCGGAACCCGGACTGCCGGGGCGGCGGGTCCGGTCTGGACCGCGACGCCCGCCTCAACGCTCACCGCGGTGCTGGCCGGGACGTCACGGCGCCAGGCCCGCACGGTGAGCACGAACGCGATGGCGAGGACGAGTTGGGCGGCGGCCACGATGCCGTACCCCCAGCGCCAGGCGAGACCGGCGCTCAGCGCCGCGGTCATGATCAGTGGACCGATGGCCACGCCGAGGCCGAAGAAGGCGTGCAGCCAGTTCATGTGGCGGGCCCCGAAGGCCCCGGCGGCGTACGCGTTGAGCCCCGAGTCGACCGCGCCGGACCCGAGCCCGAGCAGCAGCGCACAGCCGACCAGCACCGCCAGCACCGGGCTCACCGCGTAGCCGGTCAGCGCCAGGCTGGCCAGCAGGGTGCTGCCGGCCAGGAGGACGCCCACGCCGACCCGGGCCAGGGTGAAGCCGGCCAGCACGCTGGAGGTGAGGTAGCCGACGGTGCCGGCGGTGAGCACCCACCCGACGGCCTCGGTCGGCACGTCGAAGTCGCCCCGGATCGAGGGCCAGCCCACGCCGAGCAGGCCGTCGGGCAGACCGAGACTGACGAACCCGAGGTAGGCCAGCAGGAGCAGCGAGGCGCGGGGACGCGCGGGCGCGGTGGACACGGGTCACCATCCTGCCGCAACCGCACCCTAGCGGCGTCGGCACCCGCTCGCTCGCCGCGCAAGGAAGTCGTGTCCGTACGGTCGAGAAAACGGACAGCTCATCCAGAATCGGCCGATCGGAGGACGGCAAGCCAGCGGGTTCGCGTAAGAATTTCGGGATGCATCAAGGCTCCGGAATCCTCTCCACGCGTCAGCGCCGGTTCGCCTGGCTCGGCTTCCTGCTCGCCGCGCTCCAGGCACCCGTGTCCGCCTGGCTCGTCACCGACGAGTCGTGGCTGTTCAGCCTGTGCGTCGCGCTGATGGTGGCCACCGTGATCATCGCTGACGACGCGGCCCGGCGACGCCCGGCCAACGCGACAAGCGACTAGCCCCCGCCGCCCGGCCGGGCCTCGTGGCCCGGCCGGCCCCGGCTCCGGCGACGTTCCTTCATCTCCGCCTCGTAGAGGTGGCGCCGCCCGCCCACCAGCTCGTCGCGGGCCTGCTGGTCCACCTCCCGGAACAGCGCGTGGTAGCCGTCGTCGAAGTCCTCGACGATCTGGAACGTCCACCGTCCGGCGATGGCGTTGCGGCCGCGCAGCTCCGTGGCGATCCGGTCCGCGAGGTGCGGATGCCCGGCAGCGCGAAACTGCTCCACCACGTCGTCGAGCATCAGGTCGGCACGGCCGATCAACTGGTGCATCGAGTAGAGGTGCCCCCGGGCCCGCTCCACACACTCCAGCGCCTCGCTGAGCTTGCCGAGCGCGGCTACCGTCGCGTCGCTGACCCCGTCCGGCCGCCGGTGCCACTCGTCGGGTCCGTCCACCTGCTGCCCCATCCGTGCCTCCCTGCCGTGTGCCGTCATCAGTGGGTGGTTCTCCTGCTGCCCCGTCTGTGCCGGATCAATCCCCGAGGTCAGCGGCGATCACCGCAGTGGCGCAGCCGACATCCACCGAGCGGACGAGGTCGACCCGGTCACCCGTCGGTTAGCCTCGGTCACCATGCGTGTGTCCTTCAACCGGGTCGCCTCCCGTACCGCCGTCGACTCGGCGCGGTCCACCCTGGCCGCCCTCACCGTCTCCGTGGGCACTCTGGGGCTCGCCGCCGCCGCCGCACGACCGGGGCTGCTGGCCCTCGTCGACCAGCACGCGGCAGCCGTTCGGGACAGCCTCGACGGGGACCGCACGCCGCTGACCTCCGCAGCGCTCGCCGGCTACGCCGAGGGGGTACGCGCCGCCGCCCTGGAGCACGGGTGGACGCCGCCCAACGGGCCGGTGGACTGGAGCCACCCGGAGTGGCTGCTCACCCGCCTGGTCGCGGTCTGCGCGCTGGCTCGCGCACTCGACCGGCACTGACACTCGACCGGCGCTGACACGCGAGGGGGAGGGCACCCCGCGCGGTACGCGGAACACCCTCCCCACCCGTCGTGCCGTTACGCCCCGCTACGAGCGGTACTGCTGGGCTTCGTCCACCCGAGGCATGGCCTGGGTGCGGTCACCCCCGCGGTCGGCCATCTGCCGTTCCACGTCGCTACGCCCGGCCGCGTTGGCCTGACGCTGCTGCTGCACCGCCCGAGCCTCCCGGGCCGCCCGGTCCAGCCAGCCGTCCCAGCGGTTCTGCATCGGCTTCACGAGACCACCGCCGACGCCGACGATCAGGATGCCGGCCACCGTGGCGAGCACCGCGATCAGCACCGGAGTCGTCACCGTGGTGGCGATACCCACCTGGTTCAGAGCGGCGATCACACCGAGCGCGATGATGAAGATCGCCGTCAGGTCGGCCAGGACCTTGCCGTACGAGAGCCCTCCCAGCGCCCCGGTGACCAGATCCCGCACAGCGTTGGCGATCGCGGCCGCCACCACCACGATGACGATCGCGATGAACGCGCGCGGCAACCAGGACACCACGCCGCTGATCAGGTCACTGATCGCGTTGGGCCCCCAGACTCCGAAGGCGAACTGCAGCGTGAACAGCAGTACGGCGTAGTACGCCAGTCTGGCCAGAATGTCGCTGGCGTCGTACTTCGTTCTCTCCAGGGCCCGTTTGATGCCGCCGCGTTCGACCGCCTGGTCGAAACGCACCCGTTCCAGCACCGTATCCACGATCTTGAGGACGGCTCTGGCGATGAGCCAGCCGACCACGAGGATGACGATGAAGGCCACTGCCTTCGGGATGAAGAGCAGCACCGACCTCCAGGTGTCGGCGATGGCATCGCCGATGTCGGCCTGCCGGACCGCGAGGGTTTTCAGCATGATGTCCCTCCTGTCGCATGGACTGCGCCGGGCGCATACCCGGCAACCGGTCCGGCAGTCCGCGCAGCGCGCGGCGTTTTTTGCGACAGACCTCCGGACAGGGGCCCTGAACTGCCCGAACGTCCGCCGCGACGCGGCCCGCCGCCGTGGTCGGATGCCTTTTCCGATAGGCCGACTAGGCTGCGAACATGCCAGGAACGGTCGGGCGGGTCCCCACGCCAGCAACTCCGGGCCCGGGCGCACCCACCGGGTCCGGCCCGGCCGTCGGCGTACGGGCCCACGACTGGGCCGACACGCCGCTGGGGCCCGCCGACGGGTGGGACGTCGCCCTCCGCGCCGTGGTGGAGCTGATCCTCGCCTCGCCGATGCCGATGGCCCTGGCGTACGGCGACGACCTCGTCCTGCTCTACAACGCCGGCTACGCCGAGCTGCTCGGCACCAAACACCCGAGCGCCCTCGGCCGCCCGGCCGCCGAGGTGTTCGCGGAGATCTGGGCGCTGCCCGGCGTCGGTGCGGTGATCGAGCGCTGTTACCGGCAGGGCGTGCCCTTCCTGGAGAAGGAGTCCACCCTGCCGCTGGTCCGCGGGCACTCCGCGACGGTGGAGCAGGCGGTCTTCACCAGGGGCTACTCGCCGGTGCGCGACAGCGCCGGGCAGATCGTCGGTGTGTTGACTGTCGCGGCCGAGACCACTCACGTCACCGAGCAGTTGCAGAGCCTCAGCGAGGTGGCCGCGGCGCTCGCCGGCACCCTCACCCTCGACGACGTGGCCCGGGTGGCGCTGCGGTACGCGATCACCACGTTCGACCCCGACCAGGCCTCGTTCGCTGTCGACGAGGGCGGCGGCGGCTGGCGCATGGTGCGTCGGGTCCGTGGCGAGTTGCTGGACGAGGCCGACGAGCGTCTTCCCCCGCTCTGGCGGCGCGCGCCGGCGGACTGGGTGGCCCCCGTGGTGCAGGCGGCACGCTCCGGCGGCCCGTCGTTCACCCGCGACGGGCAACCACTGCGGGACACCGCAGTGGACCGCCACGACCAGAAGGTCCAGGCGATGGCGGCCCTGCCCCTGGGCACCTCGGTGGTGCGCGGCGGGCTGGCGGTCGGCTACCAGGTCCCGCACACCTGGTCACCCGCCGAGCGGGCGCTGCTGGCCGCTTCGGCCGAGCTGATCGGCCAGGCCGCGGAACGGGCCCGCCGGTTCGAGACCCAGCACGGCACGGCCCAACTGTTGCAACGCAGCATGTTGCCGGAGCACCTGCCGGATCTGCCCCGGTTGCGGATCGCGGCCCGGTACGACCCGGGCGTGGACGGCAACGCGGCCGGCGGAGACTTCTACGACGCGTTCCTGCTGCCCAACGGCTCGCTCGGCGTGGTGCTGGGCGACGTCGCCGGGCACGACGTGCAGGCCGCCGCGCGGATGGGGCAGGTCCGGGCCGCGCTGCGCGCCCTGGCCCTGGCCGACCCGACGCCCGACGCGGTCCTGGCCGGCCTGGACCGGCTGGTGACCAGCCTCGGCGCGGAGGCCGGCACGCACGAGTTGTTCGTCACAGTGGCGTTCGGGGTGATCGACGCGGAGCGGCGGGAGCTGACCCTGTCCAGCGCCGGCCATCCCGCGCCGCTGATCCGCCGCGGCGACCCGGATGGTCGGTTTCACGCCGAGTACGTCGACGTCCCGGCCGGACCGCCGCTGGGGCTGGGCGTTCGACCGGGCACCACGACTGTCGCGTTCCGACCCGGTGACACGCTGCTGCTGTTCAGCGACGGGGTGGTGGAGCGTCGCCGGCAGAGCCTGAGCGCCGGGCTGGCCACCCTGAGCGACGCTGTCGCCAAGGCCGGCAGTGGCGACCCGCGCGCGCTGTGCGCGGTGGCCACTGCGGCGGTTCCCGGCGGCACCGAGGACGACGTGGCCGTGCTCGCGGTCGAGCACGCCCTCAAACCGAGTCGTTCGGCGAGCATGGAGGTGCCCGCCGAGCCGACCGCGCCCAGCCGGGTCCGGCACTGGCTGACCGGCCAGCTCACCGAGTGGCAGGTGCCTGAGTCGGTGATCGGGGCGGCGGTCCTCTGCACCAGCGAGCTGACCACCAACGCGTTGCTGCACGCCGGCACGGCCGCCCGGGTGGAGATCGATCTCAGCGCTGAACGGCTGCTCGTCTCGGTCGCGGATTCCGGCACCCGGGGCACCGTGACCCGGGCTCGTACCGACACGTTGAGCAGTCGTGGGCGCGGCCTCGGCCTGATCGAGGAGCTCAGCGACGCCTGGGGCACCGACCCGTCGGTGCGCGGCTCCACGGTCTGGTTCGAGATCCTCACGCCGCCGGCCGCGCACCCCTGAGACCACCGCAACGGTGTGGAGGGCATTCATGGCTACCGAGCGGCCCGCCGGAGTCCTCTTCGACGTCGACGGCACCCTGGTCGACACCACCTACCTGCACACAGTGAGTTGGTGGGAGGCGTTACGGCAGACCGAGCAGCCGGTGCCGATGGCGGTGGTGCACCGCTCGATCGGGATGGGATCGGACAAACTCCTGGACCACCTCCTCGGCCCGGAGCGGGACCGCGACGCCGACTCGAAACTGCGCGACGCGCACGACACCCTCTACGCCGAGTACTGGGAACGGCTCACGCCGCTGCCCCGGGCGGCAGACCTGTTGCGCGCCTGCGCCGAGCGGGGCTTGCGGGTGGTGCTCGCCACCTCCGCCTCGGAACCCGAGGTGGCCGCGCTGCGTCAGGCGCTGGCCGCCGATGACGTGATCGACACGGTCACCTCCTCCGCGGACGCCCAGCAGAGCAAGCCGGCACCGGACATCCTGGTCGCCGCGTTGGAGCAGTCCGGGTTGACCGCCGAGCGGGTGGTCTTCGTCGGCGACTCGGTGTGGGACGTCGCCGCAGCCGGGGCGTTGAACATCCCGTGTGTGGGCCTGACCTGCGGTGGCACCAGCCGTGGCGAACTCGCCGGCGCGGGTGCCGTGGCGGTGTACGACGACCCGGCCGCGCTGTTGCACGAGTTGGCGGACTCACCGCTCACCCGGCCCCGGTGAGGATCACTCGGGTCCACCGGCACGGACGCGCATAGCCGGAGCCCTTGCGGGGCAAGGTCTGTCACCACCTGCCCGCGCCGCGCGGGTGCGGCTGAAGGGTGGTGCCGTGGAGCCGGTAGATGTGGCGTTCGCGCTTGTGGGCCTGGGCGCTCTGCTCGCGGGCATCCTGCCGCGGGTGCTGGAGCAGCGCCCGCTGTCCATGCCGATCGCCTTTCTCGCCCTCGGCATGCTGGTGTTCCTGCTGCCGGTCGGGCTGCCGTCACCGGACCCCCTGGCCCACCCGGAGCTGACCACCCACCTCACCGAGATCGGGGTGATCGTCGCGCTGATGGGCGCCGGGCTGAAGATCGACCGGCCGTTGAGTTGGCGGCGGTGGTCGTCCACCTGGCGGCTGCTGGCGATCGCGATGCCCCTGTGCATCGCGGCGGTGGCCCTGCTCGGCTGGTGGTGGGCGGGGCTCGTGCCGGCCGCCGCGCTGTTGTTGGGCGCCGCGCTGGCGCCCACTGATCCGGTGCTCGCCGCCGACGTGCAGGTCGGCGAGCCGACCGACGTGGAGGATTCCGAGGACGAGGTCCGCTTCGCGTTGACCTCCGAGGCCGGCCTCAACGATGGGCTGGCGTTCCCGTTCGTCTACGCCGCCATCGCCATCGCCTCGACCAGCCTCGCCCCGGGCGACTGGTTGGCCGAGTGGTTCGCCGTGGACGTGCTCTGGAAGATCGGCGTCGGCGTCGGCGGTGGCCTGCTCATCGGCTGGCTGCTCGGCAAGCTGTTCTTCCGCGCGCCCAGCGAGCTGCGGCTGGCCCGGCACGCCGAGGGCTTCCTGGCGTTGGCCGCCACGTTCCTGGCGTACGGGCTGGTGGAGGTGGTCGGTGGGTACGGCTTCCTGGCGGTGTTCGTGGCCGCCCGGGCCATCCGGGCCGCCGAACGAACCCACGAGTTCCACTCGGTGCTGCACGACTTCGCCGAGCAGGTCGAACGGCTGCTCACCCTGGTGCTGTTGCTGCTGCTCGGCGGCGCGATCGTGGGTGGCCTGCTGGGTCCGCTGACCTGGCCGGCGGCCGCCGTCGGGCTGGCGCTGGTGTTCCTGGTGCGGCCGCTGATCGGCTGGTTGTCGCTGCGCGGCGCCCCGGGACGCCCGGCCGAGCACTGGGTCATCTCGTTGTTCGGCATTCGCGGCGTCGGCTCGTTCTACTACCTCGCGTACGCCACCACCAAGGCCGACTTCCCGCAGGCTGAGCTGCTCTGGGCGACCGTTGGTCTGGTGGTGCTCGTCTCCGTCGTGGTGCACGGCATCACGGCGACCCCGGTCATGCAGCTGCTGGACCGGGAGGGCGAGCGGACCTCCGACCCGGCCGAGCGGGACGCCGACGCGCGGCCCGTCGCGGCAGCCGGGCACCCCTGAGCGCCCGTGCTCAGGCCAGGCGGGTGGCCAGGGCGCGGCCCAGGTCCCGGCCGGAGCGCCAGGCGCTCTGCACCCGGGGTTTGCCGAACGCGTCGCCGGCCAGGCCGATCCCGTCGGCGTCGAGGTGGTGCGTGGCGTCGGCGGCGTCGCTTGTCGGCTTCGCGTACGTCCAGCGGTGGACGTGCACGTCGACGGCCGGCTCGGGCAGCCCGAGCAGATCCCGGACGGCCTGCTCGATCGCCGGGCCGGCCCCGGTGGGTTGGGCCAGGTGCCCGGCCGCGAACCCCGGCACGGTGTGCGCGACCAGCACCGGCGCACCGTCACCGCGCCGGTCGCCGTCGTCGCAGACGAGGTTGAGGACCGGGTGCTCATTGACGAACGCGCCCCGGAAATCCGCCCAGCGCCGGGTCGGGAAGCGCAGCACCGCGGCCAGAGACGGCGACCAGCGCTGCGCCTGCACGACCCGGGTGGCGTCGGTCAGGGCCGGGTCGAGCAGCAGGGCGGCCTGCGGGCCCGGCATGGCCAGGGCGACGGCGGCGCACGGTTCCCCGTCCACCACCGGGCCGGGCTCCACGGTGAGTACCAGCCGGTCGACGGTCACCGGCACCGCGACGGCCAGGTGCTCGACCAACGAGCGCAACCCACGGGGTGCGGCGAAGCGCATCGGCCCAGGCACGTCGTGGTTCCCGCTCCGGTCGTACGCCTGGAAGGTGTCGGTCCACTCGCGGACCAGCCCGGCGGCGCGCCACTGGTCGACCAGAGCGGCGAAGTCCGGGTCGGTGGCGGTGAAGTAGGCGGCGCCGATGTCCGCGGGCCGGCCCTGGAAGCGTTTGCTGGCCATTCGGCCACCGCAGACGTGCCCGCGTTCCCGGACCTGCACCGGCACCCCGGCCCGGGTCAACTCGACAGCACAGGCCACCCCGGCGATCCCCGCCCCGACCACCACGACCTTCGACCGGTCCACGCTCATCTGGTGATCGTAGGTGGCGGCGTGCGGGCATGAACCACCGGCGATCGGGGTACTGGCACACCTGTTCGAAAGAAAGGGTGATGATGATGACGGACCGCCGTACCGAGCAGGCCGACCAGAACGCCGCGATCAAGGACCCGGACGAGTGGGTCACCGGCGACGAGCCGCCGACCGCCGCTCAGGAGTCCTACCTGAGCACGCTGGCCCGGGAAGCCCACGCCGACCTCCCGGACGACCTCACCAAGGCCGAGGCGTCCAAGCGCATCGACGAACTCCAGGCCGAAACGGGCCGAGGCCAGTAACCCCTCCGCGATCTTGCACTTTCTGTCGCGACAAAAGTGCGCACAAGGCACGAACCACCGACAGCAAGTGCAAGATCGCGGGGGCGAGGGCGGGGCGCGAGGGCGGGACGGCGGGGTTAGGGGCGGGGCAGGTGGTGTCGGCGTACCTCGGTCAGGGCGCCCTCGTTGATCTCGGCGGTCAGGTAGGTGGCGTGGGGTTGGGAGCGGCGGTCGGTGGGCGAGCCGGGGTTGAGCAGGCGCAGCCCACCGGGCGCCTCGGTGTCCCAGGGGATGTGCGAATGCCCGAAGACCAGCAGGTCGACGTCGGGAAAGCGGGCCGCACACCGCTTCTCGCGACCGGTCCGTGGCCCGGTCTCGTGCACCACAGCGACCCGCAGGCCGTCGAGCTCAACCCGGGCCACCTCCGGCAGCCGGGCGCGCAGCGCCGGGCCGTCGTTGTTGCCGCACACCCCGATCAGCCGACGCGATCGCGCGGTCATGGAGTCGAGCAACGCCTCGTCCACCCAGTCGCCGGCGTGTACCACCACGTCGGCCGCCTCGATGGCCGCCCAGAGGGGCCCGGGTAGGTCCCGGGCCCGCTTCGGTACGTGGGTGTCCGCCGTGAGCACCAGCCGCATCCCGGCATTCTCCCCCAACCTCACGATCACTTGATGCTGAGTAGCTGCAGGAGCCTTTCCACAACTACTCAGCATCAAGTGATCAAGGAGCAACGAGCCGGTCAGGGGGCGGTCACGGCAGGGTCCACCGTTGCGCTCCGGTGCCGTTGCAGGTCCAGATCCGCAGTTGCCGACCGTCGGTGAGGTCCGAGTTGGGAATGTCCAGGCAACGCCCGGACTGGGGGTTGCGCAGGCTGCCGTCCGGCTGGGCGGCCCACTGCTGGGCCCCGCTGCCGTTGCAGTCGTAGAGCTGCACGAGCGTGCCGTCGGTGGTGCCGCTCGCCTTCACGTCCAGGCACTTGGCGAGCCCACGCACCGTGCCGTCGCCGGGCAGGGTCCAGCTCTGCGCGGCGGTGCCGTTGCAGGTCCAGGTCTGCACCTTGGTGCCGTTCGCCGTCTGGCCGGAGGCGATGTCCGCGCACTTGCCGAGGGCCGTCACCGCACCGCTGCGCGGCCCGCCGGTGCCGACGCCCGGGCCGGTGAAGGTGTAGCTGTCCACGTCCAGCAACGCCCCGCTGCCGCCGGTGACGACCAGGTACAGGTCGTGGGTGCCGTCGTCGGGCCCTGTCACCGTGGCGCTCAGCTCGGTGTAGTTGTCCCAGCCGCCGGTGTTCGGCACCGCGATCCGGGCGACCTCGGTACCGGTCGGTGAGTCGTACCGGAAGGAGAGGGTGCCCCCGGGGCCGCCGGAGGAGACGCGGGCGCGCACACCGGTGATTCCCTTGAGGCTCACCGCGTGGTGCCGGACGCTCTCGCCGTTCTGGACGTCACCCAACCGCTTGCCGCCCTCGGCCGCCGCCTGGTCGATCACCTTGGGGCCGTTGAGCTGGACGAAGTGCTCGGCCTGCCACTGTTTCGGATAGAGGCTGATCTCCTGCTCGCCGGTGAGTGCCGCCGAGCCGGTCGCGCCGCGATCGGTGTAGCTGCCCCGCAGGACGAAGAACAGCACCGAGTCGGGGCCGGCGTGCACGGGGCCGGTGTTGAAGGTCGCGCCGCAGCCGGTCCCCTCCCCCTCCTCGTGGGCGTGTTCCTGGTGGCCGAGCGCGGCCCGGACGACCACCGCCGAGCAGGCCGGCGCGCCGTCCTGCGGGTCACTGGCGGAGGCACCCACCGTCAGGTCCTGCCCCCAGTCGAAGAGCCCGCCGGCGGGCAGGCCGGTCAGCGTGACCGTCGGCCGGTTGTTGCCGACCACCACCGACACCACTGTGGTGGCGCTGCGGCCGGTGCCGTCATTGACGGTGAGCCGGGCGCTGTAGCTGCCGTTGGCGGAGTACGTGAAGGACGGGTTCGCGGCGGTCGAGTCGGTGCTGCCGTTGTTGGTGAAGTCCCAGGCGTACGTCAGCGGGTCGCCGTCCGGGTCCGAGCTGCCGGCGCTGGAGAAGGTCACCGAGAGCGGGGCGAGGCCGTTGTCCCGGTTGATCGTGGCCCTGGCCAGCGGCGATCGGCCACCCTGCACGTAGTTGATTTTGTAGAGACCGGCGTCGGCAGCGCCGGAGAAGTAGCCGCTGCCGTACTCCAGCAGGTAGAGCGAGCCGTCCGGGCCGAACTGCCAGTCGATCGGGTGGACGAGTTGCATGCCGGCGAGCACCGGCTCGATCACGGTCGGCGTCCCGGTGGACGGGTTGCCGTTGTCGAACTGGACCTCCTTGATCCAGTTTCGGCAGTACTCGGAGATCAGCCACTTGTTGTCGTAGTAGGCCGGCCACTTGACGTCCGAGACGAGGTTCGGGTCGTAGTGGTAGACCTCGACGTGGTTGGGTGACCCGCACCCGCCCGGGTTGTCCAGCGCCGGCCAGTCCTCACTGCCGCCGTGCTGTTCCCAGACCAGCGCCGGCTTCGTCGCCGGAAGCTGCTGGAGACCGGTGTTGCGGGGGGAGTTGTTGACCGGGCCGGTCGAGCCGCCGCAGGGGAACCAGCCGCGCGGCGTGGCGGTGGCGAAGTCCCAGTCGTTGTAGGCGACGTTCGGGCCGCCGCAGTACGGCCAGCCGTAGTTGCCGGGCCCGTTGGCCCGGTTGAACTCGTCGTACGCCGCCGGGCCACGGTTGGCGAGGTCGACGCCGGCATCCGGGCCGACCTCACCCCAGTAGAGGGTGTTGTTCGCGGTCCGGTCCACCCAGATCCGGTACGGATTGCGCACGCCCATCACGTAGATCTCCGGGCGCGTTCGCGCGGTGCCGGCGGCGAAGAGGTTGCCGGCGGGGACGGTGTAGCTGCCGTCGTTCTCCGGGTGGATCCGGTTGATCTTGCCGCGCAGGTCGTTGGTGTTGCCGGAGGTGCGCTGGGCGTCGTACTGCGCGTTGCGGTTCGTCCGCTCGTCGATCGGGGCCATTCCGGCGGAGTCGCCACCGGAGTTGGTGTTGTCGCCGACGGCGAAGTACAGGTTGCCGGCGGTGTCCCAGCTCATCGAGCCGGCGGAGTGGCAGCAGAGGTCCCGTTCGGTGGGCCACTCGATGAGCACGTCCTCGCTGCCCGCGTCGAGCAGCAGTGTGGACGGGTTGAAGGTGAACCGGCTGATCCGGTTGACCAGTGGGGTGACCTTCGGCGAGTAGAAGAGGTAGACCCAGCGGTTGCTCGCGAAGCTCGGGTGCAGGGTGATGCCGATCAGGCCGTCCTCGAAGCGGGCGTCCAACGCCAGGGTCAGGGCCACAGTGGTGGACCTGGTCGCCGGGTTGTAGAGGCGGACCTGGCCACCGCCGCTGCTGGTGCCCCGGTTGATGTAGAAGACCTTGCCGTCGGGGGCGACGGCCAGTTCGATCGGTTCGCCCATGGAGAGACCGCCGTCGAGGGCGACCTTCTCGAAACCGATGGTGGCGGGCGGCGCGAGGGCAGCGGCCTGGGCCGGGGACGCGGCGGCCGGTAGAACGCCTGCCTGCGGGACGAGGCAGAGGGTGACCAGGACGGTGAGCACTGTGGTGGCGCTGACGAGACGTCGGCGCGGTGTGCGGGACACGAGACCTCCAGCTGTCCGGGGGATCTCGGTGCCGCTCCCGCCGACTGGAGGAGCACCGCAGGGTGTCCCGGACATTAACGTCTTTCACTGGAGAGCGATAGAACTTCGCGTCAACAGATGGAAAGTTGTCACTATCTAGACGAAAGTCCGGCTCACTGGCGCACCGGCGAGAAGTACGCCGGGGGCATTCCGCACTGACGCAGCGTCGGGTCCCGCTCGACGTCGGTCA
Source organism: Micromonospora ureilytica (assembly GCF_015751765.1). NCBI lineage: Bacteria > Bacillati > Actinomycetota > Actinomycetes > Micromonosporales > Micromonosporaceae > Micromonospora > Micromonospora ureilytica. Next base: position 3,218,661 of record NZ_JADOTX010000001.1, read on the forward strand.
GCACACCGGCAGCGTTGATCAGGCCGATGTGGGAGAACGCCTGGGGGAAGTTGCCCAACTGCTCCCCGGTCAGCGGGTCGATCTGCTCGGCGAACAGGCCGAGGTCGTTGACCCGCTCCGCCAACCCCCGGAACAACTCGTGCGCCCGGTCCCGCTCACCGGCCAGCGCCAGGCAGCACACCAGCCAGAACGAGCAGATCAGAAACCCCGCCGGGTCGCCGTCCCAGCGCCGCAGCAGGCCGTCGTGGGAGAGCCGCTCCTCCACCTCGCGGATCGTCGAGCGCATCCGCGGGTCGTCGGCCCGCACGAATCCGACGAGCGGCATCACCAACACCGACGCGTCCAGGTCGTCGGACTCGAAACTCCCGGTGTACGACTGGAGCCGCTCGCTCCAGCCCCGTTCGAGGACCTCCGCGCGGACCGCGTCGCGAGCGGCCGCCCAGCGGGCCACGTCCTGCGGCTCGCCGAGCTTGTCACCGAAGCGGACCGCCCGATCCAGGGCGACCCAGCACTGCACCTTCGAGGACACGTGGTGGTGCTGGATGCCGCGCTCCTCCCACATGCCCGCGTCGGGCAACGCCCAGTCCCGTGCGGCCTGGTCGGCGAGCACCCGGAGAACGTGCTGTACCTCCGTGCCCAGCGGCTCCAGCTTGTCGCGCATCAACCAGGCGGCATCCATCGCCTCGCCGAAGATGTCGGTCTGCCGCTGCTGCCACGCGTCGTTGCCGATCACCACCGGTGGGCTGTCGCGGTAGCCGCCGAGCTGTTCCAGGCGGTGTTCGGTCAGGTCCCGCTCGCCCAGCACCCCGTACATGATGGGCACCGGTTTGTCGTCGACACGGCCCATCGCCCGACCCAACCAGGCGAACTGCCGCTGCACCTCGTCCAGGCACGTCGTCCGCCACAGTGCCCGCAGCGTCAGGCTGAAGTCACGCACCCAGACGTAGCGGTAGTCGTAGTTGCGGTCCCCGCCGAGTTTTTCCGGCAGCGAGGTGGTCACCGAGGCCACCACCGCGCCGCTGGGCCGGTACGTCATGCCCTGCACCACAAGCCGGCTGCGCCGCACCTGCTCGGGGTAGAGCCCGTCGTACGGGTGTTGGGCCGACCAGGAACGCCAGCCGGCGACGGTGTCGGCGATGGTCTGGTCGGCGTCCGGCACCTCGGGCAGCGGAGCGTCGTAGGTCGGGGCGTACCCGAGGGTGAAGTTGTGTTTCGTGCCGGCGCGGGCGGTGAACGCCCCGGTGGCCTCGCCATCGCCGGCGGTCAACCGCACGCTGCCGCGCAGGGTGAGCCGGGCTGCCCCGGCGATGGCCTCCAGCATGTCCTCGTGCTCGATCAGGTACGCGATGGTGCGGCCGTACTCGAAGCGCGGCCGGTACTGCACCCGCATCGGCACCGAACCGGACAGCCCCTCCACCGAACGGACCAGCACCTGCGGCGAGTGCAGGCCGATGTCGTGACCGCGCGAGCCGGGCTCGAAGGCGAGCGCGTCGGTCAGCGCGACCTCTCCCTGCGCGGTGCGGAAGACCGTCCGCAGCACCAGCGTGTCCTCGAGATAGCAGCGTTCGACCCGGTAGTCGCCCTCGGGCTGGATCGACCAGTGCCCGGCGTTGTCGTCGAGCAACCGCCCGAACACCGACGGGGCGTCGTACCGGCCCGGGCACCACCAGTTCACCGAGCCCGAGGCGTCCACCAGCGCCGCGCTGCGGCCGTCGGCGAGGAAACCGTAGTCGCTGATCTGTCCGCTCTCCACCTGACTGGCTACCCGGGGAGTCCGCGCCCATTCCCCTCCTACCCGGCAACGGGCACCGCGTTACCGGTCGGCCTGGACGGGAACCCGGGGAGCTGACGAGGGAGGATGCTCATGACGTCAGCTTCGGGGCCGACCGCCGCCTGGCGGTCCGGCACACAGGGTGGCGACCTGCTTCCATCCGGGCCGGCCGGCCGCCTTGCCACACCGGCCGGGGACGGCCACGGGCCGGAAGGCGGCCCGCCGACCGTGACGATCGGCTCGTACCCGGACTATCCGACCGCGCAGCGGGTCGTTGACCACCTGGCCGACAACCGCTTTCCGGTGGAGCACAGCGCCATCGTCGGCACCAACCTCACCCTGGTGGAGACGGTGCTCGGGCGGATGACCACCGGTCGAGCCGGCCTGCTCGGCGCCGGCACCGGCGCCTGGTTCGGGCTCTTCATCGGCCTGCTGTTCGGCATCTTCACCGTCGGCAACTGGCTGGCGGTGATCCTGGTCGGGCTGGTCATCGGTGCGATCTGGGGCGCCGTGTTCGGCGCTGTCGCACACGCGATGACGGGCGGGCAGCGCGACTTCACCTCAGCCAGCTCACTGCGCGCCGGCCAGTACGCGGTGACCGTCGACGCGCAGCTCGCCGACCAGGCGCGACAGCTGCTCGGTCGGATGCAGGTGCCCGGACGGGCGGCCGCCGACCGCTGAGCGACGACCGACCGCCCGTCCCGGCAGCATTCGGGGCGGGCGGCCGTCTCGTCGTTCAGTCGTGGTACGCCAGCTCGCCGGCCCGCAGCGGCAGGTCGATCCGATTCTCCGGAGGTGCCAGCGGACAGGCCCAGCGGTCGTCATAGGCACAGCTCGGGTTGTAGAGGTAGTTGCCGTCCAGCCGGACCCGGTCGCCGGGCAACAGCTCGACGCCCCGGCCGAAGGTGCCCTTCACCGTGTCGGTGAGGTACCGCCCTCCCCCGTAGCTCTCCCGCCCACAGGTGCCGTCCCGCAGCGGAACGAACAGCCCACCCCCGTACGCCTCGATCCACCACAGGGTCAGCGGCCCCCAGGGCGTCTCGGCCACCGCGACCCGCCGGTACGCGACCACCCCGTCCGGGCCGCCGGTGTCGATCCGCAGCTCGCCGCTTGCCGCTCGCAGGGGCGCCTCGACCACGGCCTCGGGATTGGGCGGGAAGTAGCGCACCCCGGAAAAGCCGGCCCGCTCCGCCGCGGGGATCGGGCTCTGCGGGTGGGTGGCGAAGAGGTCGTCGCGGCCGGCGCGGAAGCCGGCCAGGTCGACGTCGGACAGGTACAGCCGGGCGACCCGCTCCCGCCAGTCGGCCAATTCCAGATCATCCACGCCACCGAGCCTATGCCGTGGCGCTGCGGCACCTCAGCGCGACGGCCAGTTGGTCAGGACGGCGTCGAGCGCGTCCAGGGTGCGCGACCACGAGTCGTCGGTGGGGCGCGGCGTGTGTCGGAAGCTGCCGGTCTTCTCCAGGCTCACGAACCCGTGGAACGTGCTGTGCATCATCCGCACCGCGTCGGTCTGGTCGGGTTCGGAGAGACGGTAGCCGCGCAGGATCGCCCGGGTCATCTCGGCGTGCCGGATGCCCGCGCTGGCGGCGGCGGTCTCCGGGTCTAGGTCGATCTGCATGGCGGCGTAGCGGCCCGGGTGCTCTCGCGCGTAGTCGCGGTACGCGTCGGCGAACGCCACCAGGGCGTCCTTGCCGGCCCGGCCGGCGAGCGCGGCGGCGACCCGGTCGGCCAGCTCCGCCAGGGCCAGCAGGGCGATGCGGACCCGCAGGTCGTGTGCGTTCTTGAGGTGGAAGTAGAGGCTGGCGTCCTTCACCCCGAACTGGCGCGCGAGGGCGGCAACCGTGACGTTCTCCACGCCCACCTCGTCGGCCAGCTCGGCTGCGGCCAGCGTCAGGCGCTCCACGGTCACCCCGGCACGTGCCATGCAGCACACTCCCCACCTAGCCGTAATAATCACTTGCCTAGGGGAGCTAGGCTACTACCTATGTTGGTCCTGACCGAATCCGCCATCCGCGCTTCCTTCGTCAACTGCTCCAAGGGCGAGGCGAAGCGGCTGGCCGTACCGAACGATCTTGAAATGCGCCAGTGGGACGACCTCGACTTCCTCGGCTGGCGGGATCCCTCCGCGCCACAGCGGGCCTACCTGGTCGCCGAGACCGACGGCAAGCTGGCCGGGGTGGTGCTGCGGGCCGCGACGCACCAGATGGGGCGCGTGCGGCACAGCATGTGCTCGTTCTGCCTGACCACCCACCTCGGCGGTGGCGTCTCGTTGATGACCGCCCCCAAGGCCGGTCCGAGCGGACGACAGGGCGACTCCGTGGGCACGTACCTGTGCTCCGACCTGGCCTGCTCGCTGTACCTGCGGGGGAAGAAGCACGCCGGGCCCCCCGCGCCGGAGCCGCTGCCCCTGCCGGAGCGGATCGAGCGCGTCAAAACCGCCCTCGCGACGTTCCTCCGCAAGGTCACCGAGTGACGGTTTGAGGCGACCGGGCGCGGCCGGTGCGTGTTCGAAGCCCGGCCCTAGCGGTCGGTGGCCAGTCGGGCGTGCAGGTGCTCGTCGTAGCGGCGGCCGTCGCCGTACCGGTACGACTCGCGCAGTGTGCCCTCGGCCGGGTAGCCGGCCCGGTCGGCGACCCGGCAGGACGCCGGGTTGGCCACCGCGTGGCACAGCTCCACCCGGTGCAGTCCGAGATCCGCGAACGCCCAGTCGGTGAGTCGGACGACGGCGCGCACCGCCACCTGACGTCCCCGTGCCGCGGGCACCGTCCAGTAGCCGATGGACGCGTCGCCGTCGTGGATGCGGTGCAGCGACACCGAGCCGAGCAGTTTGCCGTCGCCCGCCGCGGTGACCGCCATCGAGGCATGGCCGCCGGTGGACCAGTCGGCCCGGCGGCGCACCCAGAGCAGTGCGACCTCGTCGTCGATCGGGCCGCCGCCCTGCGGGTTCCACTGGGCGATCGCCGGGTCGCGGAGGGCGTCGCGCACCGCCGGGGCGTCCTCGTCTCGCCAGGGGCGCAGCAACAGGTCGGCGGCGGCGAGTTCCACGTGTTCCACGAGGCCGGAGTCTGGCACAACCAGCCGCCTCCGCGCCGCCGTATTACCGCAGACTTCCTTCAAAGCTGCACGATCTGCGGGCCAGGGCGCGGAAAAGTGATGCAGGCAACGCTAGAGCTTGTTAGTTAAATTTTGAACGAGTGCTATCGTCAGGGGCATGACCGAGAGCCTGGACAGCACCCGAGAGGCCGCCTGGCGCGCCTACATCGAGGCCAGCCAGCGTCTCTACACCCAGTTGGAAGAGGAGCTGCGGGTCGACAGCCACCTCAGCTTCGCCGACTACCACGTGCTGGTCCTGCTCTCCGAGGCACCCGGGCAGCGGCTCCGGATGGGCGAGCTGGCCAGCCGGCTGATCTTCTCGCCCAGCCGCCTCACCTACCAGGTCTCCTCCATGCAGCGTCGTGGCCTGGTCAGCAAGGAGCCCTGCCCGGACGACCGGCGCGGCAGCGAGGCGGTGCTCACCGCCGCCGGGCTGCTCGTCCTGCGGGAAGCCGCACCCCACCATCTGGCGTCGGTGCGTACCCATCTCATGGACGACCTCGACGATGCCGAGGTCGCCTGCCTCACCCGGGTCTTCGACCGGCTTGGCGAGCGCCTGCGGGCGTCGCGGGTCAGCTCGACCACCCCCGCCTCACGCTAGGAGCCCTCGACATGCCCGCGATCACCGTCGACAACGTTCTCGTCCTGCCCCGCCTGCCCCGACTCGACGAGACCACCACCACGATCCGCCCGGTCCGCACGGTGACCACGGCGCCCAGCGGCTTCGAGGGTGAGGGCTTCCCGGTCCGTCGCGCCTTCGCCGGGGTGTCGACCACCGACCTGGACCCGTTCATCCATCTCGACCAGATGGGCGAGGTCGACTATCAGCCGGGCGAGCCGAAGGGCACGCCGTGGCACCCGCACCGCGGCTTCGAGACCGTCACTTACATCATCGACGGCGTCTTCGACCACCAGGACTCCAACGGCGGTGGCGGCACGATCACCGACGGCGACACCCAGTGGATGACGGCCGGCAGTGGCCTGCTGCACATCGAGGCGCCGCCGGAGCACCTGGTGATGAGCGGCGGGCTCTTCCACGGCACCCAGCTCTGGGTCAACCTGCCCCGCTCGGCCAAGATGAACCCGCCCCGCTACCAGGACATCCGAGGTCGCGAGTCGGCGCTGCTCACCACGCCCGACGGCGGGGCACTCATCCGGGTCATCGCCGGCGAGGTCGCCGGACACCGCGGCCCGGGTTCGACATTCACCCCGATCACCATCACGCACGTGACGGTGCAGCCCGGGGCCCAGGTCGACCTGCCCTGGCGGCCAGAGTTCAACGCCCTGGTCTACGTGCTGGGCGGCCGCGGCACTGTCGGCGCCGACCGCCGACCGGTCCGTACCGGCCAGCTCGCGGTGCACGGCCCGGGTGACGCCCTACGCTTCAGCGCCGACACCGCGCAGGACAGCAACACCCCGGCGCTGGACCTCTACATCATGGGTGGTCAGCCGATCCGGGAGCCGGTGGCACAGTACGGCCCATTCGTGATGAACACCCGAGACGAGCTGCTCAAGGCGTTCGAGGACTTCCAGGCCGGTCGCCTCGGCGTGATCCCCACCGAGCGGCTCCCGCACACCGGCGGCCAGGGCACCCGGCCCTGACCACTGCCGACCGCTGAGATCGGGCGCCGACGCCCTCCGTAGACCCCGGGGGGCGTCGGCGCCGCCTCACGAGACCGCGAAAATCCCGGCGACGCCCAAAATCACCATCACCAACACCGCTACCAGCGCACCCCGTTCGCTCTCCACCGCCGGCTCGCGGTTCTCGGTCACGGGATTCGTCGTGTCGCGGGGCATGGTGTGGCCTCCTCGGCTGTTGTCGCGTCGCTTCCGATGGCGTTGGCCAGGTCACCTGTCTGTCGGCCTGGCGTGCGGACCCGCGTCGGGGGTCCTACCGTGAGGACGTTGCCGACCTCCAGGGGGGCTGGACGGTGCCATTGCAGGACTGGTTTCTCACCGCAGAGGAACGCGCCAACCCGGTGTCTGGCATACCCGTATGGACCACGGGAAACCTCGCCGAGCCGTTGATTCACGGTGCCGCGTACTTCGACCGGCTGGTCGACGAAGTCGAGGCCCTGGGCCCCGGCGACCACCTGTTCTTCACCGACTGGCGGGGTGACCCGGACCAGCGGCTGCGCCCGGACGGTCCGACCGTGGCCCAGCTCTTCGCGCAGGCCGCCCAACGCGGCGTGGTGGTCAAGGGGTTGATCTGGCGCTCGCACCTCGACGTCCTGGCGTACAGCGAGGCGGAGAACCGCGACCTCAGCGAGACGATCTCGGCCGCCGGTGGGGAGGTGCTGCTGGATCAACGGGTCCGGCGCGGCGGCTCGCACCATCAGAAGCTCGTGGTGCTGCGGCACCTGGGCGCGCCCGAGCGGGACGTCGCCTTCGCCGGCGGGATCGACCTGTGCCACAGCCGCCGCGATGACGCCGCTCACCACGGCGACCCGCAGCCGGTGCAGATGTCACCCCGGTACGGGCCCAATCCGCCCTGGCACGACGTGCAGCTCGCGGTGCGCGGTCCGGTGGTCGGCGCGTTGGACACCCTGTTCCGGGAACGCTGGACCGACCCGATGCCCCTGGACTCGGAGAACCCGATTGCCTACCTGCGGGACCGGCTGCGCGGCTCGGACCTGCGCCCCGACCCGCTGCCCGAGCAACCCGCCGATCCGCCGCCCTGCGGTCCGCACCAGATCCAGGTGCTTCGCACCTACCCCGCCGTCCGGCCCCGCTACTCGTTCGCACCGGACGGGGAACGGACCGTGGCCCGGGGTTACACCAAGGCGGTACGCCGTGCCCGCCGACTCATCTACCTGGAGGATCAGTACCTCTGGTCGGCCGAGGTCGCGGACCTGTTCGCGCACGCGCTGCGGGACAACCCGGACCTGCACCTGATCGCCGTCGTCCCCCGCCACCCGGACGTGGACGGCAAGCTGGCGTTGCCGCCGAACATGGTCGGGCGCGAGCAGGCGCTGTCACTGTGCGAGCGGGCCGCACCGGACCGGGTGCACGTGTTCGACGTGGAGAACCACGCCGGCGACCCGGTCTACGTGCACGCGAAGGTGTGTGTGATCGACGACGTCTGGGCCAGCGTCGGCAGCGACAACTTCAACCGGCGGTCCTGGACGCACGACAGCGAGTTGTCCTGCGCGGTGCTCGACGACACCCCGGACCAGCGGGAGCCCACCGACCCCGCTGGGCGGGGCGACGGCGCGCGGACCTTCGCCCGGGACCTGCGACTGCGGCTGTGGCGCGAGCACCTGGACCGTGACCCGGACGGCGCGGACGACGCCGACCTGCTGGACCCGGCGGACGCCGTCGCGGCCGTCACGGCCGCCGCCGACGCGCTACAGCAGTGGTACGACGACGGTCAGGAGGGAGAACGACCGCCCGGACGGCTGCGGCCGCACCGCCCCGAGCGGCTGCCGTGGTACACCCGGGCCTGGGCGCTGCCGGTGTACCGGCTGGTCTACGACCCGGACGGCAGGCCGCTGCGCGCGAGACTGGCCGGCACCTGGTGAAGCTGTCGGGCCGGCTCCGGCGCGGCGACCGCGTGCACGTTCAGCCCGCCGGGGTAGGCGAACGACGAGCGCGGTGAGTAGTAGCCGAAACCGATGGTCAGCGGGTTGGCCGGGCGCAGCGCGTAGATCGGGTGGCCGGGCTGGAGGAACTCCACCGACTCGATCTCGAACGGGGCGACCGGCTCGGCGACGAACGGGTAGACCGAGCTGATCAGTTGGCCGTCGCGCCGGGTGAAGTAGCGGTGGTGCCCGCTGCTGATCACGTGCCCGGTCTCCCCCACGCGACACCGTGCCCGGAGCAACGTCGTGCCGTCGATCTCCGTCTCGGAGAGCAGGTCCTCGCCCTTCACGTCGATCCGGGTGCGCCCGGCGAGCACCGGGGCGCCGCGGGCGACCGCGTACTCACGGACCCGCCGGCTGGAGGCCACGTAGTGGGTCCACCAGCCACCCGGGTTGAGGCCGCCGGGCGCGTCGACGCCCAGGAGCGAGACGCCGAGGTAGGTCAGCGAGTACGCGCCGAAGCCGGAGGTCTGCGTCTCGTCGTCGACGACGTACTGGTTGAGGAAGACCTGCCGGTCGGGGCGGGGGCAGAGCCCCGGGGGGACCAGCGCGGCGACCGCGTCGGGATCCGCCGGCAGCCAGCTGAAGTAGAGGGTGCGACTGTTCACAACGAGCTGGGGAGCGGCTGGATCGAGCACGGTGCCTCCGAACCGGGTGTCGTACACGCGACGCTACGGCCGGTCCCGCCAGCGGGACAAGGACGGATAGTCGACACTCCTGCCGACTTGTCGGATTTCATGTTGACCAGTCGACGCAGCTGGGGGACCCGATCGGTCGGACCGATCGGCCGACCGGGCAGCGACTCACAGCGGGAAACCGGGTAAGGGTCCTCACAGCCACCTCAAATTCTGGCTGATTTGCCTGCTTTGTGGTGTGACACGCCTTAAGTACATCAACCTTTCGGCTAGATTTCGGGGAGACGATCAGGTTAAGGTGACTCCCGAACGGCCCAATGGAAGCTAAACCAAAGCGTCACGTCTTTTTTGTCAGCGGACGAGGTGCAGGGAGGACCACCCATGACCGCGCCAACGATCACCGAGCAGCCGAGCGCCGCCGTCAAGGCCACCACCAAGCTCGACCCGCGCGCTCTCACCGACAGCGCCGCCGACCTGCTCAACGCCATGGCGGCGCTGCCCGCCAACCACCCGTCGCGCGCCGCGCTGCGGGACCGGGCGATCGAGGCCTGGCTGCCGCTCGCCAACCACCTGGCCCACCGCTACAGCGGGCGCGGCGAGCCGAACGACGACCTGGCGCAGACCGCCGCGATCGGCCTGATCAAGGCCATCGACAAGTTCGACCCCTCCCGCGGTGTCGACTTCGCCGGTTACGCGATCCCCACCATCATCGGCGAGCTCAAGCGCCACTTCCGGGACCGCACCTGGGACATCCGGGTGCCCCGCCGGCTCCAGGAGCTGCGGCTGGCCATCTCCGACGCCAACAGCTCGCTCCTGCAGACCCTCGGCCGCTCGCCGACGGTCGCCGACATCGCCGCGCACCTCAAGCTCACCGAGGAAGAGGTGCTGGAGGGCCTGGAAGGCGCCCGCGCGTACAACGCGGTGTCGCTCTCCACCCCGACCGGCGACGGCGAGCGCGCCACCGAGCTGGGCGACATGCTCGGCGGCGAGGACAGCGAGTTCGAGCTGGCTGAGCTGCGGGTCGCGCTCGGCCCGGCACTGGCCACCCTCGACGAGCGCGAGCAGAAGATCCTCACGCTGCGCTTCTACGGCAACCTGACCCAGTCGCAGATCGCCGACCAGATCGGCGTCTCGCAGATGCACGTCTCGCGGCTGCTGACCCGGGCGCTGACCAAGCTGCGCGGCCAGCTCGACGGCACGTACTGACCAGTTCACGACGGAAGGGCCGGGTCCGTGGACCCGGCCCTTCCCTCTGTCCGTGTTGTCACGTGAGCGTGACAGTGTGACAGCGCGACCGCTGCGCGTACCGGTGCTGTCGCGTCAGCGGCCGACCGGCTCCCGCCACATCGGCCAGAACGGCGTGCCGTCGGGCACCCGGAACGGCTCGCCGGCCAGGTAACCGTGCTTCGCGTACAGGTCCCGGCTGCGCGGACTGCTCGCCTCCAGGTACGCCGGCATCCCGTTGGCGTCCAGCCAGGCGTGGTGGTGCCGCATCAGCGCGCTCCCCAACCCCTGCCCCTGCCGGTCGGGCTGGGTGGCCAGGAACGCGAGGTGGTGGTGATCCGGATGCGGGTGGTTCGCCGCGAACAGCTCGTCCAGGTGCTGGAACCGGTCGGTCCACTCGCCGCAGGCGGCGGCCAGTCGGGCGTCGTAGTCCGCCGGCGGCGGCGCCGGTTCGCCAACCGACGGAAGCCAGACCGCGACCGAGGCCCGGTCCGCCGTGGCGTGGACCATGCCGTGCCGCATCGCGTGCTCGACCAGGATCTCGAAGTCTCCGGCCAGCACGGCCTCCCGCTTGCTCGCGTCCGGGACGAGCCAGTACGTCACCTTCAGGACGGTGAACGCCTCGGCGATCCGACCCGCCACGAGGGTGGTCTCCTCCGGTCCGAGCCGTTCGATGACCACGCTCATCGGGTCACCTCCACGGCGACCGGCGCCTCCGGCTTGACGGCGGCTGCGGCGCTCGCCGCGCCCAGGCCGATCCGGGCGTACGTGTCCGGGCGGTTGCTGCGCAGCAGCAGGGCCCAGCCGATGCCCAGCAGGGCAGCCACCGGGTACGCGGCGGGCAGCGCCCACCGCAGCGTGGAGTCCGGCGCGACGCCGAGCAGGTTGGCGAAGTTCGACACGGCCAACCAGATGATCACGAAGAGCGCGATGGTGGCCAGGCCGGGTGCGATGGCCCGCCGCCAGAGGTTCTCGCCGCCGCCGGAGCGGGCGAAGTAGGCGATCACCGCCACCGAGGTGGTGGCGATCAGCAGCAGGACGCCGAAACCGCCGGTGGTGCCGACCCAGAAGAACAGTTGGACCACCGGGTCCCAGCCGTTGACCGCGTACAGCAGGATGACCAGCAGTCCGAGGACGCTCTGCGCCACCGAGGCGGCCCGCGGCGCCCCGGTACGGGCCGAGGTCTTCCCGAACACCGCCGGCAGCACCCGCTCCCGACCGAGCGCGAACGTGTAGCGGGCCGTGGTGTTGTGGAACGAGATCATCGCGGCGAGCACCGAGGTCAGGAAGAGCACCTGCCCGATGGTGACCGCGGTGTCGCCGAGCTGTGCGGCGGCCAGGTTGAAGATCAGCCCGACGCTCTGCTCGCCGGCCTCGGCGACGATCCGGTCCTGCCCCACGGCGACCGTCATGGTCCAGGACGACAGCGCGTACAGCCCGGCGATGATCGCCACCGAGAGGTAGGTGGCCAGCGGCACCGTGCGCTTCGGGTCCTTGCTCTCCTCGCTGAAGACCACCGCCGACTCGAAGCCGACGAAGCCGAGGACGGCCAGCACCAGCACCGCGCCGACGCCCGGCACGAAGAGGTTGTCCGGTGAGAACGAGGCGAAGCTGACCTCACCGTCGGCCGGGTTGCCGATCTGCCCCAGGTCGAAGACGAGGACCACCACGATCTCGGCGACCAGCAGCGCGGCCAGGACCATGCCGTTGAGGTCGACCCGGAGCAGGCCGAGTATGCCGACCAACGCCCATGCCACCAGGGCCACGACGGCCCAGTGCGGGTGCCCGCCGAAGAGCCGGTCGAGCACCGGCTCGGCCGCCACACCGATCGTGCCGTAGAGCCCGACCTGCAGCGCGTTGTAGGCGATCAGCGCGACCCAGGCCGCGCCCACGCCGGCCGGCCGGCCGAGGCCGCGGGAGATGTAGGCGTAGAAGGCGCCGGCGTTCTCCACCCGGCGGGACATCGCCACGTAGCCCACCGAGAACAGGGCGAGCACCGCGGCGATCAGCAGGAAGGCCAGCGGGATTCCGGTCACCCCGATGACGCCGTAGCCGGTGGTCACGACGCCGGCCACCACTGTCAGCGGCGCGGCGGCGGAGAGGACGAAGAAGATCACCGAGGGGATGCCGAGGCGGCCTCGGGCCAGGGCTTCGGAGACGTTGCTCGGTCGGTCGACTGTCGATGTCGGGGGCATACGACTACTCCGATTGGTCGAGGGGAGGGTTGGGTAACCGGCGGGATCAGGGAATGCCGCGCAGCACGGCGGCCCCGACGGCGGCCTCGGTGTGCCCGACGAGTTCCTTGAGGGGTGCCGGCAGCGCGGGGATGAGGACGTTCAGCCGGTGGTGCGCGCGAGGGCCGGCGCTCCACAGCACCTCTCGGGTCAGCCCGGCGGCTACGACCAGGCCGAGCAGCAGGGCGTCCGGCACGCCCGGCGGGTCCGGACGGTCCAGCAGGGCCCGCAGCCGGGTAGCCGGCCAGGCCACCGCGTTGAGGTCGATCGGCAGGTAGCTGACAGTGGTACGCAGCAGCCGGCGACTCTCCTGGCGGCGCAGCACGCCGGCGCGGGCCAGCCGCTCCCCCACCGAGGCCGTCGCGCTCTGCGACAGGAAGCTCAGCCAGGTGCGCAACTCCCGGTGTTGGGACTCGCCGATCAACTGGTCCAGCACGGTGTGTGCCAGCGCGTCCGCTGGCGGGCGCCGGTCGATGACGGTGACCTGCCCGGCCGTCACGGTGATGTGTCCATAAAGGATCAGCTCGCCGAGCAGCCCTCCGGCCAGCCCGAGCCCGGTCGCCGCCGGGTGCAGCTTGGCCTTGCCACGACTGTCGTTGTGTGCGATCAGGAAGAACTCGTCGGCGATGAGCAACGGTCCTCCCGCACAGGTGTGTCCACAGTGATCGCGACCGGGAAAGGATGCACCGACAGCTACTGCAACGCAACTCCCAGATTTGAAAGTTGCACTCCGTGCAGGCGCGACCTGCGGATCTTGTCGTGGCAGACTCGGACGGTGACCGCCATTCCCACCATCCGACCCGCCGCCAGCCCGACCGTGCGGCGGCGCCGCATCGCGCGGGAACTCCGCCAACTCCGGGAACGCGCGGGCATGACCCTCGATGTGGCCGCCCGTCAGCTCGACATGTCGAAGAGCAATCTCTCCCGGATCGAGACCGCGCAGATCGGCATCAAACCGCGCGATGTCCGGGCCGCCCTCGCGCTCTACGAGGTGACCGGTTCGGATGCCGAAGCGCTGATCGAGATCGCCCGGGGGGCACAGCAGCGCGGCTGGTGGCAGAACTACAGCGACGTGCTCCCCGAGTGGTTCGAGTTCTACGTCGGGCTGGAGGCCGAGGCGGCGACGCTGCGCACCTACGAGGCCGAGTCGGTGCCCGGGCTGTTGCAGACCGAGGCGTACGCGCGGGAGATCTTCCGGCGCACCGCCGGCGAGGACGGCCTGGAGCGCAAGATCGCCGCCCGACTGCACCGGCAGGAGGTGCTGCGCCGCGAGGACCCGGTCGACCTGTCGGTGATCATCAACGAGGCGGTGCTCCTGCGCCCGGTCGGCGGCCCCGCGGTGATGGCCGAACAGTTGGTCCACATGAGCCGAATCGCGCAACTACCCAACGTGACAATTCAGGTACTTCCTTTCGCGGCCGGCGGGCATCCGGCCATGAGCACCCCGTACGTGATCCTCCACTTCGCCGACGCCGCCGACGCGTCAGTGGTTTACCTGGATAACCTCACGATGGGACTGGCTCTGGAGGATGCCGATCATGTGCTCGGGTATAGCCTTCTGCACGAGGAGCTGTGCCGGATGGCGCTCGATCCGACGGCGTCGATGACCCGTCTTGAGCAGGCTTCTCGTAACTTTGCGTGACCGCGTCTGCGGCACGCCGACGCAGACGAGAGGCACCGCGGATGACGGCGTACGACCTGACCCGAGCGGACTGGCGCACCAGCACGCGCAGCAGCGGCAACGGCAACTGCGTGGAGGTCGCGACAGTCGACGGTCAGGTCGCCGTCCGGGACAGCAAGGACCGCTCCGGCCCGGTGCTCGCCTTCGGCGCGGCGACCTGGCGGGCCTTCCTGCTCGGCGTCGGCGAGGTCCGTCGCTCCTGACTCGCCCGCGCCGGTGCGAGACTGGGCCGTGCTCTCCGACGTAACACTTGACCTGCCGGTCCGTCCGGTGCTGCCGGCGCTGGTCGCAGCACTCGACGCGGCCGGCGCCGGTGTGCTGGTGGCCCCGCCGGGCACCGGCAAGACCACCCTCGCGCCGCTGGCCGTGGCCGACCGGGTGACCGGTCGGGTGGTGATCGCCCAACCCCGCCGGGTGGCGGCTCGTGCCGCCGCCCGGCGAATGGCCGAGCTGCTCGGCGAGCGGGTCGGCGAGCGGGTCGGCTACGCGGTGCGCGGCGAGCGCAAGGTGGGCCCGGCCACCCGGATCGAGGTGGTCACCACCGGCCTGCTGGTCCGACGGCTGCACCACGACCCGGAGCTGCCCGGCACGGGCGCCGTGCTGCTCGACGAGTGCCACGAACGTCAACTCGACGCCGACCTCGCGCTGGCCTTCACCGTGGAGGCGCGCGCCACCCTCCGGCCGGACCTGTGGTTGCTGGCGATGTCGGCGACCCCGGACACCGACCGGTTCGCCGCGCTGCTGGGCGGGTCCGCCCCGGCCCCGGTGGTACGGGCCGACTCGGCGTTGCATCCGGTGCAGCGGATCTGGGTGCCCCCGGCACGCCCCATCGCTCCGCCCGGGGCCGGGCCGGTGGACCGGGCCCTGCTCGACCACGTGGCCGCCACCGTCCGGCGGGCGCTGCGCGAGCACGACGGCGACGTGCTCGTCTTCCTGCCCGGGGCCGGCGAGATCGCGGGGGTCAGCGGCCGCCTGAGCGACCTGCGGGACGCGGTCGCGCTGCTGCCGCTGCACGGCCGTCAACGCGGCGCCGAGCAGGACGCCGCCCTGCGGCGCGCGGACCGGCGGCGGGTCGTGCTGGCCACCGCGTTGGCCGAGACCAGTCTGACCGTCCCGGGCGTGCGGATCGTGGTGGACGCCGGGCTCTCCCGGGTGCCCCGGATCGACCTGGCCCGTGGGCTGGGCGCGCTGGTCACCGTGCCGGTCTCCCGCGCCGCCGCCACCCAGCGGGCCGGCCGGGCCGGCCGGGAGGCCCCCGGGTACGTCTACCGCTGCTGGTCGGCGGCGACCCATGAGCGGCTGCCCGCCCGCGCCGAGCCGGAGATCGCCACCGCCGACCTGACCGGTTTCGCGCTGGAGCTTGCCGCCTGGGGCCGACCGGACGGCGTCGGGCTCGCGTTGCCCGACGCGCCGCCGGCCGCCGCGATGACCGTGGCCCGGGACACCCTGGAGACCCTGGGCGCGGTCGACGCCGACGGTCGGATCACGGCGCGGGGGCGTTCGATCGCCGCCGCCGGGGCGCACCCACGGCTGGCCCGGGCGCTACTCGACGGTGCCGGTCGGGTCGGCGCCGACCGCGCCGCCGAGGTGGTCGCCCTGCTCGCCGAGGAGAGCGCTGCCGGCCCCGGTGACGATCTGGTCGCCGGTTGGCGTCGGCTGCGCACCGGCGTCGACGCGGGCGCGACAGCCCGCTGGCGCACCGAGGTACGCCGGCTGCGCGCCGCGCTGCCGACCGGCCCACCGTCGAAGGGCCGCTCCGATGCCACCGGCCGCGCCGGCTCGGGCGGGCTGAGCGACGATCTCGCCGCCGGGCTGCTCGTCGGTCTGGCGTACCCGGAGCGGTTGGCCCGGGTGCGGCGGCCGGGCGGTTCGGCGTACCTGATGACCGGCGGGACCGCCGCGGAGCTGGCGGCCGGCTCGGGGCTGGTCGGGTCCGACTGGCTGGCGGTGGCTGTCGCGGACCGCACCCCCGGCGCGCCGTCGGCCCGCGTCCGCCGCGCCTCCCCGGTGGACGAGGCGACGGCCCGGGAGGCGGCCGGTCCGTTGCTGCGCACGGCCCGCGAGGTCGGCTGGTCCGATGGGGACGTGGTGGCCCGGGAGGTGACCCGGCTCGGCGCGATCGAGTTGGTCCAACGGCGGCTGGACCGGCCGGACCGGGCGGAGGTGGCCGCCGCGTTGCTGACCGGCCTGCGTCAGGACGGGCTGGGGCTGCTGCCCTGGACGCCGGCGGCGCGGGCGCTGCGCGAGCGGCTCGCGTTCCTCCGGCACCACCTGGGTGATCCGTGGCCGGAGGTCGACGACGACTCGTTGCTCGACGCCGCGCCGAGTTGGTTGGGCCCGGAGCTGGCCGCCGCGCGACGCCGGGCCGACCTGGCGCGAGTGGACGTCTCGTCGGCGCTGCGTCGGCTGCTGCCCTGGGCGCAGGCCGCCCGCCTCGACGAGCTGGCCCCGGAGCGGATCGAGGTGCCGAGTGGTTCTCGGATCCGGTTGGACTACAGCGACCCGGCCGCGCCGGTGCTCGCCGTGAAGCTCCAGGAGACGTTCGGCTGGCCGGCGGCCCCCCGCATCGCCGACGGTCGGGTGCCGGTGCTGCTGCACCTGCTCTCCCCCGCCGGCCGGCCGGTGGCGGTCACCGCGGATCTGGCGTCGTTCTGGCGTACCGGCTATCCGCAGGTCCGCTCCGAGCTGCGCGGGCGCTATCCCCGGCACCCGTGGCCGGAGGATCCGGGAACGGCGACACCTACCCGGCACGCCACGCCACGTCGGCGCTGAGCGCCGGCCTACTCCTCGACGACGTCGGCCACCACGACTGTGACGTTGTCCGGCGCGCCGGCGCGCAGGGCCAGGTCGATCAGCTTGCCGGCGCAGGCGCCCCGGTCCGGATGGCCGCTGAGCACCTCGGTGAGGGTGTCCGGGCGGACCACGTTGGAGAGGCCGTCGCTGCACAGCAGCCACCGGTCGCCGGCCCGGGGCACCATCGTCGCGTACGACGGGGAGACCTCGTCGCCCTGCAGCGCCTGGGTGACCACGGCGCGGCGCGGGTGGCTGCTGGCCTGGTCCGCAGTGATCACGCCCTGGTCCACAAGCATCTGGACGAACGTGTCGTCCCGGGTGATCTGCTTGAGCACGCCCTCGCGGAACAGGTAGGCCCGGGAGTCGCCGACGTGCGCGAGGGCCAGGCAGCTGCCGGTACGGGCGAAGAGCAGGGCGGTCAGCGTGGTGCCCATGCCCTGGCGCTCGGGATCCTCGGCGACCGCCTGGCGGATCCGGGAGGTGGCCAACGCGATGCCACCCTCGAGCGCGGCCACCAGGGCGTCCTCGGGTGTCTCCACGTCCAGCGGGGCGACCGCGTCGATGGTGAGGGCGCTGGCCAGGTCGCCGGCGGCCATCCCGCCCATGCCGTCGGCGACGGCGACGAGCCAGGTGCCGGCGTGCAGGGCGTCCTGGTTTCCGCTGCGGATCAGCCCACGGTCGCTCGTTCCCACGGAACGCAGCTTCAGGGTCATGGGAGGCAGCCTGCCAGGCGAAGGGCGCAGTTGTCTCTAGGAGATCAGGACGACGGCGCGTGGCGCGGCCAATCTCACGTTCGGGTGGCGGCGCGTCCCGGGGCGCCCGCGGCGCTGACCGCCCTCGTCGGACGCCAGAACCCATCCAACCAGATCAATTGACATGACGCACCGGCACTGGAAACATCGAGCCGATACCTGGGAGCGCTCCCAGGATCTCCCCGCCACCACCGTCCCACCTCCCGTCCCGGAAGGACTCCCCGTGACGTCATCCCGACGCCGCCTCCTGTTGGCTGCGGCGACCACTCTGGCCCTCACCGGCGCGGGCGCCGGCGCGGCCTACGCCGACCCACCACCGGACGCCCCCGAGCAGATCGACAACGGCGACTTCAGCGCCGGGGTGAGCCCCTGGTTCTCCTTCGGCACCGGCGCGCTGGCGGTCACCGACGGCCAGCTCTGCACCACAGTCGCAGGCGGGCTGGCCAACCCGTGGGACGCCGGCATCGGCCAGGACGGCGTGCCGCTGATCGCCGGCGCCGAATACACCCTCGGCTTCGCGGTCTCCGCCACCCCCGGCGCCGCGGTCAAGGCCGTCTTGCAGCTCGGCAGCGCCCCGTACACCACGTACGCGGCCGTGGACGCCACCGCGACCGGCACCCTCCAGCGGGTCGAGCAGACCTTCACCGTGCCGGACGACAACCCCAACGCCCAGCTGATCTTCCAGGTCGGCGGTTCGGCCCAGGCGCAGACCATCTGCCTGGACGACGTCTCGCTGCGCGGCGGCGAGCCACCCGAGCCGTACGAGCCGGACACCGGGCCACGGGTGCGCGTCAACCAGGTCGGCTACCTTCCCGGCGGCCCGAAGAACGCCACAGTCGTCACCGAGGCCACCGCACCGCTGCCCTGGCAGCTGCGCAGCGCCGCCGGCGCCGTCGTGGCCAGTGGCACCACCACCGCTCGCGGCGTCGACGCCGCCTCCGGGCAGAACGTGCAGACTGTCGACTTCTCCGGCTACCGCACCCCCGGCGCCGGGCTCACGCTCACAGTGGACGGCGAGACCAGCCACCCGTTCGACATCTCCGGCGCCATCTACGACCAACTGCGCTCCGACTCGTTGCAGTTCTTCTACGCCCAGCGCAGCGGCATCGCCATCGACGGTGACCTGATCGGCGACGAGTACGCCCGACCCGCCGGCCACCTCGGCGTCGCACCCAACAAGGGCGACACCAACGTGCCCTGCCAGCCGGGTGTCTGCGACTACTCCCTCGACGTGCGCGGCGGCTGGTACGACGCCGGCGACCACGGCAAGTACGTGGTCAACGGCGGAATCGCCACCTACCAGCTGTTGAACACCTTCGAGCGGACCAGGACGGCGGCCACCGCCAACGGCGGCGCGGAACTCGCCGACGGCACGCTGCGGGTGCCCGAGCGCGACAACGGGGTGCCGGACATCCTCGACGAGGCCCGCTGGGAGCTGGAGTTCCTGCTGCGCATGCAGGTGCCCGCCGGCAAGCCGCTCGCCGGCATGGTCCACCACAAGATCCACGACCAGAACTGGACCGGTCTGCCCCTCGCTCCGCAGGACGACCCGCAGCCGCGCGAGCTGCACCCGCCGTCGACCGCGGCCACCCTCAACCTCGCCGCCACCGCCGCCCAGTGCGCCCGGCTCTTCGCCCCCTACGACGCGGCGTTCGCGACCCGTTGCGGCACTGCCGCGAAGACGGCCTACGCCGCGGCCAAGACCCACCCGGTGCTGTACGCCAGCCCGACCGACGGCACCGGCGGCGGCGCGTACGACGACAGCAACGTCACCGACGAGTTCTACTGGGCGGCGTCCGAGCTGTACCTGACCACCGGGGCGCAGAACTACCTGGCCGACCTGACCGCCTCGAGTCACCACACCGGAAACGTGTTCGACGCACGGGGCTTCGGCTGGCAGAGCGTCGCCGCGCTGGGCCGCCTCGACCTGGCCACCGTGCCGAACGGGCTGCCCGCCGCCGATCTGGCCCGGGTCCGCTCCTCGGTCACCGCCGCCGCCGACACGTACCTCGCCGAGCTGCGCCAGCAGGCGTACGGGCTGCCGATGCCCGGCGACGCCAACAGCTACTTCTGGGGCGGCAACAGCAACGTCATCAACAACGCCGTGGTGCTGGCCACCGCCTTCGACCTGACCCGCAACCCGGCCTACCGCGACGGCGCCGTACAGGCCATGGACTACATCCTCGGCCGCAACGCCCTGAACATCTCCTACGTCACCGGGTGGGGAGAGCACGCAGCGCAGAACCAGCACAGCCGGATCTTCGGCCACCAGCTCGACCCGAACCTGCCCCGACCGCCCGCCGGCTCCCTCGCCGGTGGCCCGAACGCGGCCCTCCAGGACCCGTTCGTGGCGCAACTGCTCGCCGGTTGCGAGCCGATGTTCTGCTACATCGACGACATCAACTCGTACTCGACAAACGAGGTGGCGATCAACTGGAACTCGGCGCTGGCCTGGATCTCGTCGTTCCTGGCCGACCAGGGTGACGCCGGGGCGGTGCCGGCCACCACCTGCACGGCGCGCTACACCAACTACGGCGCCTGGCAGGGCGGCACCGGGTTCACCGGGCAGCTGACCATCCAGAACACGGGTACCGCGACCGTCAACGGCTGGAGCGTGCGCTTCGCGTTCACCGGTGACCAGCGGGTACGCGAGGCGTGGCTGGCGAAGGTCGCCCAGTCGGGCGCGACGGTGACCGCCCGCAACGAGTCGTACAACGCCAAGATCGCACCTGGCGGCACTGTGACGTTCGGCTTCAACGCGACGACAGGCGGGGGCGCCAACCCGAGCCCCGGCCTGGTCACCGTCAACGGAGCGGCCTGCTCGCTGAGCTGAGCCTGGTCCTGGTGGCCGCCCGGGGAAGGCGGCCACCAGGACCGCACGATCGCGCGGCCGGTGGGTCAACCACCGGCCGCGTTGTGTTTCGCGACCAGGCCGGGGAGTTCGTCCAGCGAGTCGATCCGGAACAGGCACCGCTCGGCCACGGTCGAGGGGTCGAGGATGTGCCCCCACGGACCACGCCGGATCAGGCACGTCTTCATGCCGGCCTCCAGGGCTGGGCGTACGTCGTTGTCGGGCCGGTCGCCGACGTACAGGATCGACGACGCGACACCACCGCCCGCGTCGACGACCCGCTCGAAGAACGCCGGCGCCGGCTTCGCGACGCCCCAACCGTGCGACGTGCCGATGACGTCCACGGGGAGGTCGAGTGCGCGCAGGGTCGCCTCCGCATGAGCCGGCTGGTTGCCGGCCAGGCCCACGAACAGGCCCTGGTCCTTCAGGGACTCCAGGCATCCCCGCGCGTCCGGGTAGAGATCCTCCTCGGCGAACGACTCCGGCTGGCCGGCAGCCGCCCGACGTTCCAGCTCGGCCGTGAGATCAAAATCGGGCCGGAAGACCCGGAACGTCTCCTGATAGTCCAGACCCCGGGCGATCACCGCGCCGAAGACCGCCGAGAACGTGTGCCGCGGCACGCCGAGCCAGTCGGCCCAGGCGGCGAACTCGTGAGACTCGTCGAGAATCGTCCCACCAACATCGAAGAAGATCGCCTCAATCACGTCGCATCCCCCGTCACCGTCGCGATGTCGGTGGATCATAGATGGCGATCATCCCGATTGGGCGGCCCCGAGTTGCCGCCGGACGACAGCGGATGACCGATACGGCGGGCCGGCGGGCCGTCTCCTGATGGTGCTTTCGAGCTGATGCCGTAGACGATTCACCGCTCGCTACCAAACTCGGTGGAATCGACGCTCCGGGTGAGCCATGGTGATGCCATGGATGGCGGCGAACTGGCTGGCGCGGAACGTCGGGTGTGGGCGGCGATGCCGACGGGGACGCGGACCGCGCTTGCCGGGCTGTCCGGCGCGGACCTGCGCAGTCTGCTGTTGAGCGTGGCCCACGACCGGGCGGCGACCATCCGCCCGTCCGAGGTGGTACGCCGCTGGCGCGAGGACCGCTTCGTCCGCCCGGCCGGTACCGATCCGCGCGTGCTGGCACGGGTGGAGGCCCGGATGTGGCAACTGCTGCCCGCCGACGTCGCCGGAGTGGAGCTGTCGCCGGTCGTACCGCTCGGCACCTGCTCGGCGGTCGCACCGGTCAGCCAGAACAGGATCGTCACCACGGCGCGCGCCAGCGAGGTGCTGAGCGACCCCACAAACGCCCTCGCCGTCGAGGCGGCCTTGCGTCGCCGCCGACAGGGCGAGGTACACCTGGCCGCCGCCCATCGGGTGCTGCGGGCGCAGGACTTCGGCGGCGACGCGTCGGCGCACTTTCGGCTCTTCGCCCTGGTGTCCAGCGCCCGGGACACCGGCTCGGGCGGCACGCAGGCCCGGCTGCTGGTCCGGCACCTCACCTACTGGCGGACCGTCCTCGCCGAGCTGGCGCCTACCGCCGCGGCTCAGTTGCACGTCACGACCTTCGACGATCGGGTCGTCCGGGAGCGGCTGGCCGACACCGTCCGTCCGGCACTCGATGGAGGCGCGGTGCCACTCGTGGACGAGCCGGAGAGGTCCCGCGGTCGTGGCTACTACACGGGCTGCGCCCTGAGGATCACCCTCCTGGGCGGCGGCCTGGAGATCGGCGACGGCGGCCTCACCGACTGGACCGCCCGGCTGCGCGGTGACGCGAAGGAACGCTGCCTCGTCTCCTGCCTCGCCACCGAACGTCTTGTGGACGGCATCAACCGCTGAGCCCGGCACGTCGGCGCCTCCGAAGATCAGCTGTCGCCCCCGGGCGAGCCGCCCACCGTCATCGCCCACCCTCGCCGCTCATCGTCGTCGCCCGGAGCCGCCAAACCTCGCCCACCGCGGGCCGGAAAAGTGTCGTACACCTGTTCTATTGTCGGTCCATGTTGGAGGCGTTGGCGCAGGCGGAGGCGGCAGTCGCCGGCTGCGTTGACGCGTCGGCGTGGGCTCTTCCGGAGCAGGACCTCGTCGCGGCACTCGACGCCGCGCACCGGCTCGAACAACGCCTGGCCATGGTCAAGCTTGCCCTTGTGCGGGAGCTGGACGGTCGAGGCATCGCGACCGCGCAGGGCGCGTCCTCGACGGCCGTGTGGCTACGGGACCGGCTGCGCCTCGGGGTTGGTGCCGCCCGCCGTCTGGTCGAGCTGGCCGCGACGCTCGATGCCGCCCCGGCCGGTGTGCGGGACGCGCTGGCCGGCGGAGCGGTCGACGTGGAGCAGGTCCGGGTCATCGCCGAGACGATCAGCACAGTGCACACGGCCGCCGGCGCCGAGGCGGCCGAGAAAGCGGTGGGCGTCCTGGTCGAGTGGCCGGGCAGTTCGAGCCGACCCTGCTGCGCAAGCTGGGCACCCGGATCCTCGACCACGTCGCCCCCGAGGTCGCCGATGCCGCCGCCAAGGCGGCGATGGAGGCCGAAGCCCGCCGAACCTGCCGAGACCGCCATGTGACGCTGTCCGAGCTGCGGGACGGCCGACTGCGACTGTCCGGCATCCTCGACGGCGAGGCGGCCGGTCTGCTGCGCGCCGCGATCGACCCGCTGACCGCACCGTCCGGCCCAGACGATCCGCGTTCTCCCGGGCAACGCCGGCACGACGCGTTCGCCGACCTCTGCCGGCTTGCCCTGCGCACCGGTGACCTGCCCGAGCACGGCGGCGAACCCGCGCAGGTCGTCGTCACCACCAGCTTCGAGACGTTGGCCCGGCGGCTCGGCGCCGGCACTCTCGACACCGGCCTGCACCTCACCCCGGAGACGGTCCGCCGCCTCGCCTGCGACGCCGCGATCCTGCCCGCCGTCCTTGGCGGCAGCGGCCAGACGCTCGACGTGGGCAGGCAACGCCGGCTCATCACCGGTCCCCTGCGACGCGCTCTGGTCCTGCGCGACCGCGGCTGCGCCTTCCCGGGCTGCGACCGCCCGCCCCGCTGGTGCGACGCCCACCACATCCACCACTGGGCCGACGGCGGCAGCACCAGCCTGACCAACGCCGTGTTGCTCTGCGGCCACCATCACCGACACGTCCACCGTGGTGAGTGGACCGTCCGGCTCGGCGGCGACGGTCGCCCCGAGTTCATTCCGCCGGCATGGCTAGACCCCGAACAGCTCCCCCGCCGCAACCAGTACCACCGACGAACGTGACCTCCCCAAGACCGTGTGTCCTGCCGATCAGGAGGTGACGGGCCGCCGTGGCTAGGGCGGCACGGAATGTGACGGGCACCGCACTACGCGGGGCATCGATGAGCAGGCGGCGGCTCTAAGGTCGGCGAATGGGCACCACGGCGGAGGTCCGCGACCGCTGGCGGTCGCTGTCGCCGCTGCCGCCGCCCGGTCGGCTACGCATCCTGTCGCTGGCCACCCTCGCCAACACGATTGGCACGGGGCTGTGGGTAACGGGTGCGGCGCTCTTCCTCACCCGCGCCGTGGGGCTGACCCCGACGGAGGTGGGGGTCGGGCTCACTCTCGCCGGCCTGGTCGGGCTCACTGCCAGCGTGCCGCTCGGCGGGCTCGCCGACCAGCGTGACCCCCGGAGCCTCCGCGCCGTCCTGCAACTAGCGCAGGCCGCCGTCGCCGCCGCGTACTTGCTGGTCGACTCTTTCCCGGTCTTTCTGGTGGTGGCCACACTGGACGCTCTGCTGATCTCCGGCAACCTCGCCGTCCGCGCCGCGCTGGTCGCCGCGGTGGGCGGCCCGCAGGGCCGGGTGCACGCCTTTGCCACCCTACGCGCGGTGGCCAACCTGGGCGTGGCGCTCGGTGCGGGGCTGGCCGCGTTCGCGCTGGTGGTGGATACCGGGTGGGCGTACCGACTGCTGGTGCTCGGCAACGTCGCCACCTATCTGGTTTCGGCGGCGCTGATCATGCGACTCCCGGCGTACCCGCCGGCCCGGCGACCCGTGCGTCGGAGAGCCGGCCGGGCGCTGCGCGACGGGCCGTTCCTCGCGGTCGCCGGGGCCTCGGCGGTGCTCTCCGTACACCACGTGGCGTTGACGCTGGTGCTGCCGCTGTGGGTGGTGGCGCACACCGATGCGCCTCTGGTGACGGTCTCCGCCCTCCTACTGGTCAACACACTGCTCACCGTGCTGCTCGCCGTACGGCTCAGCGGGAGCGCCCGGCACGCGGTGCCGGCGGCGACGACGATGCGCCGGGCGGGATTGGTGCTCGCGGCCGGGATGCTGCTCTGGGCCGCGAGCGCCATCGTGCCCACCACTGTGGCGGTCGGCCTGCTGCTGGGCGCGACGGTGATCTACACCCTGGGCGACCTGTGGCACGCCGGGGCCGGGGCGACGCTGGCCTACGACCTCGCCGCACCGGACGCCCTCGGCGCCTACCAGGGGGTCGACGGACTGCTCGCGGGGCTGGTCCGCGCGGCGGGCCCGGCCCTGCTGACCTGGTTGATCATCGACGGCGGCCCAGTCGGCTGGCTGGCGCTGGCGGGGTTGCTCGCGCTCACCGGCCTCGCCGTGCCACCGCTCACCCGACGCGCCCTGGCCGACCGCGCCGACCGGTCACCGCACCCGGGCTGACGGTCAGCCGATCTCCTCGTCGACGAAGCACCAGCGCCAGGCTTCGCCCGGCTGGGCCGAGCGGATCACCGGGTGGCCGGTGGACGCGAAGTGCTTGCTGGCGTGCTGGTTCGGCGACGAGTCACAGCAGCCGACCTGCCCGCAGCTCAGGCAGGTGCGCAGGTGCACCCAGTAGGTGTCGCCGTCGGCGACGCAGTCCGCGCACTCGTCGGGGGTGCGTGGCTCGGCGGCACCGGCCTCGGTCAGGTGCTGACAGCTCACTTCTCAACCTCTCGCAGCAACGACTCTTCCAGGTCCAGGTCACGATAGGCACGCACCAGGACCTCCTCCGGAATCCGACCGGAGTCCCGGGCAGCCCGGAACACATCCCGCTCGGCGTCGATCATCTCCTGTCGCAGCCGACCGTACGCCTGCGACGGGGTCTCCCGCTCGTCGCCGCCGAGGCGTTCCCACGCCATGTTGGTGCGGTCCTCCACCGCTCGACGCAGCCGGTCCACCACCGCATCCGGTGCGCTGTCGGCCATCTCGTCGAGGCGGTCCTGGGCGGCCTTGCTGGCCTGCTGCTGCACTCCGGCTGCGGAGAGCGCGTCCTGCACCGGGTCGTCCTGCGGCAGCTTCAAGCGGCGGGCGACCAGCGGCAGGGTGGCGCCCTGGCCGACCAGGGTGAAAACGATCACGGCGAAGGCCAGCCAGATGAACAGGGCCCTGGGGTACGGCTCGTCGCCGGCCAGGGTCAGCGGCAGGGCCAGCGCGGCGGCGAGGGTCACCACGCCCCGCATGCCGGCCCAGCCGATGATGATCGGGAACTTCGGTGACGGTCGGGCGTCACGGCGGCGGACCCGGGGCACCAACCGAGCCAGGTAGGTGGCCGGGAAGAGCCAGACGAACCGGGTCAGGAAAACGGCGGCGAGCACCGCGAAGGTGATCAGGATGAGCGAGCCGATCGGCTCGTCGAGGTCTCGGAGCACCTCCCGCAGTTGGAGCCCGACCAGCAGGAAGACCAGGCCCTCCAGCAGGAATCGGACCAGCCGCCAGAACGCACCGATCTGCAACCGGGACGCCGCCGACAGCAGTTGGGGCAGTTTGTGCCCGAGCACCAGACCGGTGACGACCACCGCGACCACACCGGAGGCGTGCAGGTGCTCGGCGGTGAACACCACAGCGAACGGGATGATCAGCGACAGCGCGTTGTCCAGCAACGGGTCGGTGATCCGCCGGTGCAGGAAGCCGAACACCAACGCCCCGAGCGCCCCGATCAGGATGCCGCCGCCGGTGGACCGCAGCACCTCGATGGCGATCTTGTCGGTACCGACGGCCGAGCCGACGGTGGCCATCGTCGCGACCCGCAGCAGCACCAGCGCGGTCGCGTCGTTGACCAGGCTCTCGCCCTCCAGGATGGTGACGACACGGCGGGGCAGCCCGACCCGGCGGGCGACGGCCGTGGCGGCCACGGCGTCCGGCGGGGCGACCACCGCGCCGAGGGCCAGGCAGATCGCGAACGGCAGCTGCGGCAACAACAGGTGCAGCACCAAACCGACCACGAACGCGGTGAACAACACCAGGCCGACCGCGAGCAGCAGGATCGGCCGGATGTTGTTCTTGAACGCCGGCACCGAGGTCTCCAGCGCGGCCACGTAGAGCAGCGGCGGCAGGATCCCGACCAGCACCAACTCCGGGTCGAGTTCCACCTGCGGGAAGCCCGGCACGAACGACAGCGCCAGGCCGAGGACGACCAGGACGATCGGGGCGAGCAGGCCGAGCCGGCGGGCCAACGCGGCGCCCAGGGTGGCGATCGCCAGGAAGACGACGACCGGAAACAGGCTTTCCATGGGGTACGAGCCTAGGGGTACGCCTGTCCGGCCTCGATCAGCCGCCCGGGCGCAGCTTCGGCAGCACCTCCGCGCCGAACGCGTCGATGAAGCCGCGCTGCTCCTGCCCGACGTGGTGCAGGGCGATCTGGTCGAAGCCGAGTTGCGCGTACCCCTCCAGCCAGCCGACGTGGCGGCCCAGGTCCGCCGACACGTTCACCACCTCGGCGACCCGCTGCGCCGGCACGTCGGCGGAGACCGCGTCGAAGTGTTCGACGGTCTCCAGGTCCCAGCAGACCGGCGGGGCGAAGACGTTGCTGCGCCACTGGTCGTACGCGAGCGCCTCGGCCTGCGCCTGCTCCGGCGCCCAGGAGACGTGCACCTGAAGGTGCAGCGGCCCACGCCCGCCCGCGTCCCGGTACGCGTCGATCATCTCGCGCAGGTGCGCCACCGGGGCGTTCACGGTGATCAGCCCGTCCGCCCACTCGGCGCACCAGCGGGCGGTGGCCACGCTGACGGCGGCGCCGACCAGCGCGGGCGGCTGTTCGGGGCGGGTCCACAGCCGGGCGCGATCCACCCGGACCAGACCGTCGTGGCTGACCTCCTCGCCGGCGAGGAGGGCACGGATCACGTCCACGCACTCGCGCAGTCGGGCGGTGCGTACGTCCTTGCGCGGCCAGGCGTCGCCGGTGATGTGCTCGTTGCTGGCCTCGCCGGTGCCCAGGGCCGCCCAGAACCGGCCCGGGTACATCGCGCCGAGGGTGCCGATCGCCTGCGCGATGATCGCCGGGTGGTATCGCTGGCCGGGTGCGTTGACCACGCCGAACGGCATGCCGGTGGCCTGCAACGCGGAGCCCAGCCAGGACCAGGCGAAGCCGGACTCGCCCTGCCGGGCGCTCCACGGCGAGAAGTGGTCGGAGCACATGGCGGCGTCGAAGCCGGCCCGCTCGGCGTGCATCACCGCCTCCAGGAGGGCGCGTGGACCGATCTGCTCATGCGAGGCGTGGAACCCGAACGACGTCATGGGCACACTTCCTACCCACGACGGCACCGGCTGACGCGTGCCGCGCCCCGAACTACTCGGCGTGCGCGCCGGCGCCGGCCGAGGCGGCGCCCTCGCCCACCCAGACCGTCTTGGTGTTGCAGAACTCGCGCATGCCCAGCGCCGACAACTCCCGCCCGTAACCGGAGTTCTTCACACCGCCGAACGGCAACTCCGGGTAGGAGGTGGTCATCCCGTTGATGAAGACGTTGCCGGCGTCCAGGTCGGTGGCGAAGCGCTCCTGCTCGCCCGGGTCCCGGGTCCAGGCGTTCGAGCCGAGCCCGAAGCTGGTGCCGTTGGCGACCTCGATGGCCTCCTCGTACGACGAGACCCGGAACAGGCCGGCGACCGGGCCGAAGACCTCCTCGGACCACATCCGCATCTGCGGGGTGAGGTCGGTGACCACGGTCGGCGGGTAGAACCAGCCGTCGCCGGTCGGCGGCTCGCCCCCGCAGAGGACTGTCGCGCCGTTGTCCACCGCGTCACGGACCTGGGCGTGCACCTCGTCGCGGCCACGCTCGCTGGCCAGCGGCCCGACGTCGGTGTTCGGGTCCATCGGGTCGCCGACGCGCAGCGCGGCCATGTTGGCGGCGAACTTCTCGGCGAAGGCGTCGAACACGTCGGTGTGCACGATGAACCGCTTCGCGGCGATGCAGGACTGGCCGTTGTTCTGGCAGCGGGCGGTGGTGGCCACCTCGGCGGCCCGGTCCACGTCGGCCGAGGGCATCACCACGAAGGGGTCGCTGCCGCCGAGTTCGAGGACGGTCTTCTTCAGCTCCCGCCCGGCGATCTGCGCGATGGACCGGCCGGCGGGCTCGCTGCCGGTGAGCGTCGCGGCGCGTACCCGGGGGTCGCTGAGGATGTGGTCGACGGCCTCCGAGCCGACGAGCACTGTGGTGAAGGCCCCCTCGGGGAAGCCGGCCCGCCGGAACACGTCCTCCAGCAGCAGCGCGGTCTGCGGCACGTTCGAGGCGTGCTTGAGCAGGCCGGTGTTGCCCGCCATCAGCGCCGGGGCGGCGAAGCGCATCACCTGCCAGAGCGGGAAGTTCCACGGCATCACCGCGAGCACCACGCCGATCGGCTGGTAGCGGATGAACGCCCGGGTCGCCTTCACGGCGGCCGCGTCGGCCGGTTCGTCGGCGAGGAACGCGGGGGCCTTGTCGGCGTAGAAGCGGGCGGCCGTGGCGCACTTGGTCACCTCGGCCTGCGCCGAAACGTACGTCTTGCCCATCTCCGTGGTCATGATCCGGGCGATCTCGTCGCGCTCGGCGTCCAGCAGGTCGGCCGCGGCGTTCATCCACCGGGCGCGCTGGTCGACGGTCGTCCCCCGCAGCTGCTGGAACGCGAGGTCGGTGCGCTCGATGGCGTCGTCGAGTTGCTCGGTGGACATCGCCTCATAGGTCTTGAGCACCTGTCCGGTGGCGGGGTTGGTCGTGGCGATGTGGGGCATCTCGTCCTCCTGTCACTCGAACAACGAGTGTCGTACGCCCGGCTCCTCGCGGCGGCGGGCGGCGCGGCGGCGCTGGATCACGACCAGGTCGACCACGGCGACCACGGCGAAGATCGCGCAGAGTACGCCGAGCCAGACGATGCCGGCCCAGAACGCCAGCACCGCGAAGAGCACCATGATCACCAGCCCGAAGCCGGCGAGGGTGAGCCGAAGGTTCAACGCGCTGTTCGCGTGGCCGACCGTGCCACGGGCGCGCCGGGGCTGCGATCTCGTCATGCCCAGGGACCTACCCCCGATCGCCAGCGTTAACCGGTCTCGGACACCTCGGTCAGTCGCGCCAGGCGCCGTGCGACGCCGCCGCGGCGGCGTACGCCGAGAAGTCGCGTGGGTCGCGACCGGTCAGCCTGCGGACGGTGTCGGTGGGCTCCGCGTGGCCGAGGTCGCGCAGGGCCGTGAAGGCCGCGATCTGTTGCTCGATCTCCTCGGCGGGGACGCCCAGCGGACCCAGCGCGGCCCGGTAGTCGTCAGCCGTGCCGAGGTGACGCACCGGTCGGCCCGCCGCTCGGCTGATGGTCTCGGCCGCCTCCGCGAAGGTGATCGCCCGGGGCCCGGTGACCTCGTAGACCTGGCCGTCGTGCCCGGGCTCGACGAGGGCGGTCACCGCGACGGCGGCGATGTCGTCGGCATCGACGAACGCCTGGCGTGCCGCGCCGACCGGCACGGCGATCTCCCCGGCCAGCACCGCCTCCCGGAACACTCCCTCGTCGAAGTTCTGGTCGAACCAGTCCGCTCGCAGGATCGTCCAGTCGGCGCCGGCCTCACGAACCGTCCGTTCCGCGGTCAGCAGGCGCTCGTCGCCCATCGCCTCGATCGCCCGGCTGGAGAGCAGCACCACGTGCCGCACGCCCTGATCGATGGCCAACCGGACGAGGGCCGGCTCGACCGGCTGGCCGTCCGGTGCCATCAGGTAGACCCCGGACGCGCCGGCCAGCGCTGGCGCCCACGTCGACTCGACCGACCAGTCGAAGCGCACCGGGCCGTTGCGGGAGGCCGCGCGGACCCGGACGCTCAGCGCCCGCAGCCGGTCGGCCACCCGTCGCCCGGTGGTGCCCGTCGCACCGAGCACGAGGATCGCTTCGTCAGCCATGCCCCGAGTAGAGCATCGACCCCCGACAGGTTCCGGCCGATCGCCGGCGAGGCCGGGCGGCACCGGGCGCGCTGGTGTGCTCGATTACATCCGTTCGCGCCGCGGCCCCTGTCGACCGCAGGATGGGCGCATGTCGATGACCCTCGCCGTGCCGGTGACCGTCTCCATCGCCCGCCGCGTCGACCCCGGCCGGGCCAGTGAGATGGTGGCCTGGATGCGGGCCGGCACCGCGCTGGCCGAGGCGTTCCCCGGCTTCCTCGGCGCCGGCTGGGTGCAGAGCGGCCCCGGTTCGTCGGAGTGGCACATGCTCTACCGCTTCGCCGACGCCGAGACGCTGCGCCGGTGGGAGGAGTCGCCGCAGCGGCACTGGTGGCTCAGCTCGGCGCAGGGCATCGTCGAGCACACCCGGGTCGAGCGGCGGACCGGGATCGAGGGCTGGTTCGACAGGCCGCTGGAGCACTCGGTGGACCCGGTGGAGCCGGCTCCACCCGCGTCGCCGCCCCGGTGGAAGCAGGCGGTGACCATCTGGCTGGCGTTCTTCCCACTGAGCCTGACCGCCACCCTGCTGACGAGCCGCTTCCTCGACGCGGTGCCGCTGGCGGCCCGGGTGCTGCTGATGACGCTCTGCCTGACCCCGCTGATGACCTATCTGGTGCTGCCCCGGATCACAGGGGCGTTGCACTGGTGGCTGCACGGCCAGCCGGCGCCCTGGCGGGGCTTATAGCAGCCCGGCGGCTCTCGCGTCGGCGCTCTGCCGCATACCCGACAGCAACTTCCCGGCAAGCCCCGTCCTGCGCATAGAGTTACCGCGCTGTCGCTCTGTGCTGCGGGAACGGGAGACGTCATGCCTCGACGCTGGGTCGCCGCCCTGGCCTGTCTCGCGGCGCTTGTCGCGCTGGCCTGCGAGGGCGGCAACTCCGCGAAACCCCGCCCCACCACGAGCGCCGCGCCGTCGAGCGGGCCCGGCGGCATCGCCGCCCTCGGCGACTCGATCAGCACCGGCTTCGCCTCCTGCCTGGTGCTCACCTCCTGCGAACGCAACTCCTGGTCGACAGGGGACGGGCTGCGGGTGCAGAGCCACTACCGGCGGCTGCTCGAACAGAATCCGGCGATCCGCGACCGGACGTACAACCACGCCCGTCCCGGCGCCCGCGCGGACGCCCTGGAAGGTCAGGCCCAGGCGGCGGTACGCGACCGCGCCGACTACGTCACAGTGCTGATCGGCGCCAACGACGTCTGTCGGGGCGGGGTGGACGCGATGACGCCGGTGGCGCGGTTCCGGGCCGACGTCGACCGGGGGCTGCGGGTCCTGCGGACCGGCCGGCCGAAGGCCCGGGTGCTGGTGGTGAGCATCCCCGACCTGTACCGGCTCTGGGAGGTCGGGCACGACGACGCCCGGGCGACCCGCGCGTGGCGGCGGGGCATCTGCCCGGCCCTGCTGGCCGAGGCGACGTCGACAGCGCCCGCTGACCGGGCGCGCCGGGCCGCCGTCCGGGACCGGATCAACGCGTACAACGTCGAGTTGAAAGCGGCCTGCCGGGCGTACGGATCACGGTGCCGGCACGACGGTGGCGCGTTGCACAAGGTCCGGTTCACCCTGGACCTGCTCAACCCGCTGGACTGGTTCCACCCCAACGCCACCGGCCAGGGCCGGATCGCCGAGGTGACCTGGCGCTCCTCCGGCCTGGCCAACTGACGACCCGGGCAGGCCGTCAGGGCCGGCGCGGCTCCGGGACGGCGCTGCCGCGGGAGCGGTAGAGGGCCCGGGATCGCTGGGCGAGATCCTTTGTGGCCGACGAGTTGGCCCAGGTGCCGAGCACGATGGCCGCACCGGGGACGATCTTGGCGACCATTCGTTTCGCGGCCCGGACGCCGGCCATCTGGGCCAGCCGGATGCCGAGTTGCAGCATGACCCGACCGAGCGGACGCTCGCCGCCCAGGCCGAAGAGCGCGTCGGCGCGTTCGCGGCCGGCGGCCACGCCGAGCGCCAGCCGGGCGCTCTCGGCGACCTTGTGCACGCGCTGGAGCACCAGCAGGTCGGTGGCGCGATCACTGTGCAGGGGGTCGATGTCGTACGCGGCGGCGATGTGCAGCACCATCCGCGCCTGGGTCCAGGCCAGCACGCCCACGTCGATCACGGCGCCGGGCAGCCCGGCCACGCCGGAGACCGCGCCGGACAGCCGGGCCAGGTTGACGAACTTGCGGGCCGCCTGGTCGGCGAGGGCGTCGGCGGAAACCCCGGGCTGCTCGGCCCGGGCACGGCCGACCCACTGCGCGGCTTCCGGCCCGAGGCGGCGCACCGCCTCCAGGGCAAGGTGCTCCGGCGCGTACTGCGGGTCGTCCCGCATCCGGTCCCAGAGCCGGGCCGGCGGACCCTCGGGGGCGTCCACCGCCCCGGCTGGCAGGTCGACGGACGGCTGCGGAGTAGGGGTGGCGGGCTGGCCGCCGGCGGGCGGGGTGTCGGTCACCAGGTCTCCCCAGGGGTGGAAACGGTGGACAGGGCGGCCGATGGAGCGGTCAGCGGCGGCGGTTGGACAGTCGAGCCGCCAACCCCTTCAGCTTCTGCTGGTTGCCCGGCTTGGCCATCTCGCGCCGGCCCCGGTCGACCAACTGCTGCCCCTTCGGCGATTTCAGAAACGCGCTGATCCGCTGCATCAGTGACATAACGTCCTCCTGTCGATGATCCCGTACTCATGTGTACCCCGAACCTGCAACACATGTACCCGGGACGCGACAGCCTCAACCCTGACTGTCCATAGTGGGCGGTAGGTTACCGCCCCGCCGGCACGATGGCGTCAACGACCCGGGTGGCCCGCCACTCGTGCTGCTGGTAGTGCTCGGGGTACGCGGAGACCTGCACCGCCTGAGCGGCGTCGGTGAGCCGCATGCGCTGCCAGCCGGGCACCTGCTCCAGCGCGGTGAGGAACTGCCGGGTGGCGAACTCGGGGTCCATCAGCCGCCCGACCGGGCCCCAGCCGCTGCTGGAACGCTGCTGGAACAACCCGACCGAGTCATGGTCCCAGCCGACGCCCTGGTGCGGATAGTCCTGCGACTCGGGGAGCACGCCGCTGGCCACGTTGTAGAGATTGCTCTCCTGCATGGCGGTGGCCACCGCGATCACCAGACCACGGCGCGGCACCCCCATCTTGCGGCCGGCGCGGACGATCGCCTCGGCGTTCTCCATCTGGTCGTCGTCCAGCCCTGCCACGGGCGCCGGGTCGGTCGGGCGCGCCGGGGCGACCTTGCGGGCCGGCGCGCTGGTGTCCGGGTCGGCGGGGCTCGCCGCGGCGGACTGGGCGGCGGCGGAGGTGCTCGGGGCAGCCGTACGGTCGAAGCCACGGGAGGCGCGCTGCTGCTCGGCGCGCTGCGCCAACTCGGAGCTGGAGAGCGATCCACTCCGGGTCGCCGCGTCGGCGTCCTCGTTGCGAACCTGGACGACGGCGGTCAGACCGAGGCAGCACACCACGCCGGTGGCCAGCGCCAGTTGCGCCCGACGTCGACCGGTCAGGTCCCGGGCGTACGCCCGGAGCCGGCTCGCGGTGGTTGTCCGTTCGGTTGAGGTGCCATCCTCCGTATCGGCAGTGGGCCTGCTCGGGGCGTACGGGTCGTCGAGAGTGCCGTCGTCACGCATCAACCGAGGCTAGGCAGGTGAAAACCCTGATCACGCACGGTGATCACGTGGTGATCGACACAGATTCGACAGGGACTGGTGGACGCCCCGGGAGGGTCGACCCGCCCGGGGAACGGACCTCGCGTACCGGATGAAGCTGGCGCCGCACGCGGACCGGCACGGCCCATGACAGGGCCGGACATCCGGCCGTCGAGTCTGACATGATCGACAAACTCGGCCTTTGGGCCGAACCGCCCCTCGGCTGATCGGCCAGGAGGCTCCGGCCCGGTGGCGTAAACAGGCGATTAGTCCGGTCATGCCCACCAGCCGGCCAACGGATCGCCCGGCGCAGGAATGCGCCAGGATGGCGGGTACGTTGCCCGAACGGGTGCCCTCCGTCGCGAAGGCACCCCGCAGGCACATTTCAGGGAGGTCCGCACCGGTGCTCGACCCACACGAGCTCTACCAGCTCACCGACGATCTGCCCGACCTCGGGCAGCCGGTCCTGATCCAGGCCCTCACCGGGTTCGTGGACGCCGGAAACGCCAGCCGACTGGCGCGTGAGCAGCTGCTCACCTCGCTGGAGGGTCGGCCGATCGCGACCTTCGACGTCGACCAGCTCTTCGACTACCGATCGCGACGACCGGTGATGACCTTCGTCGAGGACCACTGGGAGAGCGTCGACGCGCCCAAGCTGGAGCTGCACCTGCTGCACGACGACGACGAGACGCCGTTCCTGCTGCTCACCGGCCCCGAACCAGACCTGCAGTGGGAGCGTTTCGTGGCCGCCGTCGCCGGGCTCGCCGCCCGGCTGGACGTCCGGCTCACAGTGGGCCTCAACTCGATCCCGATGGCGGTCCCGCACACCCGACCGACCGGGGTGACCGCGCACGCCACCCGCCCCGAGCTGATCGGCGGCTACGAGCCCTGGCTGCAACGCGTCCAGGTGCCCGGCAGCGTCGGTCACCTGCTGGAGTTCCGCCTCGGCGAGCAGGGCCGCGACGCGCTGGGCTTCGCCGCCCACGTGCCGCACTACGTGGCGCAGACCGAGTACCCGGCCGCCGCCGAGGTGCTGCTCACGTCGGTGTCGCGCAGCACCGGGCTGCTGCTGCCCGGCGACGGGCTGCGTTCGGCTGCCGAGGTGGTCCGGGTGGAGATCGACCGGCAGGTGGCACAGACCGAGGACGCCGCGGCCCTGGTCCAGGCCCTGGAGGAGCAGTACGACGCGTTCGCCCGGGGTCGAGGCGAGAAGAGCCTGCTCGCCCCGGACGCCGGCCCGCTGCCCACGGCCGACGAACTCGGCGCGGAACTGGAACGATTCCTGGCCGAACAGACCCGTCCCGGCGACACCCCGGGCAGCTGACAGGGCATCGCGGCGGCGGATGCGGCAGGCTGAGGGCATGCGCCTGGCGACCTGGAACGTCAACTCGGTGAAGGCCCGCCTACCCCGGCTGCTGGAGTGGCTGGCCGACACCGGGCCGGACGTCGTCTGCCTGCAGGAGACCAAATGCCCGGACGGCGCCTTCCCGGTGACCGAGGTGGGCGAGTTGGGCTACACCGTGGCCAGCCACAGCGACGGCCGGTGGAACGGGGTCGCCATCCTGTCCCGGGTCGGGCTGGATGACGTCCGGGTCGGGTTCGCCGCCGAGCCCGGCTTTCCCGAGCCCGAGGCCCGCGCCATCTCCGCCACCTGCGACGGGGTGCGGGTCTGGTCGGTGTACGTGCCCAACGGCCGGACACCTGACGACCCGCACTACGCGTACAAGTTGGCCTGGTTCGCGGCGCTGCGCGACGCGCTCGACGCCGAACTGGCCGGCGGGTTGCCACTGGCGGTCTGCGGCGACTTCAACGTCGCCCCGACCGACGCCGACGTCTGGGACCCGGCGGTCTTCACCCACTCCACCCACGTCACCCCGGCCGAGCGGGCGGCCCTCGCGGCGCTGCGCGACCTGGGGCTCAGCGACGTCGTACCGACCCCGATGAAGGGCCCGCACCCCTTCACCTACTGGGACTACCGGGCCGGCATGTTCCACCAGAACAAGGGCATGAGAATCGACCTGGTGTACGCGTCCGCGCCGTTCGCCCGAGCGGTCCGCTCCGCGTACGTGGACCGCGAGGCCCGCAAGGGCAAGGGCCCCTCCGACCACGCGCCGATCGTGGTCGACGCGGACCTGGTCCCGACGGTCGAGGCGTTCTGAGTGGCTAGGGTGGGCAGATGGCAGTCGTGAAGATCAACGCAATCGAGGTCCCGCCCGGCAGCGGCGCGGAGTTGGAGAAGCGGTTCGCCGCCCGGGCCGGCGCGGTGGAGAACTCCCCCGGCTTCCTCGGCTTCGAGCTGCTCCGCCCGGTGGCCGGCGAGACCCGCTACTTCGTCTACACGAAGTGGGAGAGCGAAGAGGCGTACCAGGCGTGGGCCGCCGGGCCCTCGCGCGCCGCCCACGCCACCGCCCCCGGCGACAAGCCCCGCCCACCGGTCTCCAGCGGCGCCAGCCTGCTGGAGTTCGAGGTGGCGCTGCACGTCCCCCAGCCCTAGCTGCGCCGAGGATCCCGCACCACCGCCAAACCGGGCCGGGCCGGATGTTTCCGTTGATAGCGTCGAAGCGGCCCGGGCGGTAGCCGGCCATCAGTCGCCCTGCCTGCCGGCACCTGCCGTTCCCGCCGGGCGGTCCCAGGAGGGTGCGGGGGTCTGGCTATGTTCGACGGCTTCGAGGAATTCGACATCGAGACGTCCGGCGCGACGATCCACGGACGCCGGGGCGGAAGTGGGCCGCCCGTTCTGCTGCTGCACGGCATTCCCGAGACGCACCTCATGTGGCACCAGGTCGCGCCACGGCTCGCCGAGAACTACACAGTCGTCGCCACCGACCTGCGGGGCTGGGGCGACAGCGGCAAACCGCCGAGCGCCGCGGATCACGAGCCGTACGGCATGCGCGCCATCGCCCGCGACCAGATCGAGGTGATGCGGAGTCTGGGTCACGAGCAGTTCCGGCTCGTCGGCCACGATCGTGGGGCCCGCTGCGCGTACCGTCTCGCGCTGGACGCACCGGACGTCGTCACCCGGCTGGCGGTCATGGACGTCGTCCCCATCGGGGACGTCTACAACCGCGCCGACAAGACGTTCAGCCTCTCCTACTGGGTCTGGTCCTTCCTGGCGGCGCCCGCGCCGGTGCCCGAGCAGTTCATCAAGGCGGCGCCCGCGGTGCTCGTCGACTTCATGCTCGACACCTGGCCCACAGTGAAGGACGCCTTCCCCGCCGAGGTACGTGCGGCGTACGTCAGGCAGTTCAGCGACCCGGCCACCGTGCACGCGATCTGCGAGGAGTTCCGCGCCGCCGCCACACTCGACTACCAGCAGGACGAGGCGGACCGAGGAAAACGGAAGATCGCCTGCCCGGTGTTGTTTCTGTGGAGCCAACAGGGCCAGGTCGCGAAGCTCTACGACGACCCGCTCGCGATCTGGCGGGAGTGGGCCGACGACGTACGCGGCGAGCCGGTCCCGGTCGGGCACTTCATCCCGGAGGAGGCCCCCGACGAGACCACCCGCCAGCTCCTGGCTTTCCTGAGCTGACGCCGACGCTGGCCCAGCCGGCCTGGCCGGCGTCGGTGTCAGGACTTGCGGGAGGACTGGAGGGTGGCGAAGGCGATGACGTTGTCGGCGTAGCCGGTGCGGCCTCCGATGAACTGCCCACCGCAGGTGATCAACCGCAGCCCGGGTGGCCCGTCGTGGCCGTAGATCCGCTCGGCGGGCAGCTGGTCCTTCGGGAAGTGCTCGACGGTGTCGACCCGGAACACCACCACCGACTCGTCCGCCCGGGCCACCTCGATCAGGTCGCCGGGGTGCAGCTTGCCCAGGTCGTAGAAGACCGACGGGCCGGTCTTCGTGTCCACGTGCCCGACGATCACCGCCGGGCCGGGCTCACCTGGTGTGGGCCCTCGGTCGTACCAACCGGTCTCGTTGTGCCGTTCCAGCGGCGGTACGGCGATCGAACCGTCCCGTGCCTGCCCGACGGGTGCCACCGGCGCGGCCACCTTGATCGTCGGCACCGAGAGTCGCACCGGACGACTGGCCGACAACCCGACCGACTCACTGCGGGCGGGCCGGTCGCCGCCGGTCGGGGCCAGGTCGAACGGCCCGATCGAACGGCCCAGCCCCGCCCCGGTGGCGAAGACCCCGGCCAACACCAACACCACGGCCACCGGTACGGACCAGGGGCTGCGGCCGGATGGACGACGACTACGCCGGGGGGCGACGGCGGTCGGCGGACGCGCCGCCACCGACGGGCGCTCGGGATCCGACGGGCGTGAACCGGCCGGCGGCGGCGTGGGGCGGAAGATCTCCATGACGGGCCTCAGCGACGCGCGCCGACTCGGGGACGGCGGAACGCCATCACGGCGAGGATCAGCCCGGTGATGGTCAGTGCCGCGCCGCCGGGCAGCAGCAGCTTGCCGGTCAGCCCGCCGCTGCCTCCCCCGAAGCCGGTTGCCGGACCCCGACTTGGCTGGACGGGGATCTTCTTGACCACCTGGAGCATGGTCGAGGCGGTCTCGCCGTCGCGGCACTCCAGCTTGACCCGGTAGTTGCCGGGGCGGGTGCGCTCGCGGACCATCGGCGCGGCGGTGAGCACCCCACGCTGCGGTTGCACGCCGACCGCCCCGAAGGCGTCGGACTCCACAGTTGCGCCCACCGAGTTGTCCCGACAACTGGCCCGGATGCCGACCAGGTAGCCGGGCTGCACAGTGCTGGGGCTCACCTCGACGAAGATGTCCACCGACGGCGCCGGTTGCGGCGCGCCACCGGGCGGCCCTTCGGGCTGCGGCGCCGACGCGGCACCAACAGCCCGCTCAGGCGCCGCGAGGGCGGGCGTGGCGGCCAGCAGGGGGGCGGCGAACACGGCCACCAGCGACAGGGTCACGACGCCGCGGGTCACTGTCACGATGCCCCCTCTCGACGCCGTGCGGCCGGGCCGGGCAGTGGAGCACCCGACCTGCCGTACCAGTTGGATCCTCTCATTTCCGGTCGCACATCACATCCGATCCGTCGGCGGCGTCGCGTACGCTCGGGTCGCTGTGACCGCCACCGACCATGACCCCGCCGTCCCGCCCGTGAGCCGGACGATCCGCACGTTCCACCCCCGCCGGGGTCGGATGAGCGACCGGCAGACCGACGCGCTGAGCCGGCTCTGGCCCGTGTACGGCCTGGATGTGCCGGACGGACCTGTCGTGCCCGTCGACCTGGCCGACCTGTTCGGTCGCCGGGCGCCCGTCGTGCTGGAGATCGGCTCGGGCATGGGCGACAGCACCGCTGCGATGGCCGCCGCCGACCCGGATCGAGATTATCTGGCGGTCGAGGTGCACACGCCGGGAATCGCCAACCTGCTCCACCTGGTGGAGCGTGGTGGCCTGCGCAACGTACGGGTGGCCGAGGGCGACGCGTTGTCCCTGGTCAGCGGCTTGCCCGAGGGCGTGTTGGACGCCGTGCACGTCTTCTTCCCGGATCCGTGGCCGAAGTCCCGCCACCACAAGCGGCGGATCATCCAGCCGACGCACGTGGCGCTGCTGCGGTCCCGGCTGCGCCCCGGCGGCGTGCTGCACTGCGCTACCGACTGGGCCGAGTACGCCGAGGCGATGCGGGAGACGCTGGAGGCGGACCCGGAGCTGGTGGACGCGTACGGCGGCTTCGCGCCGCGTCCGGCGCACCGCCCGGTGACGAAGTTCGAGCGGCGGGCGATCACGGCTGGTCGGCCGGTCGCGGACCTGTTGTACCGCCGACGGTGACCGGCGAAACGCCCGAACCGGAACGGGGCGGGGCGTTCGGGACGCCCGGACGGGAGTCCGGTGCGGGCCGGGTTGGCGTACCGGGGCATGATCCAGGCACCATGGACAGGCTATGACGCTCACCGCCGCGCTGCCGACAAGCGCCGACCCCGACACCCTCTTCGACGCGTTCGCCGGCTGGGCGAAGGAGCGCGGCCTCGACCTCTACCCGCATCAGGAAGAGGCGGTCATCGAGATCGTCTCCGGCGCCAACCTGATCATGAACACGCCCACCGGCTCGGGTAAGAGCCTGGTGGCGATCGCCGCCCACTTCGCGGCCCTCGCCGACAGCCGGACGACCTTCTACACCGCGCCGATCAAGGCGTTGGTGTCGGAGAAGTTCTTCGCGCTCTGCGAGGTGTTCGGCGCCGAGAACGTCGGCATGCTCACCGGCGACGCCAGCGTCAACGCCGACGCCCCGATCATCTGCTGCACCGCGGAGATCCTGGCCAACCTGGCGCTGCGCGAGGGCACGAAGGCCGACGTCGGCCAGGTGATCATGGACGAGTTCCACTTCTACGCCGAGCCCGACCGGGGCTGGGCGTGGCAGGTGCCGATCATCGAGCTGCCGCAGGCCCAGTTCATCCTGATGTCCGCCACCCTGGGGGACACCACCCGCTTCGTCGACGACCTGAGCCGGCGCACCGGGCGGCCCACCGCCGTCGTGCGCACGGCGGAGCGGCCGGTCCCGCTCATCTTCTCGTACGCGATGACGCCGCTGCACGAGACGCTTGAGGAGCTGCTGGAGACCAAGCAGGCCCCGGTGTACGTGGTGCACTTCACCCAGGCCGCCGCGCTGGAACGCGCCCAGGCGCTGACCAGCGTCAACGTCTGTACGCGCGCCGAGAAGGACATGATCGCCGAGGCGATCGGCGGTTTCCGGTTCACCGCGGGCTTCGGCAAGACGCTGTCCCGGCTGGTCCGGCACGGCATCGGCGTGCACCACGCCGGCATGCTGCCCAAGTACCGCCGCCTGGTGGAGACCCTCGCCCAGGCCGGCCTACTCAAGGTCATCTGCGGCACCGACACCCTCGGCGTCGGCATCAACGTGCCGATCCGCACAGTGCTGTTCACCGGCCTGTCCAAGTACGACGGCGTCCGTACCCGGCTGCTGAAGAACCGCGAGTTCCACCAGATCGCCGGGCGGGCCGGCCGGGCCGGCTACGACACCATCGGCCGGGTCGTGGTGCAGGCCCCGGAGCACGTCATCGACAACGAGAAGGCCCTCGCCAAGGCCGGCGACGACCCGAAGAAGCGGCGCAAGGTGGTCCGCAAGAAGCCGCCGGAGGGTTCGATCGGCTGGGGCCAGCCCACCTTCGACCGACTCGTCGACGCCGAGCCGGAGCCGCTGACCTCAAGCTTCCAGGTCAGCCACTCGATGCTGCTCAACGTCATCGGCCGGCCCGGGGACGCGTTCACAGCGATGCGGCACCTGCTCACCGACAACCACGAGGAGCCCACCGCGCAGCGCCGGCACATCCGCCGGGCCATCGCCATCTACCGGGCGCTGCGGGCCGGCGGCGTCGTCGAGGAGCTGCCCGAGCCGGACGAGACCGGCCGGAGGATCCGGCTCACCGTCGACCTCCAGCTCGACTTCGCCCTCAACCAGCCGCTCTCCCCCCTTGCGCTGGCCACCATCGAGCTGCTCGACGCCGAGTCCCCGTCGTACGCCCTGGATGTCCTCTCCGTCGTCGAGTCGATCCTCGACGACCCCCGACAGATCCTCTCCGCGCAGCAGTTCAAGGCGCGCGGCGAGGCGGTCGCCGCCATGAAGGCCGAGGGCATCGAGTACGAGGCGCGCCTCGAACTGCTCGACGACGTGACCCACCCGAAGCCCCTGGCCGAGCTGCTGGAGGCCGCGTACGAGATGTACCGGCAGGGGCACCCCTGGGTCGCCGACCACCAGCTCTCCCCCAAGGCCGTCGTCCGCGACATGTACGAGCGGGCCATGACCTTCACCGAGTACGTGCAGTTCTACGGGCTGACCCGCTCGGAGGGCCTCGTCCTGCGCTACCTGGCCGACGCGTACAAGACGCTGCGCCAGACAGTGCCCGAGGACGCCAAGACCGAGGAGCTGATCGACCTCATCGAGTGGCTGGGCGAGCTGGTCCGCCAGGTCGACTCCAGTCTCATCGACGAGTGGGAGCGGCTGCGCAACCCGTCCGACGTGGCCGAGGTGGCCCAGGCGCACGCCGCCCTGACCGACCGGCCACCGGCGGTGACCCGCAACGCTCGGGCGTTCCGGGTGCTGGTGCGCAACGCGCTGTTCCGCCGCGTCGAGCTGGCCGCGCTACGCCGCTGGGACCTGCTCGCCGAGTTGGACGCCGAGGACGGCTGGGACTACGACGCGTGGGCCGACGCGCTCGCGCCGTACTTCGAGGAGTACGACTCGATCGGCGTCGGGCCGGACGCCCGAGGGCCGGCGCTGCTCATGATCGAGCAGGGCCGGGAACGGTGGACCGTCCGCCAGAGCTTCGACGACCCCAACGGCGACCACGACTGGGGCATCAGCGCCGAGATCGACCTGGTGGCCTCGGACGAGGTCGGCGCCGCGGTCGTGCGGATCACCGACGTCGGCCAGCTCTAGCAAGCGTCTCCAAAGGGGGTCGTCCGTACGCCGGACGGCCCCCTTTGTCGCGTCTTCCGCACGCCCTCTTTCGCTGGGCGATGTCAGACCCGTCGATTAGAATGTATGTACTAATCGAGTTCCTGACCTGCAGGATTACGACTCGGGAGGACGCCCGTGACCGCTCCCGCCTCCACGCCCCTCACCCCCTACGCCACGCTGCTCGGCTTCACCCGCTACGTCGACCGCACCGGCCCCACGAAGGCGACCTTCGTGGGCGGGCTGCGCAAGCAGCGAGCCAGCCGATCCGGCTTCAACCCGCACGGCCAGTTCGTCAAGGCGCTCAAGGCCGACATCGCCTTCCACACCGGCGGCACACACCTCGCCGGGGTGGTCGACGTGGTCAAGCCACGCTGGCGCCCGCTCTATCAGGCGCTCGTCCCCGGCGCCACGACCTGGCTGCACTCCCTCGGTGAGCCGGCCGCCGTCGACCTCGCCCAGACCCGCGACGCCCTGGCCATGCTGGGCGACCTGCCCGTCAAGATCAACCCCCACTTCGGGGTACGCCACGCCGACGGCCGCGCCGAAGCGGTCCGGTTGCACTTC
Organism: Micromonospora ureilytica; assembly: GCF_015751765.1. Lineage (NCBI taxonomy): Bacteria > Bacillati > Actinomycetota > Actinomycetes > Micromonosporales > Micromonosporaceae > Micromonospora > Micromonospora ureilytica. The sequence goes on from NZ_JADOTX010000001.1 coordinate 3,261,947, forward strand.
GACGAGGCGCCACCGAGCGAGGAGTCGGTGCTCGCCACCCTGCACCTGATGGCCCGACACATGGACGCGGTGCTCCCGCACGCCGAGCCGGTCCTCGTCGACGTCCGCCGCGGCCAGGCCCACCGCATGCCCACCGATGCCAAGCCCGACCAGATCGAACGCTGGCTCTCCGGCGAGGCCGCCGCCTTCCGCGCCATCTGGTCCACCGCCGCCTAACCCCACCCCCACCCCTGCGCCACTGCGCGCCCGCCTGGCAAGATCGCGCTCGATCCAGGATGTAGTGGCCTCCGCTTCTCGGGAGGCCACTACATCCATGTTCGGGCGCGATCATGGGGACAACGGCGCGCACCGACGCCGATGCGGTGACCGTGGTTATCCACAGGGGCAGCGTGACGCGAGGGTGTTCGGCCAGCCTGAAGCCCATGCCGAAAGTTCCTCGTCGGCCGCCGCAGTTGCGAGGTCGAGTCTTTCGCGGCTCGACCGCCGTCTCGCGAGGCCTACTGACCCGCAATGACCTCCGCAGCTCGGCGTGGCGACCGCTCTTCCGCGACGTCTACGCCGATGCCCAGGTCACAGTCACTCACACCATCAGATGCGCCGCCGTCGGACGCTGGTTGGTCCCGCCCGACGCAGCCATCGCAGGGCGCGCTGCCGCCGGTCTCTACGGATGCGCCAAGCCGATCGCGAACGAGCCAGTTGACGTCCTCGTTCCCGTCGCCACCCGGATCGGCCCGACCGCGGGCATCCGGGTCCACCACGGAGAGATCGACCCCGGCGACACCGCGGTCCGGGCTGGGGTCAGGGTGACCAGCCCGGCGCGTACGTGCTGGGACCTGGCCCGTTGGCTCGACGTGATCGAGGCGGTGGTCGTCATCGACGCCCTGCTGGCGAGCCGGCAGACCACCGTGCCAGCCCTGCGCGAGTACGCGCTGAGCCGGGCCGGACGACGCGGCTGGCGCTCGCTGCTACGCGCGGTCGACCTGGCCGACGCGGGCGCGGAGTCCCCTCAGGAGTCCCGGACACGGGTGCGGCTGGTGCTCGCCGGCCTGCCAAGGCCGGAGACGCAGTGGGTCGTGGCCGAGCACGGCCGATTCGTGGCCCGGCTGGACCTCGCCTGGCCACAGTTCAAGGTCGCGGTGGAGTACGACGGACTCTGGCACGACGACCCCGAGCAGTTCCATCGGGACCGCCAACGCCTCAACCGACTGCTCGGCGGCGACTGGCTCGTGCTCCACGTGACGGCCAGGCGTTTCCGGGAGGACTTCGACGGGTTCCTCGCCGAGGTCCGAGCCGCCCTACGGGCACGCTCACGCTTCCCCCGCTGACGATGATCGCGCTCGAACATGGAAGTAGTGGCCTTCCTCGACGGGGAGGCCACTACTTCCTGGATCGAGCGCGATCATGAACGGGCGAGGTCCGCGCGGGGCGCGTGGGGGGTCAGGCGGCGGGGAGGTACTTGGTCAGGTCGTCGAGGATCTTGTTGGCGGCGCCGACGCCGATGCCGGTCATCCAGACCTCGTCGGAGACGGGGTACGCCTTGCCGGCCTTGACGGCGTTGAGGCCCTTCCAGAGGGTCCCACCGGCGACCTTGGTCTGCTCGGCGGCGGCCTTGTCGCCGTACGCGGTCACGAAGATGACGTCACCGTCGACCTCGTTGATCCGCTCGGGGCTGACCAGGTCGAAGCGCTTGTCCTCCTTGTTGGCGAGCAACTGCCGCTCGGGGCGGCCCAGGCCGGTGTCGCCGATGACGATGCCGGAGAACGAGTCGGGGCCGTACACCCGGATGTTGCCGGGCAGAAACCGCACGATCGACACCTTGCGCGCGGCGGCGTCGCCGAGGGTCGCGCCGAATTCCTTGGCCCGCTTCTCGTACGTGGCGAGCAGATCCTTGGCCTGCTGCTCACGGCCGAGCGCCTTGCCGTCGAGGAGGAGGTTGTCCTTCCAGGTGATGCCCACCTTGTCGGTGAACACGGTGGGCGCGATGGCGGCCAGCTCGTCGTAGAACTTCTCCTGGCGGAACTTGCTGCCGAGGATGAGGTCCGGCTTCAGTGCGTTGATCGCCTCCAGGTCGGGCTCGGTGAGCACCCCGACCTCCTTGATGCCGGCGAGCTTGTCCGCGCCGAAGTAGGTCGGCCAGCTCTTCGCCTCACCGGCGGTGGCGGCGCCCACGGGCGTGATGCCCAGCGAGAGCGCCGTGTCGATCTTGTCGGTGTCGAGCACGACGACGCGCTTGGGCTCGGCCGGGACCTTGGTGGTGCCCATGGCGTGGGTGATCTCCCGGGTGTCCCCGGTGGTGGTGCCGGCGACCGGGTCGCTCTCACCGCAGGCGGTGAGTCCGACGCCGAGGGCGGCGGCCGCGGCGAGAGCGGCGACGAGACGACGCATCAGAGTCCTTTCGAGGGGTACGAGCCGGCGAGCGGGTTGGCCGCGTCGCCGGTGGCGGGTCGGGCGTCCGGTACGGACGCCGTCGACGGAGAGGGGTCACCCGCGGCAGCGGGCGGGGCGGAGTTGCCACCTGTGTACGCGGGCACCACCAGCGGTGCGCCGGTCACCGGGCAGGGCACGACCACGCAGGCCAGCCCGAAGACGTCGCGGACCAGGTCGGCGGTGAGGATCTCCCGGGGCGGTCCGGCGGCGACCACGGCGCCGTCGCGCATCGCGACCAGGTGGTCGGCGTAGCGGGCGGCCTGGTTCAGGTCGTGCAGCACGGCGACCACTGTGCGACCCCGCTCGAACCGCAGCCGGTGCAGGAGATCAAGCACCTCCACCTGGTGGGCCAGGTCGAGGAAGGTGGTCGGCTCGTCCAGCAGCAGGGCGTCGGTGTCCTGGGCGAGGGTCATGGCGATCCACACCCGTTGCCGCTGCCCGCCGGAGAGGCTGTCCACCGGCCGGTCGGCCAGGTCGGCGACGTCGGCGAGGGTCATCGCCTGGTCCACCGCCGCGCCGTCCTCCGACGACCACTGTCGCCACCACCGCTGGTAGGGCTGCCGGCCGCGCCCGACCAGGTCCGCCACCGTGACGCCCTCGGGCACCAGCGGGCTCTGCGGGAGGACGCCGAGGCGGCGGGCGACCTCCCGGGTCGGCAGGTCACGGATGGCGGTGCCGTCCAGCAGCACCGTGCCTCGGCGGGGGGTGAGCAGCCGGGCCATCGTCCGCAGCAGGGTGGACTTGCCGCACGCGTTGGGTCCGACGATCACGGTGAACGCGTCGGTGGGCAGGTCGAGGTCGAGCCCGTCGAGCACGGTCCGCTCGTCGTAGCCGGCGACCAGGTCGCGGGTGGAGAGCATCACACGACTCCTTGGAAGGTCACGACGACCGCCGCCGGCCGCGCAGCAGCAGGAAGATCAGGTACGGGCCGCCGATCGCGGCGGTCAGCACACCGGCGGGTAGTTGGGTGGGTGCGAACAGCCGCCGGCCGGCCAGGTCGGCCAGTACCAGCAGGAGCGCGCCGAGCAACGCCGCGCAGACCAGCGGTGGTCGTTCGACGCGTACCAGCCGTCGGGCCACCTGCGGGGCGACCAGGGCCACGAAGTCGACGGCGCCGACCTGGGCGGTGACCATCGCGGCGACGAGTACGCCGGTGCCGGCGAGCCCGATCCGGCGGGCCACCGGGCGCAACCCGACGCCCCGGGCGGTGTCGTCGTCCAGGGCGGTGCTGTTCAGCGCCCAGCCGGCCCAGGCCAACACCGGCAGCAGCACCAGCAGGGTGCCGGCGATCCAGGCGGCCTCGGTCCAGCCCTTGCCGGCCAGGGTGCCGATCAGCCAGATCTGCGCGCGCAGCCCGTCGATCGGGTCGGCGGTGAGCATGACCACCTCGGTGAGCGCCCGGAAGCCGAACGCGACAGCCACCCCGGCGAGCACGAACCGCTGCGCGGCCAGCCCGTGCCGGGCGCCGAGGGCGAACAGCAGCACCGCCGCGAGCAGCCCGCCCACCAGGGCGGTGGGCGCCACCAGCACCGCGGCCATTCCGCTGGTCAGGGCCACGGTCGCGGCGAGGCCGGCGCCCTGGGTGATGCCGATGACGTCCGGGCTGGCGAGCGGGTTGCGCGCCACGCTCTGGATCAGCGTGCCGGCCACGCCGAAGGCGGCGCCGGCCACGGCCGCCAGCACGACCCGCGGCAGCCGAAGATCAAAGACGACGAGGTCGTACGGGGTGCCGGCACCGGAGAGGGCACGCAGCACGTCGGCCGGGGCGACGTACGGGGTGCCCAGCGAGAGGCTGAGCACGACGGCCAGCAGGAGCAGCACGGTCAGCACGGCGACCACCAGGACCGCGCGACGGCGGATCAGCAGGCTGACCGGGCCGATCCGCAGCAGTGAACGCCCGGGCAACCTCGCACGGTCGGCACCGGCCGAGCCGGCGGCCGCGACGGCGGACGTGTCAGCGGGGCCGGAGGGATGGCGGGTGGTGGTCACGCGGTCACCACCCGGGCGCGGCGGACCAGCACGGCCAGCAGTGGCGCGCCGATCAGCGCGGTGACGATCCCGGCCGGTATCTCGCCGGGCGGGGCGACGAGCCGACCGACGATGTCGGCGGCGAGCAGCAGCGCCGGCCCGAGCAGGGCGGAGACGGCGAGGGTCCAGCGGTGGTCCGCGCCGACCAGGGCCCGCGCCAGGTGCGGCACGGCCAGCCCGACGAACGCGACAGGTCCGGCGGCGGCCACCGCGGCGCCGGTCAGCAGCACGGCGGCGAGGCCACCACCGAGGCGGACCAGGCCGATCCGGTGGCCGAGCCCACGGGCCACGTCGTCGCCGAGGGCCAGCGCGTCCAGACCGCGGGCCACCAGGGCGGCCAGCACCAGGCCGACGAGGACGAAGGGCAGCACCTGCGCGGCGACCGACAGGTCCCGGCCGGCCAGCCCGCCGACCACCCAGAAGCGGTACTCCTCGAAGGTGCGGGCGTCGATGCTGAGCAGCGCGTACACCCCGGAGGCCAGGCTGGCGTCGAGCGCCGCGCCGACCAGCGCGAGGGTGACCGGGCTGGCGCCCTCGCGGGCGCGGGTGGCGATGGCGAAGACCAGCAGCCCGGCGATCAGGGCTCCGGCGATGCCGAACCAGACGTACCCGGCGAGCGTGCCGACGCCGAAGACGGAGATCGCGAGGACCACCCCGAACGACGCGCCCGCGCTGATGCCGAGGATGCGCGGCTCGGCGAGGGGGTTGCGGGTGAGCGCCTGGAACAGCACGCCCGCCACGGCGAGCGCGAGCCCGACGGCGAGGCCGAGCGCGGTCCGTGGCATCCGCAGCTCACGGACGATGGTGCTGGCGTCGCCGCCGTCCGGCGCGACGAGCGCGTGCCAGACCTGGTCGACGCCGAGTTGTCGGCTGCCGAGCGCGAAGCTGGCCAACACGGTGAGCAGCAGCACCAGCGCGGCCCCGACGGTGACGGCCACGCGGCGGCCGGCGGGTCTGCCGGACCGGTTGCGGGCCGGAGCCGGCCGGCTGACGAGGGTGGTCACGAGTCTCCTGCACGTTCGCGCTTAGGTTCGCCTAACCTTAACCGAGCCACCGAAGGTCACCTAAGTGGCGCCTATCGATCCGCGACCGGCTGACCAGGGCGGACGCCCGCGCGGAGGGGCCGGCGCACCTAGGGTGAGAGCATGCGATTCGACCAGCACACGGTCGTCCTGCTGACCCGGCCGTCGGATCCGCCGGAGCTGCCGCAGGACGCGATCGACCGGTTGCGGGACGCGCACCTGGCCCACCAGGCGGGCCTCGTGCGGCAGGGGCTGGTGCTCGCGGCCGGGCCGTTCCTGCACCCCGACGACGATGAGCTGCGGGGCTTCGTGGTGCTGTCCATCGCCCCGGACGAGGCACGCGCGCTCTTCGCCAACGACCCGGCCGTGCGGGCCGGTCGCCTGGTCGCGCGGGTCACGTCGTGGCTGCTTCCGGAGGGCACCCTGCGGTTCGAGAGCGTGCCGGTGCCGCAGTCGATGCTGGAGGCGGCCTCCGGGGACTGACGCCGGGCCCGGTCAGTCGGCCGAGCCGCTCCCGGTCTCCGCCGGCAACTCAGCGAGCGGGACCACCCGCAGGGCGTCCATCGGGCCGACGATCACCCGCAGCTCCGGGAAGTGGTCCCGCAGCACCTGCCGACACCTGTCACAGGGCGCGACGACCTCGCGGCCACGGTCGGCGACAGTGACGATCGTCTCCAGCGCGGTGACGCCCTGGGTGGCGGCCGTGCCGATCACGACCAGCTCGGCGCAGGCCCCTCCGGTGGCGTGCTGGACGTTCACGCCGGTGAAGACCCGGCCGCCCGCGGTCCGGGCCGCCGACGCGACAGTGTGGTGCTGGCTGCGGCAGCGCAGTTTGGCGACAGCCGTGGCGGCCTGCACCAAAGCTCGGTCGGTGTCCCGAATCGTCATCGATGTTCCCGTGGCTCGTCGTGGCCCTCGACTTTAGCGGGGCAGCCTGCTGTCATGCTTCGTCGCTTCGCGGTCCCGGGACGAACGCCGGACCGGTTCGGGGAACGCCTGGAGTGCGCCCTGAACCGGTCCGGCTGAACAAGAGAGATTTGCTGGTCAGCCGTTCGGGATGACGTCCAGGAAGCTGGCGGTCACGTCGATGTATGACTGCTGTTCGGCGGGGAGGGCGTACCATTCATCGCCGCTGAGGTAACGCTTCGTGCCGTTGCTCACCAGGAAGATTGACCCGTTGGCGACATCCCGCAGGTGGACCGTACCGCCGGGGACGGCGCCGAAGCCGTTCAGCAGGCCACTCGGAACGCTCATCATGACCGGGCGGCCAAGGCTGGCCCACTCCTCGCCGGTCAGGTAGTGCCGGGCCCCGTTGATCACCTGGTAGAACGCACCGTCAGTGACGTCCCGCAGGAAGGTCGCCCCGGCCATGGGCGTACCGGCCGGAAAGCGCTCGAGGAACCCGCTCGGAACGGTGAGGTGGGTCGGGTTTCCGAGCGCGGTCAAGTCAGCGCCGCTCAGCCAGTGACGCGTGCCACCCACGATGAGGTAGAGCGCTCCATCTGACACGTCGCGCAGAATGCTGCCATCGGAAGGAACGGAGCCGAGGCGTCCGACAAACCCAGCCGGTACGTCTGTGGTCGGAGGGTTACCGAGCTGAGCGTATTCGGCGGAGGTGAGCCAGTACTTCGCTCCGTTGACCACCACATAAAGGGATCCGTCGGTAACGTCACGCATGAATCCGGCAGAGGGAACGGTGGAAGTGATGGTCTCCAGTAGGCCAGCCGGCACATTGGTCGCTGGCACACTGTCCAACTGCGAGTACTCAACCGCGCTGAGGTAATACTTTGCGCCGCCCACGATCTGGTAGATTGCCCCGTCGGCCGAGTTGCGCAGGAAAGACCCGTCGGCAGGGACAGCGCCTGCCCGGTTGATGAAACCGGCTGGCACGTCGGTTGCACTCGGACTACCCAACGCGGCGAGCTCGGCACCGGTCAGGTAATACTTCGCACCCCCGACGACCTGGTAAATGGCGTTGTTGACCGGATTGCGGAGGAAGGTGTCGTCGACGGGCACAGACCGGGTGATCGAGTCGATGAAGCCGGCCGGCACATTGGTTGCCTTCGGGCTGCCCAACGCTGCGTACTCGGCGCTGCTCAGGTAGTACTTCGCACCCCCGACGACCTGGTAGATGCTGTTGTTGGCAGGGTTGCGCAAGAAGGTATTGTCCGCCGGGGAACCGTCGAATCCATCAACCATACGGGTCGGCACGTCGGTGAATGCGGGTTTGCCGAGCCCGGTCCACTCGGCCGCCGACAACGGGTACTTCGCGCTTCCGACAATGAGGTGGATTGCGCCATTCGTGGTCCGGACGAAAGTTCCATCGGCGACGATGCTCGGCATCTGAACGAAGGTGCCCGCCGGGACGCTCGTGTAGGCCGGAGAACCGAGAGCTGCGTACTCGGCACCCGTCAGCTCGAACGGCACACCACCGACCACGACGCTGATCGAGCCGTCGGGCTCGCGGAGGATGCCCGGGTTCGGCGCAGGCGGTGCGGGCGGCGGCGTGTCCTCGGCGATCTTCTTATATCGGATCGGACGGTATGTTTGCATCTCGGACCAGGAGTTCTTCCCGAGGTTGCCGTAGTTGCTGGCCGCAGAGGGATTTCGGACGGTCTCGCCGGTTTGGTTGAAGGAGTACACCCAAGCCCCGTCGCTTTTGCGCGACGGGTTCACCCAGCCAACGAAGAGTTCGATGTGCCCCGACCGCAACAGCGCGTCACCCCGCCTCAGGTCGTTGAGTCCAGGCAGGTAGAACTTTCCCGACCAACTCGCGAACGTGCTCGTGGTCCGCGACGAGGGGAGGTGCCAAGCCATCGACACCAGACCGGAGCAATCCCTGCGGTACGTCCTGCCCTGTGGGTCCGGGGCCCACGTCCCGGTCTGGGTGTAGGTGAACCTGCCGGTTACCCAGAACTGGGACCGCGTGGTCGTCTCGGATCGGGCGATCGAGCCATCGACGTTGGACGCGGCCGAGGCGGCCTGAGGGCCGGCCGTCACCGCCGAGAGTAGGCCCGAAAGCATACCGATGGCGAGCGCTCCGGAGACAAGACGGGTCCGCGCCCCGGTGCGGAGTGACAATTGGTTCATCAGAGGCCATCCTTGTGGAAGAGAGAGATTTAATGAGATATAAGCGTCAGGATTGTCCGGCACGCAACGCTTAAGCACCAGCGGGCAAGTAGAGCCGCGAACAGATTCTGTCGGCAGTCAGGGCAGCGACGTGATGCCCTGCAGCGCAAATAAATAGGGTGATGTCGAGGACACCGTAATCGCTATCAGCCCGGACGTGTACGTGTTCGAGTGCGTCCTCGAGCTCAGCGCATTGCGTCACTAGCGTGCGCACCTCTCGGAGAGACAGCCCCGCCACCGAGGTTGGGGTCGGCATCAGCCTCACCAACACGGCATACATGGCGAACGCTTCGGCTCCAGCGGGGCCCTCATCCCCATTCCGCCCCGCCACGTTCCAACATCGGAAATAAGAGCGAATGAACCACCATGAGGGCGTGCACCATCACAGCCACCTTCCATAAGGGAATTCGACGAGAACTACCAGCAATTTGCGTTTCGCCGCTCTCGCCGCTGGAACAACATTCCCAGTGAAAACGCTGGTTCGTCACTAGCCGAGGGCTGAGAGCTAGCTGCCTGGCAATTTGCTCTCATCGGCAAACAGCCTCAAATTCGGACAAAGAGGCCGGGGTTGCCCAGTGCCCGGTACCACCGTCAGAATTTGGGCGTGGGTCAACGGGGAGCTCAGAACATCGATTCACTCGGCATCACCAGCGACGCGCTTGCCGTCTACCGGGTCATGCTTCAGGAGCGCAAATGGGGGCTGACCGAGATCGCCACGCATCTGGCACTCACGGCCGACCAGGTTCGGGATTCACTCGACGAACTCGCCGAACACCGCCTCCTGCGCGAAGCCAGCCCGGGAGTCGATTTGGACCCGGTGCGACCAGCCGTCGGATTGTCCGGGCTTCTCGCCCGCGCGGAGGCCGAGATGCGACGTCGACGAGAGGCGCTCGACCAGGCCGCTGCCACCGTCGCCGCGATCGTCGCGGAACACGACGCGAGCGTTGACCGCGACACCATCACCCGGCTGGAGGGCGTCGACGCGGTCCGCGAGCGGCTCGCCGAGTTGGCGGCGGAAGTCCGGGGCGAATGCCTTTCCTTGAACCCCAATGCTGCACAGACACCTGCGGCGAAGGCGGCGAGCCGGCAGCTCAACCAGGGACTACGAGCCCGGGGAGTTGCCATTCGGTGCGTCTACCAGGACAGCTTCCGCAACCAGCCGAGCATCGTGTCTTACGCGCGATGGCTGACCGAGGTCGGCGGCCAGGCGCGAACGATTCCCTCGGTGCCGGTGATGATGGTGATCTTCGACCGGCATACGGCGCTGCTGCCGCTGGACCCGAACGACAGCAGCAAGGGCGCTCTCGACATCCGCACCCCGGGCGTGGTAGCCACCGCGTGCGCTCTCTTCGATCACCTGTGGCTGACAGGCACTCCGTTCGGCCAACCCGCCGAGGAGGGCGAAGTCGACCTCGACCCGGTGCAGCGTGAACTACTCGAACTCCTGTCGGCCGGACACACCGACGAGATGGCGGCCCGCAAGCTAGGCATCTCGTTGACCACGGTCCGCCGGATCATGGCAACGATCATGGAGCGGCTCGGGGCCCGGAGTCGATTCCAGGCCGGAGTCCGAGCACGCGAGCGTGGGTGGCTACGTACCTGATAACCCTGCCTCGTCGAGAGACGAGTGCCACCGGTGCGAGCCGGGTACCGCTTCTCACGGCACCGACGGCGTAACCCGGGGGCGGCGCGCCGCCGGGCTGCCTATCCTTGGGCACGACATGCAGAATCCAACCGCCTCCGTCGCGTCCGACCCCGTTCGCGAGCTGCACCGCCGCCTCACACCTCTGATGTTCCGCGACCAGCGCCGGCTCCAGCGGCGCCTCGACGGTGCCCGTAAGCTGCGCGACCCGCAGCGTCGGGAGGCGGCGCTGACCGAGATCACCGCCGACCTGGTCCGGGCCGAGCAGCGGCTCGCTGCCCGCCAGGCGGCGGTGCCCGTGATCACGTACCCGGTGGGTTTGCCGGTCAGTGAGCGCAAGGACGACATCGCCGCCGCCATCCGCGACCACCAGGTGGTGATCGTGGCCGGCGAGACCGGCTCCGGCAAGACCACCCAGATTCCCAAGATCTGTCTGGAGTTGGGGCGCGGGGTGCACGGCCTGATCGGGCACACCCAGCCCCGACGGTTGGCCGCCCGCACGGTGGCCGACCGGATCGCCGACGAGCTGGGCACCGAGTTGGGCGACGTGGTCGGCTACAAGGTGCGCTTCACCGACCAGGTCAGCGAGCGCAGCCTGGTGAAGCTGATGACCGACGGCATCCTGCTGGCCGAGTTGCAGACCGACCGGATGCTGCGCCAGTACGACACGTTGATCATCGACGAGGCGCACGAGCGCAGCCTCAACATCGACTTCATCCTCGGGTACCTGCGGGAGCTGCTGCCCCGACGACCCGACCTCAAGGTGATCATCACCTCGGCGACCATCGAGACCGACAGGTTCGCCCGGCACTTCGCGGGCGCACCCACTGCCGACGAGCCGGAGGGCGTGCCCGCGCCGGTGGTCGAGGTGTCGGGGCGCACCTACCCGGTGGAGGTGCGCTACCGGCCCCTCGTCGAGCTCGCCGACGGCGAGGAGGACGGCGACGCCGACGAGGAGAACGTCCGCGACCAGATCCAGGCGATCGGCGACGCCGTCGAGGAACTGGCCGCCGAGGGGCCCGGCGACATCCTGGTGTTCCTCAGCGGTGAGCGGGAGATCCGGGACACCGCCGACGCGCTGGGCAAGCTGGTGCAGACGAAGCGCTCGCTGCTCGGCACCGAGATCCTGCCGCTGTACGCACGGCTGTCCAGCGCCGAACAGCACCGGGTCTTCGCCGCGCACTCCGCACGCCGGGTGGTGCTCGCCACGAACGTCGCGGAGACCTCGTTGACCGTGCCCGGGATCAAGTACGTGGTGGACCCGGGCACCGCCCGCATCTCCCGCTACTCCAGCCGGCTCAAGGTGCAGCGGCTGCCGATCGAACCGGTCTCCCAGGCGTCGGCCAACCAACGCAAGGGCCGCTGCGGCCGTACGTCGGACGGCATCTGCATTCGCCTCTACGACGAGCAGGACTTCCTGTCCCGGCCCGAGTTCACCGACCCGGAGATCCTGCGGACCAACCTGGCGTCGGTCATCCTCCAGATGACAGCGATCGGGCTCGGCGACCTCGCCGCCTTCCCGTTCATCGACCCACCGGACAAGCGCAACATCACCGACGGCGTCAACCTGCTGCACGAGCTGGGCGCGTTGGACCCGACCGAGGCCGACCCGGCGAAGCGGCTCACCGCGCTCGGCCGGCGGCTGGCCCAACTGCCGGTCGACCCGCGCCTGGCCCGGATGGTGGTCGAGGGCGAACGCAACGGGTGCGCCACCGAGGTGCTGGTGATCGCCGCCGCACTGTCCATCCAGGACCCTCGGGAGCGGCCGGCGGAGAAGCAGGCCCAGGCGGACCAGGCGCACGCCCGGTTCGCCGACAAGGAATCCGACTTCGTCGCGTACCTCAACCTGTGGCGTTACCTGCGTGAGCAGCAGCGGGAGCTCTCCTCCAGCGCGTTCCGCCGGATGTGCAAGGCGGAGTACCTGAACTACCTGCGGATCCGCGAGTGGCAGGACATCGTCAGCCAACTGCGGCAGGTGCTGCGTACCCCGGCCGACGGCGACCGGCGTGGCGGGCGGCCGGCGCGCGACACCTCGGACGACGCGGACGCCGGCCGGGGTGCGAGCCGCCGGGGTGGCGCGGACCTGCCGGAGGAGATCGACACCCCGAAGGTGCACCAGTCGCTGCTGCCCGGCCTGCTGTCGCACATCGGCCTCAAGGACGCCCAGAAACACGAGTACCTGGGGGCGCGGGGCGCGAAGTTCGGCCTCTTCCCCGGGTCGGCGTTGTTCAAGAAGCCGCCGCGCTGGGTGATGGCCGCCGAGTTGGTGGAGACCTCCCGGCTGTGGGGCCGCATCGCCGGCCGGGTCGAGCCGGAGTGGGTCGAGCCGCTCGCGCAGCACCTGGTCAAGCGCAGCTACAGCGAGCCGCACTGGGAGAAGAAGCAGGCCGCGGTGATGGCCTACGAGAAGGTCACCCTGTACGGCGTGCCGCTGGTCAGCTCCCGCACTGTCAACTTCGGGCGGATCGACCCGACGCTGAGCCGGGAGCTGTTCATCCGGCACGCCCTCGTCGAGGGCGACTGGCAGACCCACCACCAGTTCTGGACGGACAACAAACGGCTGCTCGCCGAGATCGAGGAGTTGGAGAGCCGGGCCCGACGCCGGGACATCCTGGTCGACGACGAGACCATCTTCGGCTTCTACGACCAGCGGATCCCGGCCGACGTGTCCTCCGGCCGGCACTTCGACAGCTGGTGGAAGAAGACCCGCCGCGAGCAACCCGACCTGCTCACCTTCACCCGCGACCTGCTGGTCAACGACGGCCGGCCGGGGGTGGACGAGGACGACTACCCGGACGAGTGGCAGGCCCACGGGGTGAGTCTGCCGCTGACCTACCGGTTCGAGCCGGGCACGCCGGACGACGGCGTCACAGTGGACATCCCACTGCCGCTGCTCAACCAGGTGCCGGCGGAGAACTTCGACTGGCAGGTGCCGGGGCTGCGCGAGGAGACGGTGATCGCGCTGATCCGCTCGCTGCCCAAGGCGATCCGCCGCAACTTCGTCCCGGTGCCCGACTACGCGCGGGCCGCCCTGGCGGCGATCGCTCCCGGCGAGGAGTCGCTGCTGGACGCGCTCACCCGGCAGTTGCGCCGGATGACCGGGGTGACAGTGCCCCGCGACGCCTGGGAGCCGGGCAAGCTCCCGGCGCACCTGCGGGTGACCTTCCGGGTCCTCGGCGACGACGAGAAGCCGGTCGCCGAGGGCAAGGACCTGCCGGCCCTGCAACGTCAGCTCCGCCAGGAGGTACGTCAGGTGGTGGCGGCCGCCGCTCCGGAGGTGGCCCGGACCGGGCTGCGGGAGTGGAGCATCGGCACGCTGCCACGGACCATCGAGCAGGTCCGCGCCGGGTACGCGGTCACCGCGTACCCGGCCCTGGTCGACGAGGGTTCGACGGTCGGGGTGAAGGTGTTCGACTCCCCCGCCGAGGCGGAGGCGGCGCACTGGGCCGGCACCCGCCGGCTGCTGCGGCTCACCGTGCCGTCCCCGGCGCGGTTCCTGCAGGGGCGACTCGACAACGAGGCGAAGCTGGCGCTGAGCCGCAACCCGCACGGCGGCGTCCAGGAGTTGATCGAGGACGCGGCGGGCGCGGCCATCGACCGGTTGATCGGTGCGGCCGGCGGGCCGGCGTGGGACGCCGACGGTTTCGCGGCCCTGCGCGAGAAGGTCCGCGCCGACCTGGTCGACACAGTGGTCGAGGTGATGGACCGGGTCCGCCGGGTCCTCGCCGCCGCGTACGCCGTCGAGCAGCGGCTCGGCGCGACCCGCAACCTCACAGTGGTGGCGGCGCTGGCCGACATCCGCGGCCAGCTCGCCGGGCTGGTGCACGCCGGGTTCATCACCGAGACCGGGTACGCGCGGCTGCCCGACGTGCTGCGCTACCTCACCGCCGTCGAACGTCGACTGGAGCGGCTGGGCGGCAACCCGCAGCGGGACCGCCAGCAGCAGGACCGGATCGCTGTGGTGCAGAAGGAGTACGCCGACCTGCTCGCCAACCTGTCGCCGGCCCGCCGGCAGGAGACGGCCGTCCGGCAGATCCGCTGGATGATCGAGGAGTTGCGGGTGAACGTCTTCGCCCAGGCGTTGGGCACCCCGTACCCCGTCTCCGAGCAGCGGATCTACCGCGCGATGGACGACGTCGAGGGCCGCTGATCCGACCCGGCCCGACCCGACCGTGCGGGCCGGGCCGGGCCGGGCGGCGGACGGGTCAGTGTGCCCGGACGGACAGCGACCGGCTGGCCGGCACGCCGCGCACCGAGCTGGTCAGCGCCGCACTGCGGGGTTCCGTGGCGGTGGGCGCCCACCAGGCGCGGTTCTCCCGGTACCAGTGGAAGACCTCGGTCAGCCCGTCCTCGAACCGGATCTGCGGCTCGAAGCCGAGTTCCTCGGAGATCTTGCGGTAGTCCAGCGAGTAGCGCTGGTCCTGGACCTTGCGGTCCGGCACGTGCCGGACCCGTTCCCAGCCGGCGCCGGCCAGCCGCAGGATCCGCTCGGTGAGCGCCCGGTTTGTCAGCTCGATGTCGCCACCGATGTTGTAGACCTCGCCGGCGCGGCCCTTGGCCAGGACCAGCGCGATGGCGCGGCAGTGGTCGTCCACGTGCAGCCACTCACGCACCGCGCTGCCGTCGCCGTGCAGGGTGATGTCCTGGCCGGCGAGGAGGCTGGTGACGAACCGGGGGATGACCTTCTCCACGTTCTGGTACGGCCCGTAGTTGTTGGCGCAGCGAGTGATGGAGACGTCGACGTCGTACGTGCGCCAGTAGGAGCGGACCACGTGGTCGCTGGCCGCCTTCGAGGCCGCGTACGGGGAGTTGGGTTCCAGCACGCAGGTCTCGTTCCAGGAGCCCTCGCTGATCGAGCCGTACACCTCGTCGGTGGACACGTGCACGATCCGGCCGACGGCGCTGCGCGCACAGGCGGCCAGCAGGTGGTACGAGCCCATCACGTTGGTCTCGAAGAACGGCGTCGGATCGTCGATGGACCGGTCGACGTGTGACTCGGCGGCGAAGTGCACGACCGCATCGTGCCCGGGCACCACGTCGGCGAGCAGTTGCCGGTCGCAGATGTCCCCACGCACGAACGTCAGGCGGGGGTGCACGGCCGGCAGGTTGGCCCGATCACTGGCATAGGTCAGCTTGTCGATCACCGTCACGTCGCAGTGCTCGAACCCGACGTAGCGCCCGGCGAGCAGACTGCGCGCGAAATGCGACCCGATGAAGCCAGCGCCGCCGGTAACCAGGATCCTCATGTGTGGCCTCCCTGCCGGCGAGAAACGCGCACCGGTGAGCTCTGCTGAGACGAATGGGGCTTTTGCCCCGTGCAAGAACCCACCTTAGGTGACCACAACTGACACTGAGAGTGATACTGCGTCCTTAAGGATGAATTAACCCAACGGGTCGACTACCGGACCGAATCAGAGCGGATCCACACCGGGCGGGAGCTCGTCCCGGTCGATCGCCGACTGGATGTAGTCGAGGAGAATGCGCCGAAGCTCCCGACCGGCGTGGGTGGGCACGACGTCGCGTCGACGGGCCACCGCGATGGTCCGCCGCACCCCGGGCGGCGCGAGCGGGGTGATCCGCACGCCCGGACGGCGGGCCAGCACGATGCCGGGCACGAGCGCGATGCCGAGCCCCGCCTCGACGAAGCTGAGCACCGCATCCATCTCGCCGCCGTCCACCGCGAAGGTCGGCTCGAAGCCCGCCTCCCGACACGCCTGGATGGTCGCGTCGCGCAGGTCGTACCCCTCCCGGAACATCACCATCGGCTGGTCCCGCAGGTCGGTGATGCGCAGCTCCCCGGTCGTCGACGCGGTCGCCACCTCCCCCACCGACGCCACCACCAGGCTCTCCCGCAGGATCGGGTCGACGCGCAGCCCCGGGTCGGCCCCCTGCGCCGGCATGATGATCAGGGCCAGGTCGAGGTCGCCGCGCACCAGGTCACGCACCAGGTCCTGGGAGCCGCCCTCCTCGACGCGCAGGTCGATGGTGGGGTGCGCGTCGCGGAACCGGCGCAGCACCGGCGGGGCGAGTGAGGTGGCCAGACTGGGGGTGGCCCCGAGCCGGACCCGACCCCGTCGCAGCCCGACCAACTCCTGGACCTCCCGGGTCGCGGTCTCCACGTCGGCGAGGATGCGGGTGGCCAACGGCAGCAGCACCTCACCCGCCGCGGTGAGCGCGATGTTGCCCCTTAGCCGCTCGAACAGCGGGGCCCCGAGGTCGGCCTCCAGAGCGTGAATTTGCTTACTGAGCGAGGGCTGCGTGATGCCCACGATGTCGGCGGCTTGGGTGAAATGTCGTACTTCGGCCACCGCGACGAAGTACCGGAGCTGATGGAGCTGCATCTAAATAGCCTACGGCTATCAACACTGCGAGTTTGATGCATTGGACGACTGATCCAAGTGCTCCTAGCGTCGGTCGTGTGGTAATCACGAAAACTCGGTCGCCCATCCGCTCGAACGTCGGCCTCAAGGCCGTCATGGCGGTGACGGGCATCCTGCTGGCGCTGTTCCTCATCGCCCACATGCTCGGGAACCTGAAGGTGTTCACGGGGGAAACCTCGTTCGACCACTACGCGCACTGGCTGCGCGACATCGGCAAGCCCCTGCTGCCCGGCGTCTGGTTCCTCTGGATCCTGCGCACCGGGCTGGTGGTGGCGGTCGTCGCCCACATCGTCGCCGCCACCGTGCTGGCCAGGCGCGCCCGCGCCGCCCGCCCGGTCAAGTACGCCCACCGCAAGAAGGTCAACGGCAGCTACGCGGCCCGCACGATGCGCTGGGGTGGAGTGATCATCCTGCTCTTCGTGATCTACCACCTCCTGGACCTGACCACCGGCACGCTGAACCCGGTCGGCGACGCCAGCAAGCCGTACGGCAACGTCGTCGCCGACTTCGCGCCGGAACGCTGGTACGTCACGCTCTTCTACACGCTCGCCATCCTCGCGGTGGGCTTCCACCTGCGCCACGGCGCGTTCAGCGCGTTCCGCAGCCTCGGCCAGCAGACACCGCGCGGCGAGCGCAGGGCGCGTACCGCGGCTCTGGTCTTCGCCGTGCTGCTCTGCGCCGGGTACCTGGTGGTCCCGTTCGCCGTACTCACCGGATTGGTGTCCTGACATGGAACTCTTCACCGAGGGCGACCCGATCGCCGACACCAAGGCTCCCGCCGGCCCGGTCGAGAAGCGTTGGGAGACCCGGCGCTTCGAGGCCAAGCTGGTCAACCCCGCCAACCGCCGCAAGATGACCGTGATCGTGGTCGGCACCGGCCTGGCCGGCGGCTCGGCCGCCGCGACCCTGGCCGAGCAGGGCTACCACGTCAAGTCCTACTGCTACCAGGACAGCCCACGCCGGGCGCACTCCATCGCGGCACAGGGCGGCATCAACGCGGCGAAGAACTACCGCAACGACGGTGACTCCGTACACCGGCTCTTCTACGACACCGTCAAGGGCGGCGACTTCCGCTCCCGCGAGTCGAACGTGCACCGGCTCGCCGAGGTGTCGGTCAACATCATCGACCAGTGCGTCGCCCAGGGAGTGCCCTTCGCCCGCGAGTACGGCGGCCTGCTGGACACCCGCTCCTTCGGTGGCGCCCAGGTGCAGCGCACCTTCTACGCCCGGGGCCAGACCGGCCAGCAGTTGCTGCTCGGCGCGTACCAGGCCCTCGAACGGCAGATCGGCCTGGGCAACGTCGAGATGAACACCCGGCACGAGATGCTGGAGCTGGTCCTCGTCGACGACAAGGCCCGCGGCATCGTCGTCCGGGACATGGTGACCGGCGAGATCAGCACCGAGATGGCCGACGCCGTCGTGCTCGCCTCCGGCGGCTACGGCAACGTCTTCTACCTCTCCACAAACGCCAAGGGCTGCAACGTCACCGCCACCTGGCGCGCGCACCGCAAGGGCGCGTACTTCGCCAACCCCTGCTACACGCAGATCCACCCGACCTGCATCCCGGTCTCCGGCGACCACCAGTCGAAGCTGACCCTGATGAGCGAGTCGCTGCGCAACGACGGCCGGGTCTGGGTGCCGAAGACCAAGGGCGACGACCGCAGCCCGAAGGACATTCCCGAGGCCGAGCGGGACTACTACCTGGAGCGGATCTACCCCTCCTTCGGCAACCTGGTCCCCCGCGACATCGCCTCCCGCGCCGCCAAGAACGTGTGCGACGAGGGGCGGGGCGTCGGACCCACCAAGCTCGGCGTCTACCTCGACTTCGCCGACGCGATCGGCCGACTGGGCCGCAAGGCCATCGAGGCCAAGTACGGCAACCTCTTCGAGATGTACGAGCGGATCACCGGCGAGGACCCGTACGAGGTGCCGATGCGCATCTACCCCGCCGTGCACTACACGATGGGCGGCCTGTGGGTCGACTACGACCTCCAGTCGAACATCCCCGGCCTGTTCGTGATCGGTGAGGCGAACTTCTCCGACCACGGCGCGAACCGACTCGGCGCCTCGGCGCTGATGCAGGGCCTCGCCGACGGCTACTTCGTGCTGCCCACCACCATCGCCAACTACCTGGCCTCCGGTCCACTGGAGAAGGTCGACGCCAGCCACCCGGCTGCCGTCGAGGCGCGCACCGACGTCGAGGACCGCGTCCAGCGGCTGCTCGCTGTCGACGGCGACCGGACCGTGGACTCGTTCCACCGGGAACTGGGCCAGATCATGTGGGAACACTGCGGCATGGAACGCAGCGAGGCCGGGCTGCGCAAGGCGATCGACGAGATCCGCGCCCTGCGCGAGCAGTTCTGGCAGCGGGTCAAGGTGTCCGGCACCGGCGAGGAACTCAACCAGTCGCTGGAGAAGGCCGGCCGGGTGGCCGACTTCTTCGAACTGGCCGAGCTGATGTGCATCGACGCCCTGCACCGCGAGGAGTCCTGCGGCGGCCACTTCCGGGCCGAGCACCAAACCCCCGACGGGGAGGCGCAGCGCGACGACGACCGGTTCGCGTACGTGGCGGCCTGGGAGTTCACCGCCGACGGCGAACCCTCGGTGCTGCACAAGGAAGACCTCAAGTTCGAATACGTCCACCCCACGCAGCGGAGCTACAAGTGAACCTGACCCTGCGCATCTGGCGCCAGAAGGGCCCCGAGGACAAGGGTCGGATGGTGACCTACCCGGTCAACGACGTGTCCCCGGACATGTCGTTCCTGGAGATGCTCGACGTGCTCAACGAACGGCTGATCCTGTCCGGCGAGGACCCGGTGGCGTTCGACCACGACTGCCGCGAAGGCATCTGCGGCATGTGCGGCCTCATGATCAACGGCGACGCGCACGGGCCGCAGCGCGGCACCACCGCCTGCCAGCTGCACATGCGGCAGTTCTCCGACGGCGAGACCATCGACATCGAGCCGTGGCGGGCCAGCGCCTTCCCGGTCGTCAAGGACCTGGTCGTCAACCGGAGCGCCTTCGACAAGATCATCGCGGCCGGCGGTTACGTCACCGCGCCCACCGGCAGCGCGCCCGAAGCCCACTCCACCCCGGTCGCCAAGGCCAACGCCGACGCCGCCTTCGAATCAGCGGCCTGCATCGGCTGCGGCGCCTGCGTGGCAGCCTGCCCGAACGGCTCCGGCATGCTCTTCACCGCCGCCAAGCTCACCCAGCTCTCGCTCCTGCCGCAGGGCCAACCCGAGCGCTACACCCGGGTGATCGGCATGGTCGACGCGCACGACGAGGCCGGCTTCGGCGGCTGCACCAACGCCGGCGAATGCACCCCGGCCTGCCCGAAGGGCATCCCGCTGAACACCATCGGCCGCCTCAACCGCGACTACCTCACGGCCACCGCCAAGGGAGCCAACAACACCCCCGGTTCCTGAGGTTCGCCGCAGGACCGCCGTACCCCGCGCTTTCCTGGGGGTACGGCGGTCCTGGCGTTTGGTCTTTGGTCTTTGGTCTTTGGTCTTTGGGCTTTGGGCTTTGGGCTTTGGGCTTTGGGCTTGGTCTTTGGTTGCGGTGGGGGCTGGGGCGACCGTCCCCGGCTCCGGGCGGTCAGGCTTGATCCCTGCGCCGGGGACGGTCGCCCCAGCCCTGACCCTGGTCACGGCTCGTCCGCAGGTTGCGCTCCTGCTGGGGTACGCCGACAGCTCCCAACCACGGACGCGCCCATGAACCCAGCCCAGGGGGACCACCCGCGCACTCCGGCCCCCGCATTCCGACACCCGCCTCGCCCCGCCTCAACCCGTCGCGCCCCGCCCCAGCGCGCCTCGGACCGTCGCGCCTCGGACCAGCGCGCCTCGGACCGTCGCGCCTCGGACCAGCGCGCCTCGGACCGTCGCCTCGCCGTGCGCGTCGCCCGCCTCGGCCCGCCTCGGCCCGTCGCTTTGGCCCATTGCGTGGCAGTGTCCTCTCGCCACGCCGCCCCGTCCGTCCCGCCTCCTCGCACTCCGTCTCCCCGGTCGCACTCCACCTCCCCTGCCGGACCTCGCCTTGCCCTCTCGCATCGCGTGATCCACTCGGGTTTCAGGAAGTCGGCCGGTCGCCGGGCCTCGGATACCGCGACTTCAAGGAACGCGAGTGGATCAACTCGATCTCGGCCGACATGAGCCGCGTCCCAGCGCGACAAACGGGCCGGCGCAGGAACCACACGGGCAGCCACCCACGGGCTGAGCGCACAGGTCGGCCCAGAGAGCACAGGCAGCGACCGGCCGCTTGCGGGCTCACGGGCCTCGCGGGGAACGCACGGACGGACGCCGTCTATGAGCGGCTGGGGGCGACCGTCCCCGGCGTAGGGATCAAGCCTGACCGCCCGAAGCCGGGGACGGTCGCCCCCAGCCCCCACCGCAACCACCGACCAGCCCGAAGCAAGCCCGAGAGACAAGCCCGAGGCAAGCCCGAAAGACAGGACCGGAGACAGGCGGCCGGTTCAAGTGCCCGAGCCCGGGTAGCAGTCTTGCGAGACGGCAGGGAGAAGGGACGAGGGACATGAAGGCGCTCACCTGGCAGGGCAAGCGAGACGTACGGGTCGAGGAGGTCCCGGACCCGCGGATCGAGGAGCCGACCGATGCGATCGTGAAGATCACCTCTACCGCGATCTGTGGTTCCGACCTGCACCTGTACGAGGTGCTCGGGCCGTACCTGAAGCCCGGTGATGTCCTGGGCCACGAGCCGATGGGCATCGTCGAGGAGGTCGGGTCGGAGGTGACCGGGCTCAAGCCGGGCGATCGGGTGGTGGTGCCGTTCAACATCGCCTGCGGCAGTTGCTGGATGTGTGCGCGCCAGCTCTACGCCCAGTGTGAGACCACCCAGGTCACCAGCGAGGGTAAGGGCGCGGCCCTGTTCGGGTACACCTCGCTCTATGGTTCGGTGCCGGGTGGGCAGGCCGAGTACCTGCGGGTCCCGCAGGCGCATTTCGGGCCGATCAAGATTCCGCAGACGGGCGCGGACGAGCGCTACCTCTACCTGTCCGACATTCTGCCGACGGCCTGGCAGGCGGTGAGGTACGCGGACACCCCGCCGGGCGGCACCCTGGCCGTCTTCGGTCTGGGCCCGGTCGGGCAGTTCTGCGCGCGGGTCGGCCGCCACCTCGGCGCGGGACGGGTGATCGGGCTGGACCTGGTGCCCGAGCGCCTGGAGTTGGCCCGCCGGCACGGCATCGAGGTGCTCGACGTCAGCGAGCTGTCCGACGTGCCGGGTGCGTTGATCGACCTGGTTGACGGGCGCGGCCCGGACGCGGTGATCGACGCGGTGGGGATGGAGGCGCACGGTTCGCCGGCGGGGAAGTTGGCCCACGCCGCGGTCGGGTTGCTGCCGGACAAGCTGGCCCAGACGATGACCGACCGGGCGGGTGTGGACCGGCTGTCCGTCCTGCACGCCGCGGTCAAGGGGGTCCGCCGCGGCGGCACCGTGTCGATCTCCGGCGTGTACGGCGGCGAGGCCGACCCGATGCCGCTGATGGAGATGTTCGACCGTGGTGTTCAGCTGCGGATGGGGCAGTGCCACGTGCGCCGGTGGACCGACGAGATCCTGCCGCTGCTCTCCGGTGACGACGACCCGCTGGGCGTGGAGGACCTGCGTACCCACCGGGTGCCGCTGGCCCGGGCGCCGCAGGCGTACGAGATGTTCCAGAAGAAGGAGGACGGCTGTATCAAGGTCGTCCTCGAACCATGAGTGCGAGGAGTGAGCCGGGGTTGCGAGCCCCGCAGTCACGATTGCAGCCGGTGCCGTGAGCCGGGTGGTCGTGATCGTTGGTGCGAGCAGCGGGATCGGCCGGGCGACGGCCCGGGCGTTCGCCGAGCGCGGCGACCGCCTGGTCCTCGCCGCTCGCGCCACCACGACCCTGGCCGAGGTACGCGCGGAGTGCGCCGACGTCGACGTGCTGACCGTGCCGACGGACGTGACCGAGCCGGATGCGCTGGACGCGCTCGCGGGCGCCGCTGTCGACCGCTTCGGCCGCATCGACGTGTGGGTGCACACGGCGGCGGTGATGGCCTACGGGCGCTTTGACGAGCTGCCGGAACGGGTCTTCGACCAGGTGGTACGGACGGATCTGCTCGGCGCGGCCGGCTCGGCGCGGGTGGCGCTGCGGCACTTCCGGGCCACCGGGGCCGGCACGGTGATCCTCACCGGTTCGGTGCTGGGGCACATCACCGCGCCGTACATGAGCGCGTACGTGGCGAGCAAGTGGGGGTTGCAGGGTCTGGTCCGGACGGTGCAGCAGGAGTTGCGCGACAGCCCGGAGATCCGGCTGTGTCTGGTGAACCCGGGCAGCGTGGACACTCCCGTCTACCAACAGGCGGCCAACTATCTGGGCCGGGTCGGGCGACCTCCGGCCCCGGTCGCCAGCCCGCAGCGGGTGGCCAGGGCCATCGTGGGCTGTGTGGACCGACCCCGTCGGGAGGTCTCCGTGGGTCGGCTCAACGTGGTGCTGCGTGCCGGCTTCACAGTGCTGCCGGGGGTCTACGACGTACTCGTCGGACCGTTGATGCGGGCGGCCGGCCTGAGTGGACGCTCGGTCGCCGCGCACGACGGCAGCGTCTTCGCTCCAAACCCGGCCGGCGAGGCGGTACGCGGCGGTCACCTGCCCGACGTGCGGAAACTCCTGTTCGGACCGGTTGGCGCTGCGCACGCCGCACTGCGCCGACGGTTCGGCTGACCTGTTCGGAACTGTTCGGGACATGTTCGGGGGCCTCATGCGTCGATCAACTCGCCTAGGGTGGTGGGCCAGCAAGCGCTCTGGCACACCACGATCGGGGAGACGATTGACCATGCGACTGAACCGCAGAACGGCACTCGGGTTGGGCACTGTGGCCACCGCCGGCACGGTGTTGGGCGCCGCCGTCCCGGCGAGCGCCGCCGAGGCCACCGAGGCGTCGCCGACCACCCCCGCTCGGGCCGCCCGCCGGGTCGCCTCCGTCTTCACCAAGCACAGCGCCGCGGCCGGCGGCAACTGGCAGGCGTACGTCAGCGTCGCCGACCCGGCCGGCACGCCGGTGGTCGCGGTGGAGGCTGACGCGGATCGGCGGATCGAGGCGTACAGCGTCAACAAGATCGCCGTTGCCACCGCGGTGCTCGACAAGGTCGATCGGGGGCTGCTCACCCTGGACCAGCAGGTCGAGGTGAGCGCGGCGATCGTCGTGCCGGGCGGTGACGGCATCTTCAGCCTGGACGGCGCGTACCCGAGCCTGGTGACCATCGGGCACGTGCTGGCCAACCTGCTGACCGTCTCGGACGACACGGCGGTGCGGTTGTGTGGGCTGGTCGCCCCGGCCGCCGAGATCAACTCCATCCTGGTCGCCAAGGGCTTCCCGAACACGCAGGTCCAGCCGGTGGCCAACCCGAACCGGTTCTTCCTCGGCACCAGCACGCCTCGGGAGACGCACGACCTGCTGCGCGCCCTGGTCGCTGGCACGTTGCTCTCCCCCGCCTCGACGACGTACCTGTTGGGCATCCTGCGCTCCCCGGTGGCGTTCACCGACGGCATCCGGCGCACGATGTCCTCCGACGAGCGGGCCCGGATCGCCACCAAGGCCGGCTGGTACGCCGACGCCCGGCACGAGGCCGGTGTGATCTTCGACCGCTCCGGCGCGGCGGTGCTCACCTACGCGCTCTTCGCCGACGGGCAGGCCAACCCGGAGGACTTCGGCGCGACCCACCCGGCGGTGCAGGCCCGAGCCGCCATGGGGCCCAAGTTCCTGGCCGCGGTGGACCGGATCGCGGGCGTGGGCAAGACGTTCCGGATCACCGCCCGACGCCCCAGCAACGGCGGCTAGATCCCGTCCCGGGTCGGTCGCCGCTGCCGGCGACCGACCCGGCGTGGCGACCGCCGAGGCACGGGTCGGCTCGGGTGACTACCGTGTAGGGCGGACACGTCGGAGGGACGGCAATGGCGCGAGCGCAGAGCACGGACGTTGAACGGTCGCTCGGGCGGCGGATGCGGGGCGCGGCTGGCCTGGCCGCGCTGGCCGGCCTGGCCTGGGTCGCCCGGGATGTGCCGGCGGCGCTGGGTGGCCGGCTCAGCGGGGCGCGGGCGGAACGGGCGGCACGTTCGCCGCAGTTTCGCGAGGGCACCTTCCACAACCGGGCCGGCACCCGCACGATGATCGCCGAGCCGGGGCGCAACCTGGTCCGCGAGCTGATCTTCGGCAAGCAGAAGCGGCGTCCCACCGCGGCCGTGCCGCTGCTGCGCCCCAGCGCCGGCGCGGCGGAGGCCGCCGACACCGCCGACGAGCTCAACATCGTCTGGTACGGCCACGCCTCGACGCTTATCGAGATCGAGGGCCGGCGGGTGCTGCTCGACCCGGTGTGGAGCGACAGGTGCTCCCCCTCGGGTCTGGTCGGCCCGCGCCGGCTGCACGAGCCACCGGTCGGCATCGACGAGCTGCCCCCGCTGGACGCCATCCTGATCTCGCACGACCACTACGACCACCTCGACATGGCCACCGTGCGGGCCTTGCTCGCCGGGCAGTCCGCGCCGTTCCTGGTGCCGCTCGGCGTGGGCGCGCACCTGGACCGCTGGGGCGTACCCGCCGAGCGGATCATCGAACTGGACTGGTCCGAGTCGCACCAGGTCGCCGGCTTGGAGATCACCGCCACCGCCGCGCAGCACTTCTCCGGTCGTGGGTTGCGCCGCGACGGCACGCTCTGGAGTTCGTGGGTGGTGGCCGGGGCTCGCCGCAAGGTCTTCTACACCGGCGACTCCGGTTACTTCGACGGGTACGCCGAGATCGGCGCCGAGCACGGGCCGTTCGACGTGACGCTGATGCAGATCGGGGCGTACGACCGGGCCTGGCCGACGATCCACATGTTCCCGGAGGAGGCGGTCAGCGCCCACCTCGACCTGCGCGGCGGGCTGTTCCTGCCGGTGCACTGGGCGACGTTCAACCTGGCCCTGCACGACTGGTCCGAGCCGGTCGACCGGTTGTGGGCCGAGGCGAAGGCCCGCGACGTGCGGCTCGCCGTGCCCCGGCCGGGCGAGCGGGTGGTGGTCGACGAGCCGCCCGCCGTCGACGGTTGGTGGCAGGCCATCGCCTGAGCAGGCCATCGCCCGAGCAGGCCGTCGCTGAGCCAGATCAGAGCACGAACGCGTCGGTCCAGAGCGCGCCGGACCGGCCGGAGAGCGCGTCCAGCATGGCGACCGCCTGACCGTCGGTGAGCTGCGCGACGAAATCCACGATGGCTCGCCCCCGGGCGCGACCGATCCGGTCCGGGGTACGCGGGTGCAGCTCCGCCTCGGCCAACTCGACCAGGTCGTGCAGCCGGCGGGGCAGCCGGGACTCCTCCTCCGGGTCGAGCAGCCACTCCCAGAGCGCCTCGACCAGGGTGCCCAGCAGTCGGGCCTGGCCGCGCTGGTGCAGGGCGAGGTCCGGGCGGGCCAGCACGAACCGGTGGTGGACGAACTTGAGCACCTGCACCTCGTGCCACTGCGCGCAGCCGAGCAGCACGTGCCCGGAGCGCACCGACGGTTGGTCGGTGACCGTGATGGCCTCGACGAAGCGGGTGGACCAGCGGGCGGAGAACCGCGCCACGTACTGCTCGGCCTCGATCGAGCCGTCGAACGGCATCGCGAGCAGCCCGTCCACCAGTTCCTCGCGGACGTGCTCGACGGCGGCGGCGAACGCGTCGTCGTCGGCGATCCAGGCGTCCTTGCGGTGCAGCTGCCGGCGTAGCCGCTCGATCGCCGCACCGGGTCGCCGGGCCGCCGTGGCCAGCGCCGCGTCGGTGATCGCCCGGAAGTGCCCGCTCTCGCGCTGCCAGGCCATCAACTCCGCGGAGACCGAACCCTGCTGGAGCACGCCGACGCGGTAGAAGTCCTCCACGTCGTGGATGGCGTACGCGATGTCGTCGGCGGTGTCCATCACGGACGCCTCCACGGTCTGCTGCCAGTCCGGGATGCGGCCGGCGAACGGCTCCCGGGCCTGCCGCAGGTCGTCCAGCTCGGTCCGGTATGCCCCGAACTTCGACGAGCCGCTCTCCGGGTCGTCCGGTGGCGGGGTGGCGCCGCGCGGCGGGGGATCCATGGTGCGCGGGTGCGGGTCGGGGTGGTCCAGGCGGGTCCACGGGTACTTCAACATGGCCGCGCGGACCGCCGCGGTCAGGTCCAACCCGGTGGTGGCCGCGCCGCGGATCTCGGTGCTGGTGACGATCCGGTACGACTGCGCGTTGCCCTCGAAACCGTCGGAGAGGCCCAGGCGCTGGCGGGCCAGCCGGTCCAGCACCCGCTCCCCCAGGTGCCCGAACGGTGGGTGGCCGAGGTCGTGGGCGAGCGCCGCCGCCTCCACCACGTCGGGGTCACAGCCGCCGAGCTTGTCCAGCAGGTCACGCCACCGCTCGTCGGCGTTCAACCGCTCGGCGACCGCCCGGGCCACCTGGGCGACCTTGAGGCTGTGGGTGAGCCGGTTGTGCACCAGCAGCCCGGAGCCGACCGGGCTGATCACCTGGGTGACGCCGCCGAGGCGGGCGAAGAACGGCGAGCCGACGATCCGGTCCCGGTCGGCGCGGAACGGGTTGGCCGTGAGGTCACCGAGGGCCCGGGCGCTGCCGCCGAAGGGCCGCCGGGCGCGCGGCTCCGCAGCAGATTCCATGATCGCCACGCTAGCGCAGGCCCGACGGGGACGCCGCAGGTCACCCCGGTCGGGCGCGGTGGTTCGGTCCCCCGCCCCGGCCGGGCGCGGCGACAGCGCGCCGGCCCGCCCGGCAGAATGCAGGCGTACCCGCTCTTTGAAGGCGGATCGAGTCGAAGGCGGATCGAGATCGTGACCCAGTCTGTTCATCAGCGGATCGCCGACGAGCTCGGCGTGGCCGAGCGTCAGGTGCGGGCGGCCGTGGACCTGCTCGACGGCGGTTCCACAGTGCCGTTCATCGCCCGCTACCGCAAGGAGGCCACCGGCCTGCTCGACGACACCCAGCTGCGCACCCTGGAGGAGCGGCTGCGCTACCTGCGCGAGCTGGACGAACGGCGGGCCGCGGTACTGGAGTCGATCCGCGGCCAGGGCAAGTTGGACGAGGCCCTGGAAGCGCAGATCATGGCCGCCGACTCGAAGTCCCGGCTGGAGGACATCTACCTCCCGTACAAGCCGAAGCGGCGGACCCGGGCGCAGATCGCCCGCGAGGCCGGGTTGGCGCCGCTGGCCGAGACGCTGCTGGCCGACCCGGGTCAGGACCCGCGGGCCACCGCCGCCGGGTTCGTCGACGAGGAGAAGGGCATCGCTGACGCCGCCGCCGCGCTCGAGGGCGCGCGGGCGATCCTCATCGAGACCTTCGCGGAGGACGCCGACCTGATCGGCACGCTGCGCGAGCAGATGTGGTCGCGCGGCCGGCTGGTTTCCCGGGTACGCGAGGGTCAGGAGGCGGCCGGCGCCAAGTTCGCCGACTACTTCGACTTCTCCGAGCCGTATCCGAAGTTGCCCTCGCACCGGATCCTGGCGATGTTCCGGGGCGAGAAGGAGGGCGTGCTCGACCTGACCATGGAGTCGGAGGAGGCGGGCGAGGCGGACGCCGTGCCGACCGGCCCGACCCGGTACGAGGCGGCCATCGCCGGCCGGTTCGGGGTGTCCGACGCGGGCCGCCCGGCCGACCGCTGGCTGTCCGACACGGTCCGCTGGGCGTGGCGTACCCGGATCCTCATCCACCTGGGCGCGGACCTGCGGATGCGGCTGTGGCAGGCGGCCGAGGAGGAGGCGGTCCGGGTCTTCGCCACCAACCTGCGGGACCTGCTGCTCGCCGCGCCGGCCGGCACCCGGCCCACGATGGGCCTGGACCCGGGCCTGCGGACCGGGGTGAAGGTGGCAGTGGTGGACGCCACCGGCAAGGTGATCGCCACCGACACCATCTACCCGCACGAGCCGCGCCGGCAGTGGGACGCGTCGGTGGAGACCCTGGCCCGGCTGGCCGGGGCGCACGGGGTGGAGCTGATCGCGATCGGCAACGGCACCGCCTCCCGCGAGACCGACAAGCTCGCCGGCGACCTGATCGCCCGGCACCCGCAGCTCAACCTGACCAAGGTGATGGTCTCCGAGGCCGGCGCATCGGTCTACTCCGCATCCGCGTACGCCTCGCAGGAGCTGCCCGGGATGGACGTGTCGCTGCGCGGCGCGGTCTCCATCGCCCGCCGCCTCCAGGACCCCCTCGCGGAGCTGGTCAAGATCGATCCGCGGTCGATCGGCGTCGGCCAGTACCAGCACGACCTGTCCGAGGTGAAGCTGTCCCGGTCGCTGGACGCGGTCGTGGAGGACTGCGTCAACGCGGTCGGGGTGGACGTCAACACCGCCTCCGCGCCGCTGCTGACCCGGGTCTCCGGGATCGGCGCCGGCCTGGCCGAGAACATCGTGCTGCACCGGGACGCCAACGGGCCGTTCCGCTCGCGTACCGAGCTGAAGAAGGTGGCTCGACTCGGGCCGAAGGCGTTCGAGCAGTGCGCCGGCTTCCTACGCATCCCGGACGGCGACGACCCGCTGGACTCCTCCAGCGTGCACCCCGAGGCGTACCCGGTGGTGCGCCGGATCCTCTCCACCACCGGCCAGGACCTGCGCTCGGTGATCGGCAGGAGCGGCATCCTGCGAGGGCTGCGGGCCACCGACTTCGTCGACGACCGGTTCGGCCTCCCCACCGTCACCGACATCCTCGCCGAGCTGGAGAAGCCGGGCCGGGATCCCCGCCCGGAGTTCCGCACCGCCACCTTCGTCGAGGGGGTGGAGAAGATCGGCGACCTGACGCCGGGCATGGTGCTGGAGGGCGTGGTCACCAATGTGGCCGCGTTCGGCGCGTTCGTCGATGTCGGTGTGCACCAGGACGGTCTGGTGCACGTCTCGGCGATGTCCCGGACCTTCGTGAAGGACCCCCGCGAGGTGGTGAAGTCCGGCGACGTGGTCAAGGTCCGGGTGCTCGACGTGGACGTACCCCGCAAGCGGATCTCGCTGACCCTGCGCCTGGACGACGAGCCTCCGGCCACCTCTGGTGGCGGCGGTGGTGGTGGTGGTCGGACCAGCCAGGAGGGGCGTGGCGGCCCGGCGCAGCGCGCGCCGCAGGGCGGTCGCGGCAGCGGGCAGAGCGGTCGCGAAGGCCAGGGCGGTCGCGGCGGGCAGGGCGGTCGTGGCGGCGGGCAGCAGCGGCAGGGCGCAGCGGCGCCGGCCAATGACGCGATGGCCGAAGCCCTGCGCCGCGCCGGCCTGGCCTGACCCGTTCAACACGTCAACCCCGCGCCGTCTCGTCGATCATGGAGTTGTGGTGGGTGACGAACCGCCCGAATAACGCCAAACCAGGCACCACAACTCCATGATCGACGAAGCCGAGCTACCCGTCTCCGCCGATCTTGCACTTACTGTCCCGACATAGCCGGCGTTCCGCCTATATCGACGACCGAAAGTGCAAGATCGGCGCGGGCAAGGGGCGCGGCGGGCGGCGGGGGGCGGGGGGCGGGGAAATGTGCTCGCGTGGCTGCGGGATTCGGGGTGATGATCTCGCGGTGAGGATGCACGCCGATCAGGTGGACGTGAGCGTGGACGTGGTTTCCGCGCTGGTGGCCGAGCAGTTTCCGCGGTGGCGGGGCCGGCCGATCCGGCCGCTGCCCTCGACCGGCACGGTCAACGCCCTGTTCCGGCTCGGCCCGGACATCGTGCTGCGGTTCCCACTGCTCCCCTCGACCGACCCCGAGCTGCGTGCCGAGTTGCGGCGCGAGCAGGAGCACGCCGTGCTGCTCGGCGGGCACCTGCCGGTCGCGGTGCCCGAACCGCTCGGCCTCGGCGAGCCGGGCGACGGCTACCCCGGGCCGTGGACGGCGTACCGGTTCATTCCGGGGGAGACGGCCCAGCCCGACCGGGTCGGCGACCTCGACGTCTTCGCCCGTGACCTGGCCGACGTGGTGACGGCCCTGCGCGGCATCGACACCGGCGGGCGGGTCTGGTCCGGGAACGGACGCGGCGGGCGGCTGGCCGCCGAGGACGCCGACGTGCGGGCCGCGCTCGCGGTCAGCGGCGCGCTCACCGACATCACAGCGCTCACCGAGGTGTGGGAGCGGTGCCGGGACGCGCGCCGCGACGACCCCGCCGACCGGTGGATCCACGGCGACCTGATGCCTGGCAACCTGCTGGTCCGCGACGGCCGGCTGGCCGCTGTCATCGATCTGGGTGCGGTCGGTGTGGGCGACCCCGCGGTGGACCTGATGCCGGCGTGGAACCTGTTCGACGCGGGTTCCCGGGAGACGTACCGGCGGGCGTTGGCCGTGGACGACGCGACCTGGCAGCGGGGACGCGGCTGGGCCCTGGAGCAGGCGATCAACGCGCTGCCGTACTACGTGGAGACCAACCCCGTGATGGCCGGCATCGCCCGGCACACGCTGCGGGCCGTGCTCGACTGAGTCGGCTCGCGTACCGTCGGCGTCGTGGGTGAACGGGACGGCCGGGAGTGGCGGGATCAGCAGCGGCACGCGGTGCGGGCGCACGCCGACGCGGACGACCGGCGGCGGGCCGCCGAGCAGGCGCAGGCGGCGGAGCTGGTGGCCTGGTTCGTGGCCGAGGCGACCCGGCGAGGGCTGCCCACCACCCGCCTGACCGCGCGGGGATATGACGGACGCGGGCGCTACCGCACCCGGCTGACCGGCTGGTACGTCGACCGGGCGGAGTCCCGGGCGGTGGACGTGGACGGTCGGTTCCATCTGCTGACCGTGCCGGGCGGCCTGCGGGCCCTGCTGTTCGGCGTCGACCCACAGCCCAGCCCGGCGCCGCTGGTCGTCGGGGCGGGTGGTCGCGACGGCGAGTCGATCCCGTTGCGCACGTTGCTCAACCGGCTGCTGGACGACGGGTCCGGCGAGCCCGGTTCCACCACCGGCCCGGCAGCGCCGGGAGCCTGAGCGGCCCGGCCGGACGACAACTTTCCCGGACCCGGCCCTCCGGAGGCGATCACCCCGGGGTTCGGCACTCGTTCTTCCTGTGTACGCGTCGCGCGTGCAGGACCGGCAGCACCGCAGCCGGGCGGGGGCGGTGACCGGTTCGGGCGACGGGGGCCATTCGGGTTGATCCGACACGTAATTGGCCAAACCTCTGCTGCGGCGTTATAAGCCCTGTTATAACCATTGTGGTCTTTTGTCACGTCCGATCGGAGGCGCCGTCCGTGGACCTGATCCACCACCGTCCGCCCGTAGCGCGGCGCAGCGGCGGCCCGGCCGTCACCGACCCGGTCTACCTCTCCCCACCGGACATCGGCGCGCTGGAGGAGTCCTACCTCCTGCGCGCCGTCCGCGCCGGCCGCTTCGACCCCGACGGGCCCGAGTTGGGCGCGTTCGAGCGGGAGGTCGCCGCCCGGGTCGGCGTCGGGTACGCGCTGGGGCTCTCCTCCGGCACCGCCGCACTGCACATGGCGCTGCTCGCCGTGGGAGCCGGACCGGACAGCGTGGTGGTGGTGCCCACGCTCACCTTCGCCGCCACGGCCAACGCGGTCACCTACACCGGCGCCGAACCGGTCTTCGTGGACTGCGACGCGGCCACCGGCAACCTCGACGTCGGCCTGCTCTCCGCCCTGCTCGGCCAACTGACCGACGCCGGGCGACGGGTCGCCGCCGTGCTGGCCGTCGACATCAACGGCCGCTGCGTCGACTACGACCGACTGTTGCCGCTCTGCGCGGCCAGCGGCGTCCCGGTGGTGGAGGACGCCGCGCAGGCGCTCGGCTCCACCTACCGTGGCCGGTGCGCCGGCACCTTCGGCCGGGTCGGGATCTACTCGTTCAGCCACAACAAGATCATGACCACCTCGGCGGGTGGGATGCTGGTCTCCGACGACGCCGCGCTCGTCGCTCGGGCCCGCCACCTCGCCACCCAGGCCCGCGAGCCGGTGCCGCACTACGAGCACCGCGACGTCGGCTACAACTACCGGCTCAGCACGTTGCTGGCCGCCCTCGGCCGGGCGCAGCTCAGCAGACTGGACACGATGATCGCCCGACGGCGGTCGCTACGGGACCGGTACGCGCGACTTTTCGCCGCCGTGTCGGGCACCCGGATCCTCGGCGCCGGCGACCCCGGCTCGAACTGTTGGCTGACCTCCCTCGTGGTCGAGCCGGAGCGGGCCGGCTGGCACGCCGGGGACCTCGCCGCGCACCTGGCCGGCCTCGGGGTGGAGAGCCGGCCGATGTGGAAACCGATGCACCGCCAACCGGTGTACGCCGACCGGCAGGTCGTCCTCAGCGGCGCCGCCGATCAGCTCTTCGCCACCAGCCTGTCCCTGCCCAGCGGCTCCGCCCTCAGCGACGAGCAGGTCGAGCGCGTCATCGGCGGGATCGCCGAATTCCTCGCGGAGCGCCGATGAGCCGGCCCTATGACGCCGCCAAGCGGGTGTTGGACGTGCTCGCGGCCGCCATCGGTCTGCTGCTGGCCACCCCGGTGATCGCCGCTGTGGCGTTCGCCGTCCTGATCACGATGGGTCGGCCGGTGCTGTTCCGACAGGCCCGGCCGGGGCGGCACGGGCAGCTGTTCGAGCTGGTCAAGTTCCGGTCGATGACCGTCGGCGGCGAGGGCGGCGCACCGGCCAACGACGGCGCCCGGCTCACCCGGTTCGGCCGGTGGCTGCGCACGACCAGCCTGGACGAACTTCCCCAACTGTGGAACGTGCTGCGCGGCGAGATGAGCCTGGTCGGGCCGCGCCCGCTGCTGCCGGCGTACCTGACCCGGTACACCCCGGAGCAGTTCCGCCGCCACGACGTCCGCCCCGGCATCACCGGCCTCCAGCAGGTGTACGGGCGCAACTCGCTGAGCTGGGAGGAGCGCTTCGCCCTCGACGTGCGGTACGTGCGGCAGCGCTCGCTGGGGCTCGACCTGCGCATCCTGCTGCGCACGGTACGCACCGTGCTGCTGCGGGAGGGGATCACCGCTTCCGGTGCGGCCACCGCCCACGAGTACCTGGGCCCGTCCGAGCTGGCCGGTGCCGGCGCCGGGCCGGCGGAGGCCCGGCGGTGACCCTGGACATCGTCATCGTCGGCTGCGGCGGGCACGGTCGGGAGGTGCTCGGCATCGTCCGTGCCGTCAACGCCGCCGCCGGCGACGGGCCGCCGTGGCGAGTGCGGGGATTCGTCGACGATCGGCCCAGCGAGGTCAACCTGAAGCGGGTGCAGCGGCTGGAGGTGCCCTACCTGGGCGGCACCGGCCGCCTCGCCGAGCAGCCCGCCGGCACGTACCTGGCGTTGGGCATCGGGGAACCGGCGGCCCGCCGGGCGGTGGACGCGCGGCTGGCCGGGTACCGGCTGCCGGCCGCCGTGCTGGTGCATCCGGATGCCACCCTCGGCCCGGACGCCGTCTACGGCGAGGGCCTGATCGTGTTCCCCGGGGCCCGGGTCACCACGAACGTCACGCTGGGCCGGCACGTGCACCTCAACCAGAACAGCGCTGTGGCGCACGACTGTGAGCTGGGTGACCACGTCTCGGTCAACCCGCTGGGGGCGGTCTCGGGTGACTGCCGGTTGGGCGACGGCGTGCTGATCGGGGCCGGGGCGGTGGTGTTGCAGAAGCTGCGGGTGGGCGCCGGCGCCACCGTCGGCGCGGGGGCCTGCGTGGTCCGGGACGTGCCGGCCGGCACGGTGGTCAAGGGAGTCCCGGCCCGGTGAGCGCCCTCGGCGGCTCCGGTGGCCCCGGCGTGGGTCACCCGTTCGGGGTCCGCCGGCTGCGCATCGCGGTGCTGGTCAAGACGAACGCCGGCGGCCTGTGGCTGCTGCCGCAGGTCGAGGAGTTGCGCCATCGCGGGCACGAGGTGACAGTGGTGCTGCCCCGGGGGGCCGGTCGGCTCACCGACGAGCTGGAGCGGCGGGGCTTCGAGGTGCTCAGCTGCCCGTACGACTTCACGATCGGCTGGCACGTGCCGATCGGGCTGCTGCGGCTGCGCGCACTGCTGCGGCGGCTGCGACCCGACGTGGTGCAGTACCACCTGATCGCCTCGGCGTACGCGGTGCGACTGGCCACCCTGGGGCTGCCGGTGCGCCGGGTGCACATGGTGGCCGGTCCGGCGTACCTGGAGTCCCGGCTGGTCCGCTCGGTGGAGCGGTGGATGTGGCAGCTGGACGACGTGGTGATCTGCGGCTGCCGGTACGCCTCGGCCCGGTACGGTGAGCTGGGTTGCCCGCCGCAGCGACGGCCGGTCGCGGTGTACGGGGTGGACACCGACGCGTTCAGCCCGGAGGCCACCGGCCCGGACCAGCGGGCGAAGCTCCGCGCCGAGCTGGGCATCGACCAGGCCGCGTTCCTGGCGGTGATGGTGTCCTACGTCCACCCGCCCAAGCGCCTCGTGCACTCCGGTCGCGGTGTGAAGGGGCACGACGTGCTGCTGGCCGCGTGGCGGACGTTCCGCCGCCGGCACCCGGACGCGCACCTGCTGCTGGTCGGAGGTGGCTGGACGGCCGCCGGGGAGAGCTACCGGCGGCAGCTCGGCGAACGGTTCGGCGTGGCCGACGATCCCGGGGTGACCTGGGTGGAGTCGGTTCCGGACGTGCGCCCCTGCTACGCCGCCGCCGACGTGAGCGTCTCGCCGTCGCTGTGCGACAGTCCGGGCACGGCGGTCGAGGCCGGCTCGATGGGTGTGCCGAGCATCGTCAGCGCGGCCGGCGGACTACCCGAGGCGGTCACCGAACGCTCCGGGTGGGTGGTGCCCGCGGCGGACCCGACAGCCCTGGTGGACGCGCTCGACGCGGCGTACCGGGGCTGGGTCACCGGAACGCTGACCCTACGCGGCCGACTGGCCCGTCAGCACGTGCTGGCGTCCTTCGACGACCTGCGGGCGGCGGCCGAGGTGGCGGACATCGTGGAGGACGTGGCGGCCCGCCGACGGTGAGCACGACGGCGGGCGGCCGGTGGCCGGTCTTGCCGGACCACCGACCGCCCGCCACGGGTCAGTGCCGGATGCCGGCCCAGTCGTGGTGGCGCCGCACGGTGGAGAGGATGAAGTCGACGACCCGCCGGGAGGTGTCCGGCACCTGGTAGTCGACCGGGCAGGGCACGCCCTGCGCGGCCACCTGCGCCACGGTCACCTCGACGGCCTCGACCACACCCTGCGGGTCGAGGCCGGTCATGATGATCCCGCCGGCGTCGAGCGCCTCGGGGCGTTCGATCGACTCGCGCAGGGTCACCGCCGGGAAGCCGAGGATGGCGGCCTCCTCGCTGATCGTCCCGCTGTCCGACAGCGTGCAGTACGCCATGGTCTGCAGGTGCACGTAGTCGAGCAGGCCGAACGGCTCGTGGAAGGCGATGCCGTCCAGCGCGGTGGCGTCCGGGGCCAGCGCCTCCAGCCGCTTACGGGTGCGCGGGTGCGTGGAAACCAGCACCGGCAGACCCCAGCGGTGCCGGACCGCGACCAGGCAGTCCAGCAGCCGCTGGAGCCGGTCGGGTCGGTCGACGTTCTCCTCCCGGTGCGCGCTGACCAGGAAGTAGCCGCCCCGGTCGAGTTCCAACTGGCGCAGGATGCCGGAGCTGGCGATCGGCTCCCGGTAGTGCTCCAGCACCTCGCGCATCGGCGAGCCGGTGTGCAGGATCCGGCGCGGGTGCAGGCCCTCGGCGAGCAGGTTGCGTCGGGCGTGTTCGGTGTAGACCAGGTTGAAGTCCGCGACGTGGTCGACCAGCCGCCGGTTCGTCTCCTCCGGCACGTTCAGGTCGAAGCAGCGGTTGCCGGCCTCCATGTGGTAGACCGGCACCCGCATCCGCCGGGCCATCAGCGCCGCGATGCAACTGTTGGTGTCGCCGAGGACGAGCAGCGCGTCCGGCCGCACCTCGGCGATCGCCGCCTCCATGCCGACGAGGACCCCGCCGAGCACCCTTCCCAGCGACGAGGTGTCGACGCGGAGGAACCGGTCGGGCTCCCGCAACCGCAGTTCGGTGAAGAACACGTCGGAGAGGGTGGTGTCCCAGTTCTGCCCGGTGTGCACCAGCACGTGCTCGACGGTGTCGTCGAGCCGGCTGAGCACCCGGGACAGTCGGATGATCTCGGGACGGGTGCCGACGACGGTCATCACCCGGGTCATGTGGTCTCCCTCTGCAGGTCACTCACCGGACGCCGGCCGGCACCCGGTGTTCGTCCCCGACCGGCTCTGGCCACGTGTCGGGCCGCTCCGGGTCGAACAGCTCGTTGGTCCAGAAGAGGGTGAGCAGCTCGTCGGGGCCGGTGTTGGTGATGTTGTGCGCCCACATGGTCGGCATGTCGATCACGACCGGTTCGTCGCCGCTGACCGGGAACCGGACGACGTCGGTGTCGCCGACCCGGCGCAGGCTGATGTCGGCCGAGCCGCGCAGCACCACGAACCGTTCCACCTTGGCCAGGTGGAAGTGCTCGCCGCGGGTGACGCCGGGCCGGGTGGTGGAGCAGAACGTCTGCCCCGCTCCCCCGTGCGCCTTCACCGTCTCGACGAGCGCGCCCCGGGCGTCGGCCCGGGTCGGCAGGGCGAGCGGATAGTGCGCCGGGAAGCAGTGCGACCGGTAGGTGTTGAACAGCCGCACGTCGTGCCGGTCGCGCAGTGCCGGAATCTCGCCGGTGCGGTAGACGTCGGCGTACGAGGCGAGCTGGTCGGCGAGGTCACGGACCCCGGTCCGCAGCGCCGGCATGGCCGGATCCCAGGAGCCGCCCGCCGCGACGCCGGCCAGCCGGGCCGCGGCGTCGGTG
This sequence comes from Micromonospora ureilytica, assembly GCF_015751765.1. Taxonomy (NCBI): domain Bacteria; kingdom Bacillati; phylum Actinomycetota; class Actinomycetes; order Micromonosporales; family Micromonosporaceae; genus Micromonospora; species Micromonospora ureilytica. The sequence continues at coordinate 3,299,242 of NZ_JADOTX010000001.1, forward strand.
ACGTGCACCAGGTCCATCTCACGGTCGGCGTGCACCTCCGGCTGGCCGCCCTCGGCGAGCACCCGGCAGAAGGTGGCGACCGCCGAGTTGTACCAGGGCCGCCCGTGCTCGCCGTACAGGTTGGGCAGCAACAGGTCGTCCAACGGAACGCCGGTGTCGGCGAGGATGCCGGCGGCGGTGGCCTTGGCGTCGCCGTACGGGGTGCCGTTGCCGGCCTGCACCGAGTTGGCGAAGACCACCCCGATCGGCGGATCCGGGCAGGCCCGCAGACCGTTGGCGAGCTGGGCGGCGAGGTGGACGTTGCCGGCGGCCACGTCCGCGGGTTCACCGCGGTTGACCCCGGCCAGGTGCAGCACCCGGTCCACTCCGGCGATCTTGCGGGCGACCACCGCCGGGTCGGCCAGGTCGGCGCGGGTAAGCACGGTCGGCTCGGGCCAGCCGAGCGCCCGCAGCAGGACCCGCACGTGCCAGCCGAGGAAACCGCCGGCACCGGTGACGGCGAGGCTCAGCACGCCAGCACCGGGTCGCGCAGCGCCAGCTCCGCCCGGATCTCGGGCAGCGTCTTGAGCAGCTCCACCACCTCGGGTACGCCGAGCCGGGTGGCGTTGGCCGAGTTGAAGTCCTCGTGGGGCACCTCGCCCAGCTCACCCTCCGAGACGTAGAGCGCGTAGTTCAGGTCCCGGGCGTCCAGAGGCACCCGGAAGAAGTCACCGAAGTCGTCGGCCTGGGCCAGCTCCTCCCGGCTCGCGAGGGTCTCGTGCCACTTCTCGCTGTGCCGTACGCCGATGACCTCCAGCTTGAACGGCACGTCGAAGAGCTGGCAGATCGCCTCGGCGAGGTCGCTGATGGTGCAGGCGGCTGCCTTGCGGATGAACACGTCGCCGGGGCGGGCGTGGTGGAAGGCGTGCTCGACCAGGTCGACCGAGTCGGCCAGCGACATGAGGAACCGGGTCATGCTCGGCTCGGTGACGGTCGGCGCGCGGCCGGCCTTGATCTGCTCGATGAAGAGCGGGATCACCGAGCCGCGCGAGTACATGACGTTGCCGTACCGGACGCAGGAGACGGTGGTGGCGCTGTTCGGGTTGTTCCGGGCGTACGCCTGGGCGACCTTCTCCATCAGCGCCTTGCTCATGCCCATCGCGTTCACCGGGTAGACGGCCTTGTCGGTGCTGAGCACGACCACCGAGCTGACCCCGTTGTGGGCGGCGGCCTCGACCACGTTGCCGCTGCCGAGGATGTTGGTGCGCACCGCTTCGAGGGGGAAGAACTCGCAGGACGGCACCTGCTTGAGTGCCGCCGCGTGGAAGACGAAGTCGACGCCCCTGGTGGCCCGCAGCACGGTGTCGACGTCGCGGACGTCGCCCACGTGGTAGCGCACCCGTTCGTCGCCGAAGGAACGCCGCATGGCTTCCTGCTTGGCCTCATCCCGGCTGAGGATCCGCACCTCGGCGACGTCCCGGTCGAGCAGACGTCGGGCCATGGTCTGTCCAAAGGATCCGGTCCCGCCGGTGATCAGTACCCGGCGGCCCGCGGTCATCACGCTCATTGGTTCTCCCGTTCGTCACCCGACGGGCGGTTGTCACCCGCCAGCCCGGACGCAGCGCTGCACGCTGCCGCGCGGGCGCCGATCTCCGGTGCCCAGGCGAAAGCCCCACCGGATGCGGCACCCGGGTCAACGAGAGGTGGGAAGCCCGGATACGTGTTCAACCCAAACACCCCAAACAAGCACCAGCTGGCGCAAAATTGCGTCGAAAAGGTCCGTGTTTGTCGGGTGAATTCGGCACTTCGTCGGCCTTCACCTGATAGAAACGGTTCCGTGCCGCTCCCTCTCTCGACCGGTCGCGCGCGCCCCCAGCCCCGCCCGTGCGGACCCAGCGGCAGCCTCCCCGCCGTCCTGGTGCTCTGCGTGGTCGCCTTCATGGCCGCCCGCCCACCCTGGTGGTCCTTCAACTACGCCGCACTGCTGGCCCTGCTGGCGATCGGCCTCAGCGGCCGACTGCCCCGGCTGCGCGCCGTCGACACGCTCGCATTGCTCCTCGCGTTCTGGGCCGCCGCCAGCCTGCTCTGGAGCAGCCGCACCGACCTCACCCTGCCCGCCGCCTACCGCTACCTCTCGGTCTGCCTGCTCCTGGTGGCCTGCCGGCACGTCGTCCGTACTCGACGGGACCTGCTGCTGGTCGGCTGGGCCTACCTCGCCGGCTGTGCCGTCATCGCCGTCGAGGTGGTCACCGGCGCGCGCTCGCAGGGGGACGTGCTGCTCTTCGCCCACCGCTACGGCGTCGACGGCAGGGAGGTGAACCTCACCGCGTACACCCTGGCCGTGGGGGTGGTGGTGGCCCTGGTGCTCGCCTCGGCGGGCGCGCACCGGCGGTCGCTGTGGTTGGCGCCGCTGGGGCTGATCGCGCTGCTCGGGTACGCGGTGCTGCTCACCGGCTCGCGTGGCGCGGCCATCGGCGTGCTGCTCGGACTACTCACCGCACTGGCGGCGCACCTGCTGCCCCGACTCACGGGGGTCGCCGTCGCCGGGATCGCCGGGATCGCGGTGCTGGCGGTGCCGTTCGGGATGACCCCGCAGAACGAGATGCTCTGGCTCGACGGGCTGTACGGCAGACCCACCGGCGACATCTCCGGGCGGCTCTCCATCTGGCCGTACGCCCTGTCGACCTGGTGGGAGTCACCGCTGACCGGCTCCGGCGCCGGCGTGTTCATCTCCACCAACCCGTACGAGATCGGGCCGCACAACCTGCTGCTGACCGTCGGCAACGACCTGGGTCTGGTCGGGGTGCTGCTCTACTTCGGGACGATGGCCGCGGCGCTGGTCACCGCCGCCCGCACCGGTCGGACGGCGTTACTGCTGGCCTGCGCGTTCACCGCCGCCATGCTGCCGATCTGGTTGACCGGTCAGTGGGAGACCGCGCTGGGCTTCTGGCTGGCCCTGGGCCTGCTCACCGTGCTCCCCGGGATCTGGGGTCCGGAGCGGGCGCGCGGCGTCGCGCCGCGACATGCCCGCTCCCTCCTGCGCTGGACGACGCCGGCGCCGATGGCCGGCGCCGGCAGGTTCAGCCGCCGCTGACCGTCGGGCGAGGCCGGTCAGCCGGCGTCCACGCCCCGCAGCGTCGTCCCCGAGCCGGACCGGGGCGCCGGTGGCCGGGCCACCCGGCGGTGGGCGGCCTCCCGCAGCACCTCGGCGAAGCGGGCGGCCACCCGGTCGGTGCGGTGGTGCCGCACCGCGTACGTCAGACCCTGCCGGCCCAACCGGTCCCGCAGCTCGGCGTCGGCGCAGAGCGCGCCGATCGCCTCGGTCAGGGCCGCCTCGTCGTCGACGCCGACGACCCGGCCGGCGTCGGCCGCCGACAGGTGGGCCATCGAGGCCAGTTCGGCGGGACCGAACCCGAGCACCGGCCGGCCCGCCGCCAGGTACTGCGGGATCTTCGTGGACAGCGAGTAGCGGGTGTACCGGCGAAACTCCTCGGCGAACGCCTCGACGTGCACCAGCACGTCAGCTTGCCGGAGCACCCCGGGAACCTCGCCCGCGCTCAACGACCGGCCCAGCCGAACCGCGGGCAGCCCGGCGAAGACACCGTCGTACTGGGCCAGGTTGGTCGCCGGGGCGTGCACTGTCAGCCGGGCCGGTGTGCCGCGCTGCGCCAGCCGCTGCACCACCTCGCCGATCCGGCGCAGCGAACGCCACCGGTCCAGGTGCAGCCCACCCACGTAGACGAGATCGACAGTGCCGTCCGCCGACAGTGGCGACGCCGGCTGGTCGGGGTCGGCGAAGTCGGACGGGGACACGCAGTTGCCGAACGCGGCGAACGGCAGCCCGTACCGCTGCTCGAACTCGCGGGCCATTGCCTCGCTGATCCCCATCCCGTACGACGAGTGCCGCATTACCTCCCGCATGCCGGCGAGGACCGCGAGCCGGGGGACACCGAGCACCTGCCCGTTGGCGTACAGGGTGCTGGGCCAGTCGTCCATGAAGTGCGGCACCAGCGGCGCGTCGCACTCCTGCGCGGCGGTCACCGCCAGGCGCATCATCCGGATGCTGCCCAGCGTCGCGTAGACCACGTCCGGACGTTGCTCCCGCAGCCAGCCCCGAACATCGACGGGCACGCGGACCGGGCTGAGATCGACGAAGGCCCGCAGTTGCGCACGCAGCCGGGCGCGCACCGGGCCGGGCAGCGGGTCGACGGCCTCGGCCGCCGGAACGCCGGCCGGGTCGGGTCGGCGGGTGCGTTGCCGGAGCCGGAACAGGTGGTACTCCACCGGGGCGTTGCGCGGCGCGAAGCGGGCGAACGTGCCACGCACCTCCGCACCGGGGCTGGCGTCCTCGGTGTACAGCTGGGCGAGCCGGTCCGGTGGCCAGCCGGCGAACAGGTTCGACAGGGTGATGCCGGTGCCGGTGGTGCGGTCGAAGACGGCGGCGCTCACCACCAGGACCCGGGGATACTCCTCAACGGACGGCATGGGCGACGACTCCCTCCTGTTCGGTGGCCGGGCGGCGGTGCCGGCGCAACGTCCGGTGATATCCGTAGAGCGCGGCCGGCACGACGGTCAGCGCGTAGCCGAGCGCGCCGACCCAGGGCACGGCGGCGACACCGAGCCGGCCGGCCGCGTACCACTTGCCGAGCGCCGACAGCAGCAGGAACGCCCCCCAGCCGACGAGCTGCGGGACGATGACACCGTCGGCGTTCTGCACCATGAACCGTGGCGACAACGCGGCCTGGAGCAGCCACCAGACACCCAGCCCGGCGAGCAGCCAGCGGTCGTCACCCATCGGCACCGGCAGCCAGGCGGCGAAGATCCGGTCGCCGAACGCCACAAGCACCGCGATGGGCAGGCCGGCGGCGAGCACCGACAGCACTGTCATCCGTCGGGTCGTTCGCCGTACCCAGTCCAGGTGGCCCTGGGCCAGGGCCTCACCGTTGGCCGGCCAGAGCGGCACGTTGACCAGGACGACGAGTTGGCCGAGCTGGGACAGCAACTTCGCCGGCACCACGTACCCGGCCACCGCGGACAGGCCGAGCGCGTGCGCGATGATCAGCGTGTCGGCGTTGGTGGCGCACGAGATGACCACGGTCAGCACGAAGAACAACCCACTGAGCCGGGTCAGTTCCAGGGCCGCGCCGGCCTGGACGGCTCTCGGCGTGGGTCGGATCCGCGGCTCCTGCCGACCGAAGAACCAGAGCGTGTTGAGCAGGTTGATCAGCAGCGGCGTGGCGACGGACACGGCGATCACGAGGATCGGCGACAGGTCGGCCCAGACCACCCCGAGAACGGCGGCGAGCGCGCCGAGGCTGCCGGCGGTCTGCCAGACGTTGCTCGGGCCGACCTGCTGGTAGGCGTACTGGACACGGGCGATCAGGGACAGCGGCACGTTCAGCGCGAACCCGGTGAGACAGATCAGCGAGATCATCCGGGTCTGCTCCGGGGTGACCTGCCCGGTCACGTTGAACAGCGACGACCACGGCACGACCCCGGCGGTGAACCAGAGCAGGCCGGTCAGCGCGAACGCCAGCACCGTCAGGGTCAGGTACGCGCTGGAGATGTAACGGCGGGCCAGTGTGGTGTCGCCGTGGGCGTAGCAGGAAGCCAGCTTCGTCATCAGACCGCTGCCGAGCCCCAGGTCGGCGAAGGCCGCCATGCCGGCCAGCGACGCGACAGCCATCCACAGCCCGTACAGGTCGTTGCCGAAGAAGGGCAGCGTCACCGGGACCAGCACGATCGGCACGATCAACCCGGCGGCCCGGCTGACCAGCGCGGTGGTGATGCCGGTGACCAGCCGTCGGCTGCGCGCCGAGCGGCCACGCCACCCGCCCGGCATACCGGCCCGCCGGGTCCGATCGACGACCCCGGACGACATGACGCGGCCTACTGGCCGGTGAGCACGCGACCGGACATCCAGGACACGGTCTGCTCCAGGCCGGTGCGCAGCGGCACCTGTCGCACCGAGGGGAACAGCTCCCGCAACCGGCCGCAGTCGGCCTGCGAGTCCCGTACGTCGCCGGGACGCGGTGGCTCGTGCACCACGGGCAACGGCCGGCCCATGATGTCCTCCAGTTCGGCGATCATGTCGAGGAGGGAGACCCGTACGCCGAAGGCCAGGTTCACCACGTCGGTGGTGGACACCCGGCGGACGATGGCGTCGACGAGCACCGTGGTGACGCTGCCGACGAACGTGAAGTCGCGGGTCTGTCGGCCGTCACCGTGCACCCGCAGCGGCTCGCCGGCGAGGGCTGCGGTGACGAACCGGGGCAGCACGGCGGCGTACGCGTGGTGCGCCGCCTGCCGTGGGCCGAAGACGTTGAAGAAGCGGAACGGCAGCACGCCCATGTCGTAGCAGGAGGCGTAGGCGACCGCGTACGCCTCGGCGGCCAGCTTGGACACCGCGTACGGGGAGACCGGGATGGGGCGGAGCCCCTCCTGCCGGGGCAGCACCGGGTTGGCGCCGTACACCGACGAGGACGAGGAGAGGATGACCTGCTGCACGCCGTGCCGGCGGGCGGCCTCCAGCACCATCAGCGTGCCGGTGGCGTTGGCGTGGTGGCTGGGCAGCGGCCGGTCGATGGAGCGCGGCACCGAGCCGAGGGCGGCCAGGTGCACCACGCTGGCCGCTCCGGCGAACGCCTCGTCGAGCAGGTCGGGGTCGAGCACGGTCCCCTGGTGCAGCCGAACGGGTTGGCCGTGCAGGTTGTCCAGCAGGCCGGTGGAGAGGTCGTCGACGACCACGATCTCGGTCACCTGTGGGGTTTCGTCCAGCGCCCGCACCAGGTTGGCGCCGATGAACCCGGCTCCCCCGGTCACCACTACCTTCACGAGGTCTCCCCTTCGGCCCGTCGGTGGCGGCCCGGCGTCGGCTACCCAGTGGGACAACGAGCGCTTCCGGTGCAGGTCACGCACCGGAACGCGTGTCCCGTTTCACTTCCGCCCGTTCTCAGCCCTAGTGGGCGAGTTGGGGGCAGTGGCCCGTTTGATGTGGTGAGCTGACCCTGCGGACAGCAAGCCGGTGCGAGGCCCGGCCGACCCGGACGGGAGTGCCGGAGATGCGAATCGGACTGATCAGCCAGTGGTACCCGCCGGAGAGCACCTTCGTGCCGGGTCAGCTGGCCACCGAACTGGCCCGGCGCGGGCACGAGGTGCGCGTGTTGACCACCTTCCCGAGCCTGCCGCTCGGGCGGATCTACCCGGGCTGGCGACAGCGGTGGAACCACCTGAACACCGACGGCGGGGTGACGGTGCGCCGGGTGCCGGCGTATCCGAGCCACGACCGTTCCGGCCTGCGCCGGGCGGTCAGCTACCTGTCGTTCGCGGCCACCAGCACCCTCGCCGCCCCGCGACACCTGCGCGGCGTCGACGCGCTCTACGTCTACCACCCACCGCCCACCTCGTACGCTGCCGCCGGGCTGCTGCGCCTGCTGCGTGGCGTACCGGCGGTGCTGCACGTCCAGGACCTGTGGCCGGAGTCGGTGACCGCCTCGGGGATGGCCCCGCCGGGGCTGGCCGGCAGAGCGCTGGACCGCGTCCTCACCGCGTCGATGCGTCGCATCTACCACTCCTGCGCGGGCATCGCGGTGATCGCGCCCGCGATGGCGGAGCAGGTGGTCGAGCGCGGCGTCGACCCGGGGGCGGTGCGCACCGTCTTCAACTGGACCGACGAGGCGCTGTTCCGGCCGGTGCCGTGCACCGACGCCGCCCGGGCGGCGATCGGCCATCGGGGACGGACCACCGTGATGTTCGCCGGCAACCTGGGGTTGTTGCAGGGCGTGGACGTGGCGATCCGGGCGGCGGCGGCCGCGCCGGACGCGGTGGATCTGGTCTTCGTCGGCACCGGGCTGGGCGCGGAGCAGGCCCGCAAGCTCGCCGACGAGTTGGGCGCGGTCAACGTCCGGTTCCTCGGCCGGCGTCCGGCGGCGGAGATGGCCGAGCTGTACGCCGCCGCCGACTACCAGTTGGTGATGCTGCGGGACCTTCCGTGGCTGCGCGGGACGGTGCCGTCGAAGTTGCAGGCCGCGCTCGCCTGCGGCGTGCCGGTGTTGATGTCGGCTGATGGCGACGCCGCCCGGCTGGTCAGCGCCGGCGGGGCGGGCCTGGTCTGCCCGCCGGACGACTGGCGGGCGTTGGCCGACCAGTTCGTGGCCGCGGCCCGGGTGTCCACCGAGCAACGGCTCGCGATGGGTTGTCGGGGTCGCCAGCTCTACCTGGACCGGATGTCGCTGCGGGTCGGCGTCGACCAGATCGAGGATCTGTTGAGCAAGGCCGCGGCGCGTGGTCGAGGCTGACGCCCCTTCGTTGAAATGCCCGATATAAACCAGTTGTTGGGCAAAGTAGAGGTACCTCCCTCAATCTCCACCTAGGCTCGTTGCGGCACGGTACGGCACCCGCCGGCCGGATCACCGCTCGGCAGGAGGAGAGCCTGTGGCTCAGGGGTACGGCGCAGCACGGTCCATCATGGAGCCACCGCCCGGACGCTCGGCAGGCATCACGCCGACCCCGTCGCCGATCGGTCAGCCCCGGCCGGCCCGCCCCGCCACGACGCCCGTCAGCAGCCGGTGGAACCTGGCGTGGTTGAGCGTGCTGCCCATCTGCCTCGCCGCCGTCCTGGGTCCGGTCAACCCGAACCTGGTCTACCAGGGTGGGCTCTGGCTCGCCGCCGCCGCGCTGCTGACCAGCGGCCGGATCCCCCGCATCGGCCCGGCGGACTACCTGGCGATCCTGATCTGCTGCTGGGCCACCACCACGCTGATGTGGACCCGGGACATCGACGGCAGTCAGATCGCGGTACGCGCCTGGTGGACCATGGCCCTGCTGCTGATCGCCGCGCGTCACGTGCTGTCCAGTCGGCGCCGCGTACTACTGGTCGCCGGCGCCTTCCTCGGCGGCGCGGGCTGGACCGCCATCCAACTGATCCGGGCCAGCCGCCTGGACGAGACCGCGCTACGCGTCTCACTGGAGGGCGTGGGCGTCAACTACACCGCGTACTGCCTGGCCACCGCCGCCCTGGTCACCGTCCTGCTGGTGCTGGCCCGGGCCGGGAACCGCCTGGTCCGCGCCGGGCTCTGGCTGCTGCTGCCACTGTTCGGCTACGCGACGATGCTCACCGGCACGCGCGCCAGCCAGGTCGCGCTGGCCGCCGTCGTGGCGTACCTGATCGTGGACCGGCTCGCCGGGCGGACCTGGGCCTTCGCCGTCGGCGCCTCGGCCGTCCTGCTGGCCCTCGTGCCGTTCGGGCACCTTACGCGCTACCAGCCACAGTGGTTGGCGACCGTGTTCGACCGTCCCCTGGACGACCTCTCCGGGCGGCTGGCCGTCTGGCCGGTCGCCGAGGCGTCGTTCTGGGACTCGCCGCTTGTCGGAATCGGTGTGGGCGCCTTTCCGAGCACCAATCCGTACTACGGGGTGGGTGCCCATTCGTTGCTGCTCACCCTCGGCAACGACCTCGGCCTGATCGGGATCGCGTTGTTCGCGGCGCTTGTCGGCTTCCTCATCCGGGACGCGGCACCCGGACTGGGCCGCCGGCACGGGACGCTCGTCGGCGTGCTGATCGTCGGATGGACGCCGATCTGGCTCAGCGGGCACTGGGAGATCTCACCTGTGGCGTGGCTGATGCTGGCCCTGTGGTCCCGGCTGCCGGTGGCACTGCTGGAGCCGGCCGCCGAGAAGCCACCGGCCACGCCGAACAGCGGCCCGAACCGACCACTTGTGGGCCTGGTGCGCTGAGCGGACTCGGCGGCGGCCGGGGTCAGGTGCTGCGGGGCTGCGGGTCAGCCGACCCGGTCCGGGGCGAACGCCCCCGCGTCGGCCGGGGCGGGCCGCGGGCCGGTGAGCCCGGTCAGGTCGGCGAGGAAGTCGTGCATCCGCCGCCCCTGGGCCGCCGGGCTGCGGGTCTCCCGCACGAACCGGGCGCCACCGGCACCCAGCTCACGGGCCGCGTGGGGCGGCAGGCGCAGCACCCCGGCGATGGCGGCGCGCAGCCCCTCGGCGGTGTCCGGCTCGGCGAAGGACAGCCAGGGGTCGTACACCGCCGGGATGCCCGGCAGGCGGGTGCTCACCACCGGCACACCGGCCGCCAGGTACTCGATGATCTTCGACGGGAACGACCAACGGACGAAGTCCTGATCCACCGGGCGGGGATTCACCAGCACGCTCGCCCGGGACAGCCGGGGCAGCAACTCGGCCCGGGGCAGCAACTGCGGGGGCGCGATGCGCCGGTCCGTGGCGGCCCGCTCCCGCAACCAGCCCTCCAGCTCGCCCCGCCCGTACACGCACAGCCGCAGGTCGTCCCCGGGCAACTCGCCGAACGCCTCGACGAGCCGGTCGACGCCGTAGGCGCGGCTCAGACCGCCGGCGTAGACGATGTCCCGGGTCACCCCGATGGCACCCGGCCGGGCATCGTCGACGGTGGCCGGCCCGGCGGCACAGATACCCTCTAGCACCAGCCGCGGCCGGCCGGGGGCGAAGTCGTCGGCCAGCGCGGGCGTCAACGCGATCACCCCGGAGCAGCGGGCGAGCGCGGCCCGGACCAGCGCCACGTCGAGCCCTCGCAGCAGCCGGACCACCCGGCCGTCGGTGGGCAGCGCGACACCCGGCGGGTCGGTGAGCACCGGCACCACCCGTACGCCACGCCGCCGTGCACGCAGCACACCGAACCACAGGAAGGGCGAGTGCACGCCGTGCACCAGCAGCACATCCGTCCGCTGCCCGCGCAGCTCCCGGCTCCCGGTGCGCCACGCCGCCACGAACCGGGTGAGGTGCTTGAGGCCGAGCAGGTTGACGAACGCCAGCAGGTGGCCGTCCACGTCGTCCTGCCGGAATCGGCCGGGACGGAAGCGGATCTGACGGTTGCTCGGCCAGGTGGACACCGGGGCGGCGGAGAGCAGGTGCACCGGACAGTCGGCGGCGCGCAGGCTGCGGACCAGACTCCAGGCGAAGGTGTGCGTCTGGGTGGGCATGATGGTGTCCCGGGCGATGATCTCGGCCAGCAGGTCGTCCGGCACGGTGAAGCCCAACAGGGTGACCCGAGGGCTGCGGTGGTCGGCCATCCTCACTCCCCGATGATGCGTTGGTAGACGCTGTCGAGCGAACCGAGCATGGCGTCCAGGCTGTAGCCCTCGGCCACCACCTTGCGACCCAGCTCTCCCAGGTGGCGCCGCTCGGCCGAGTCGTCCAGCAGCGGCGACAGCGCCCCGGCCAGCGCTTCGGGATCACCCGCCGGCACCAGCCGCCCTCCGCCGGAGCGCAGCACCTCCACGTTGCCGCCGACCGCCGACGCGATGACCGGCAGTCCGTGCGCCATGGCCTCCAGCAGCGCGTTGGAGAGGTTCTCGTGCAGGGTCGGGAAGACGAAGAGGTCCGCCGCGGCGAGCAGGTCCGGCACGTCGAGTCGGTTGCCGAGCAGACGTACCTCGACCTCTCCGCTGTCGGCCAGGGCCGCGGCGACCCCCGCCCGGTCGGGGCCGTCACCGGCGACCAGCAGAACCCGGCGGACGCCGGACTGTCCCGGCCGGCGCACGGTGGACGGCGGCAGCCGGCGCATCGCGTCGGCGAGGACGCCGTAGCCCTTCTCCCAGGTCAGCCGGGACACCGCGATCATGGCGACGTCGTCGGGGCGCAGGCCCAACTCGGCGCGGACCCGGTCCCGCGACGCGCGGGGGTGGGCCGGCAGCGGCACCCCGTTGGGGATCACCCCGATGAACTTCCCGCCCAGCTCGCGCAGGAAGTCCCGGCGGGCCGCGTACTCGCAGACGGTGCCGACGTGGCTGGCCATCCGCAGTGTCGCGGGTTCGGCGCCGTGCACGAGCAGCCGGCGGCGCCAGGGCCGGCCGGGCTGCCGCAGGTCGCGTACGGTGCCGTGCACGGTGACCAGGATCCGGCGGCAGCCGGCGAGGCGGGCGGCGAGCACCCCGTGCAGACCCTCGTTCTGCAGACCCCGCACGTGCACGAGATCGGGGCGGACCCGCCGCAGCAGGCGCACCCATTCGCGCAGCAGCGGCACGTTCAGGCTGCCGTTGCCCGCGCTCTGGTGCATCCGGACGAACTCGTACCGGTCGGCCAGCGGCGAGGCGAGCACGCGCTGCACGGCGGTCAGCGGGCCGTTGGCTCCCGGAACACCGGCCGAGTGCTGCACCACCACCGGCCGCGTCACGACGCGACTCCGACCGACGCCGGGCGGCGTCGGGTGTCGCGCACGGCGAGACGCTGCATGACCCCCCATTCCGACGGTGGCGCGATGACGAGCCGGTCCGGATGTGCGGACCGCACCACGGGTGGTAACTGCGGCACGAGCGGCGAGGTGACGCCGACCCGCCGCGCCCGAACCCTCACGGCCCCCCGACCGTCGCGGTCGCGACGCCCCTCTCCGCCCATTTCGACCCGCCGGCCAGCACCCGGCGGTAGCCGACCACGGCGGCCGGCAGCACCGTGAGCCCGTAGGTCGCGGCCGAGGCGAGCGCCACCCCGGGCAGGCCCACCCGGTCGGCCAGGACGATCTTCAGGGGTACGGCCAGCAGCAGGCAGCCCGCCCAGCCGACGAACTGGGGTCGGAGCAGGCCGACGCTGTTCTGCACCATGAACAGCGGGGCCGCCACGGCCAGCAGCACCGACCAGGCGGCGAGCCCCGCGAAGAGCATGGGAGACACCGGCGGGAGGTCGGCCGCGCGTACCCAGAGACGCAGCACGTCGTTGCCGACCAGCACGAGAGCGAGGCCGGGCAGGGCGACGACGCCGGCCGACAGGCCCACCATCCGGAGAGTGACCCGCCGCACCCAGGCCAGGTCCCCCCGGGCCAGCGCCTCGCCGTTGGCCGGCCAGAACGGCAGGTTCACCAGCGTGACGAACAGGGTCAGCAGGGCGAACATCCGCAGCACGACCGCGTAGGTCGCGGCGGCGGGCAGCCCCAGCACCCGGCTGATCAGGAAGCCGTCGAGGTTGAGCACCACCGAGCAGAGCACCGAGAGCAGGAAGAACCGGGCGCCCAGCCGGAGCAGACTCCGGGCCACCGCCGCGCGCACGTGCCGGGCACGGGGCCGTAACTCCCGGTCCTGCCACGCGAAGTAGCACACCGAGTTGGCCAGGTTGACCACCGGCACCGCGAGCACCGCGGCGGCGACGACAAGGACGTGACCAGCCCCGGTGGTGACCGCGGCGTAGACCAGGGCGACCGAGACGAGGCTGCCGCCGGCCTGCCACAGGTTGCTCTGGGCCACCTGCTGGTGGGCGTACTGGACCCGCTGGATCAGGGCGAGGGGGATGTTGACCAGGAAGGCGCCGAAGCAGAGCAGCACCACCGGCCGGGCGTCGCGGGCCACCGTCGGGTCCACGGCGTTCAGCAGCGCCGGCCAGGGCACCCACCGCAGGGTCGCGACCAGCACCACCATCAGCAGTACGGACAGCGCGCCCAGCAGCGCGTACGCGCTGGAGATCTCCCTGGCCGCGGCGGGCCGTTCGCCGGTGCCGCGCAACCTCGCCAGCCGGGTCAGCAGCCCGTTGCCGAGCCCGAAGTCGGCGAAGAGCGCCATGCCGGTGAGCGACGTGACCGCCATCCAGAGCCCGTACCGCTCCGCGCCGAGGCTACGAAAGGCCAACGGGGTGATCAGCAGTGGCGCGGCCAGCCCGACCATCTTGCCGGCCAGCGCGGACACGATGCCGCCGGCGAGCGCACGGCTGCGGGACCTTCCCGTGCTCGGCGGCTCCGGCGGGGCGGCACCGCCGAGGGGCGGCGGCCGGTTCGCCACGACCAGACCGGGCCCGACCGGCGCCTCGCTGGTGGTCGGTCGTCGCATGCCGTGTCGCCTCCAGGCCCCGTCGACAGGTCAACGGGTTCAACGAGGACGGTCGAGCATGGTTGCTATCAGTAGTCGTAGGATTACTGAAAGTACTGTGATTGCCACCCCGACACGAGCGCGCGAGCGGCGCCGCGCCGGCCACGGCCATTTAGACTTAACGGCCATAACGGGGCTGACTACCTGATTCTTCGGAGGGGCAGAGCGTGGGCGTGCCGACCACCATCGCGGGCCTGATCCCGGCCCCGCGGTCCACCGCGACGCCACAGGTGCTGGCGGTGGCCGCGTACCGGTTCCCGCACGGGGACGCGATGTCCAACCGGCTGCTGCAACTGGCCCGCTCGGCCACCCCGCCCGGTGGCGTGACCCTGGTGGTCAACGACTGGCCGGACGACGGGTCGCGACCGCCCGCCACGTGCGACCTACCCCCGGGCGTCAGACTGATCACGCTGCCCCGCCGACGCATCGGCGGCGGACTGCCGGGCCGCTGGCTGCACCGGTGCACCCGCCCCCTGCGGGTCCTGGCCGCCCTGCGCCGCGCCGGCATCCGCCCGGGTGACCTGGCCGGCGTCCACCTGCCGCTCAGCCTGTGGGGCCTGCTCACCTGGATGGTGCTGCGCACGGCGGTGCGCTGCCCGGTGACAGTGGACGTGCTGGAGCGGCACGACCGGGCCCAGTTCCCACGGGGTTGGCTGACGCCGTACTTCGTCCGGCACCGCTGGGCGTTCTTCCTGGCCGGGCGACTCGCCGACCGGGTCATCGCCATCTCCGAGACGCTGGAGCGGCACTTCGTCGGCCAGGGCCGGGCGACGCTGATGGTGCCGCCCCAGGTGGACTGCGCCGACTACGACAGCCCCGCGCCGCCCTCGCTCGACGACGGGCTCCGGCTGCTGTACGCGGGCTCGGCCGGCGCCAAGGACCAACTTGCCGTGGTGCTGGGAGGCATCCGCGGCCTCGCGCCCGAGCATCGGTCCCGGGTGCGCCTGGTGATCGCCGGGCTCACCCGCGAGCAGGCCGGCAGCCTCTCCGACCTGGACGATGCCGACCCCGACGACCTCGACGGGCAGGTGGTCTTCCTCGGCCGGCTGCCCCGTGACCGGGTGCTCGCCGAGCTGCGGCGGGCACACTTCTCGGTGCTGGTCCGCCCGCCGGTCGGGTACGCGCAGGCGGGCTTTCCGTCCAAGGTGCCGGAGAGTCTGGCCGCCGGCTGCCCCGTGCTGCTCAACCACACAAGTGATCTGCGCAGGTACATCCTGGACGGCCAGGAGGGCATCGTTCTCGACGGCGCCGGGGCGGACGACGTCCGGCGCGGGCTGGAACGGGCGCTGTCGCTCGACGATCCGGCCTGGCGGGCGATGAGCCGGGCCGCCCGCGAGCGGGCACACTGCTTCGACTATCGCGCCTGGAGGCCGCTGGTCAGCGACTTCGTCACCGGCGTCGGGCGCGGTTCGGGCACCGGCAGCTCGGCCAGACCGGCCAGTTCGGCGGAGGTCAGCCGCCGCTCCGACGGGTAGAGCTGCCGCTCGTGGTCCTGGATGGTCTCCAAGGACCACCGCAGTCGGATCACCCGGGCCGGATTGCCGGCGGCCACCGCATACGGTGGCACCGACCGGGTGACGACGGCTCCGGCGCCGATCACCGCGCCCCGGCCGATGGTCACGCCGTGCAGGATCACCGCACGGGTGCCCACCCAGACGTCGTCACCGATGGTCACGCCCCGGTCGTGGCTGTCGTCGCCGGGCTTCTTGCCGACCGCGATCATCGGTACGCCGACCTGGTCGATGCGGTGGTTGCCGCCTCGGATGGTCACCTCGGGGCCGAACATGACGTTGTCGCCGATTCGGATCCGCGCCCGGGCCGCCATCAGAATCGGCCGGTACCCGAGGTCCACGTTGTGTCCGACCTCGATCGTCTCGCAGGTGTAGACGCCGTCGGGGTCGAAGGTGAAGTTGTCGCCCCGGGCGGCGAACCGGCCGGCGAGGGCGAGACCCCGGATGGCCCGACGGGCCCGGGCACCGGCGCCCTCAAGACGGTGCAGCGCCATGAACAACGCGCCGAGCAGGGCGCCGGGTCGGCCGGCCGTCACCCGCATCAGAATCCCGCCCGGCCGGCGGCGAGCTGCTCGGGCACCCCGTAGATCCGGCGGATCACGGCGGCCTTCTCGGCGGCCGGCAGGTGCCCGCAGCCCAGGGACCGGGCGCGCATCCGGTCGAGATAGTCGTCGACGCTGCGGATCACCCGGGCCGGGACGCCGGCGGCGACGCTGTTGGCCGGGATGTCGCGGGTCACCACCGAACCGGCGCCGATGACGCATCGGTCGCCGATCGTGACCCCGGGCAGGATGGTCGTCCGCACGCCGAGGTAGACGTCGTCCCCGACGGTGATCGGCGCGGTCCACTCCAGATCGGGCACCTCCTTGCGGAGGATCAGCGTGCCGCCGTCGTGGGTGATGAACTGGACCCCGGCGGTGACGTAGACGTTGTCGCCGAGGGAGACGAGCCACGGCTCGGAGCCGAACATCGCCCGGTCGACGCCGTAGAACCGGACCCGGCCCCGCAGGTCGACGCCGAGGGACCTGGCGAATCCCTCCGGGTCCCGGGCGGCAGCCCGCCGGTCCCGCAGGGCGTTCGCCACGCCGCGCACCATGCTCAGCAACGCTGTCTCCGTTCCCTCCGTCGGTGGGTGATCACGCGGTCCGAAGTGTAAATTCACCAACTTGCGCACATTGCCACAATCACGAAATTATGGACAAAGACCCCAGTAGTACGAATATTGCTTACGTTTTCCGCCAGCCACGCGCTCACCCTGAGCGCTCCACCCGGCGTGAACGGGTCACGATCTGGCCGTATCCGGCCGGCGATTCCGAGGTTGACCGGTACGACGCGGCGTTCCGACTGGAACTAAACGACGTTTGCGCAGTCCGTCACTGATACAACGGTTACATGCTTTTTGTCCACAAATCCCCGAACGTCCATACGCATCGGCGCCGGAAGATCTCGTGACCGACACCGTGCACCTCTCACCGCCCGACATCGGGCCGCTCGAGGAGTCGTACCTGATCGCCGCCCTGCGCTCGGGCTGGGCCGCGCCGGCCGGGCCGGACCTGGAGGCATTCGAGCAGGCGATCGCCCGACGGGTCGGCACCGACGGCGCCGTCGCCGTCAACTCGGGAACGGCAGCCCTGCACCTGGCCCTGCTGGGTGTCGGCGTCGGGCCGGACGACGTGGTCATCGTGCCCACGCTCACCTTCGTCGCGACGGCCAACGCGGTCCGGTACATCGGCGCCCGCCCGGTCTTCGTCGACTGCGACCCGCGGACCGGCAACGTGGACGTCGACCTCGTCGACGAACTGATCCGGCGGCTGCGCTCGCGCGGTGAGCGCGTCGGCGCGATCGTCCCGGTGGACATGTTCGGCAGCTGCGCCGACTATCGCGCGCTGACCCCGGTCTGCGTCGAGGCCGGGGTGCCCCTCGTGGAGGACGCCGCGGAGGCACTCGGCGCCAGCCACGACGGCCGGCCCGCCGGCTCCTTCGGGCGCGTCGGTGTGCTGTCCTTCAACGGCAACAAGATCATGACGACCTCCGGCGGTGGAATGCTGGTGTCCGACGACACCACACTCCTCGCACGGGCCCGCCACCTCGCCACCCAGGCCCGCGAACCGGCACGGCACTACGAGCACCACGAGACGGGTTACAACTACCGACTCAGCAACCTGCTCGCGGCGCTCGGCCGCGCCCAGCTGCTTCGGCTGGACGGGATGATCGCCCGACGTCGCCACCTGCGCGACAGCTACGCCAAACTCTTCGCCCCGGTGCCGGGCGTGCGACTGCTCAACGCCGAGGACACCGAGTCCAACTGTTGGCTCACCGTCATCACCGTCGAGCCGGACCGCTGCGGTTGGCGGGCGGACGACCTGGCGGTCCACCTGGCCGAGCGGGACATCGAGACCCGCCCGGTGTGGAAGCCGATGCATCTACAGCCCGTACACCGCGGAGCGGAGGGCCTGCTCACCGGCGCTGCGGAGCGACTCTTCACCGACGGCGTCGCCCTGCCCAGTGGGAGCGCCCTGACCGAGCCGCAGACGGCCCGGGTGTTTACGGCAATCGATGAATTCCTCGGCCTCCGGGTGCGGGGATAGTCGCCCCCTGGACGCCGGAGGCACGGCCGAACTGGCACGGATGTGGGCCGATCAGGTGGCGATGAGGGACGTACCGGCTCGCTGGGCTCCGCCGACACAGGCAGGAAATCGCGTCGATAGCCGAAAAACGACCATCGTCTCCCAGTTTGCCTGTAACAAGGACAAAAGGCGTGCTACAGCCCTTCTGTCATGAACGGCGGAAGCGGTCGGGACACGGGCAGGGGAGCCAGGACATGCCGCAGGACACCGAGCACACGGACCACGCGCAGCGGGGGCGGCGGGCCAGGGCCCGCCGCCGCGCCGCCGCGTTCCTCGCCACCGACACCACCGCCTGGATCGGCGGTTTCGTGGCGGCCGCGTGGACCCGATTCGAGTTGGACCTCCCCCCGGGCCAGCTGGGCCGGGCCGCGGCGGTCGGCGTGCTCGCCGCAGTCGTGTACGTGGCAGTGGCGGCGGTACGTCGGCTGCACTCCGGACGCCACCCCCTGGGCAGCCTCCAGGAGGTCCAGGGTGTCGCCGGCACCGCCATCACGACGGCCGCCATCGTGCTGCTCGGGCTACTGCCCAGCGACCAACGGCCGGTGCCGGCGAGCACCCCGCTGGTCGGCGGCGCCCTCGCCCTGCTCCTGATGCTCGGGGCCCGGTTCGCGTACCGGCACCGCCGGGACCTGTCCCTGCGACCGGACGTCCGATCCTCGACACCGGTGTTGCTGTTCGGGATCGGCGACGCCGGACAGGAGTTGCTGCGCGCGCTGCTCGGCGATCCGCGTGGCAGATACCTCCCCGTGGGGGCCCTCGACGACGACCCGGACAAGCGCGACCTGCGCATCCGCGGAGTGCGGGTGCTCGGCGGGCGGCACGACGTCGGCCGAGCCGTCCGCCGCACCGGCGCGAGGGCTGTCATCTTCTCGGTGGCCAACGCCGACGCCGCGCTGATCCGTCAGATCCGCGAGGCCACGCTGGCGGCGGACGCGGTGTTCAAGGTGCTGCCCCCGGTGCGCGACCTGCTCGACCACCGGATCACCGTCACCGACGTCCGGGACGTGCAGATCGGCGATCTGCTCGGGCGCCGCCAGGTGGTCGGTGACCTGCCGTTGAGCACGAACAGCCTGGCCGGACGGCGGATCCTGGTCACCGGTGCCGGCGGATCCATCGGCTCAGAACTCTGCCGCCAGGTGATGAAGGCCGGGCCGGGTGAGCTGATGATGCTGGACCGCGACGAGTCGGCCCTGCACGGCCTTCAGATGTCACTCGCCGGACGGGCCCTGCTGGACGGTCCCGAGCTGATCCTCGCGGACCTGCGGGACGACGAGGGCATCCGTCGGATCATCCGGGAACGCCGACCGGAGATCATCCTGCACGCGGCGGCGCTCAAGCACCTGACGCTGTTGCAGCGGCACCCCGGCGAGGCCGTCATGACGAACGTGTGGGGCACCCTCTCGGTGCTGGACGCCTGCCAGGACGTGGCCCGGTTCGTCAACATCTCCACCGACAAGGCGGCCAACCCGATCAGCGTGCTCGGGTACTCCAAGCGGATCACCGAGCGACTGACCGCGCACGCCGCCTCCCGCTTCCCCGGGACCTTCCTCAGCGTCCGGTTCGGCAACGTGTTGAGCAGCCGCGGCTCGGTGGTGACGGCCTTCCAGCGGCAGATCGAGGACGGGAAACCGCTGACCGTCACCCACCCCGAGGTCACCCGCTACCTGATGACCGTCCAGGAGGCCGTGCACCTGGTGCTCCAGGCCGCCGAGATCGGGCGGGACGGGGAGGCGTTGGTGCTGGACATGGGCGAGCCGGTCCGCATCGCCGACCTCGCCCGGCAGATGGCCGAGCAGGCGTCGAGCACGGCCCCGATCGTCTACACCGGCCTGCGCCCGGGAGAGAAGCTGCACGAGGACCTGCTCGGCTCCGGCGAGACCGACACGCGGCCGTTGCATCCGTTGGTGTCCCACGTGACAGTGCCGCCGCTGGACCCGATGGAGGTGAGCGGGCTCGACCCGTACGACGACACGGCGAAGCTCATTCAGCACCTCGCGCTGCTCAGCACCCAGCCGAGCGATCCGACGGTGGGTGATCCGATGGGCGTCCCGCTGAGATCGCGCTGATCGGGCCCGGCACGGCACGGCACGGCCGGTGGACGGCGCATCCAAATCCCCGCACCGACAGTTATGTCATGAGGATCCCCACGCGAGGCCGCGTCGCGGCATTCGCACCGCCAGGCACGTCTTTCCGGCGCTCGCCCCGAGATCGATAGGACCGACAATTGCGGGCCCCCGACGGCAGGTTCGAGCGGCCGGAACAGCCGGACCTCGCGGCTGTGGGGACCGGCCGGGCCGTCCAGACGGTCGAGCCGCCCGCGCCGGATGCCCCCGCTCCCCCGAGCTCGCGTCGGGGTCGGCGGCTGCTGTCCTGGATCGCCACCGCGGCGCTGAGCCGAGCGGTCAGCGCCCTCGTACCGCTCGTTCTCCTGCCGGTGACCCTCTCCTACCTCGGCGCCGATCTGTACGGTCTCTGGGCCGCTGTCCTCGCGGTCACCGGGATGGTCGCCTTCGCGGACCTGGGCGTCGGCCTCGGGCTCATGACCAGGCTCGCGCCGTGTCGGGTGAGCGGCGACTCGGACACCGCCCGGCGTTACGTCTCCAGCGCCTACGCGGCGGTCTGCGGCATCGCGCTGCCGACGTGTGGTCTGCTCTGGCTGCTCGGTGGGTTCGTCCCGTGGCCGCTGCTGTTCAACGCCACCGGAACTGCCGCGCGCGACGCCCGCCTCGTCGCCCTGGTCTGCCTGACCGCCTTCCTGCTCAACATCCCACTGTCGTTGGTCGCCCGGGTGCAGTACGCGTACCAGCAGGTGGCCGTCAGCAACGTCTGGCAGGCGGCGGCGAGCGCGCTCTCGCTCCCCCTCGCGCTCGGCGCGGTGTTCGCGGACCTTCCTCCGATCGCGGTCATCGCCAGCATCGCGATCGCCCCGTTGCTGGTCAACATCGCCAACACGGTGTGGACGTTCGGATGGCGCCTGCCGCAGCTCGCACCCCGTCCGAGATTCGTCGACGGCCGCGGAATACGCGACCTGTTCGCCCTCGGTGGCCTGTTCTTCATGGTGACGCTGCTGATGGTGCTGGCGGACAACGCCGACCCGTTGATCATCGCGCACCTCCTGGGCCTGGCCAGTGTGACCGCGTACGCGGTGCCGGCCAAACTGTTCACCCAGCTCGGCGCGCTCGTGACGTTGGTGAACCAGCCGCTGTGGCCGATGCACGGCGAGGCCCTGGCACGCGGGGACCTCGCCTGGGTCCGCCGGACCGTTCGCCGGATGACTGTCGTCTCCACCCTCATCGCGCTACTGCCGTCGACCTTCCTGGTGCTGTTCGGCGAGCAGTTCTTCGCCGCATGGCTGCCGATTCCGATCGGGAACCGCTCACTGCTGGTGGGCCTCGCCTGCTGGTGGCTCGTGCTGGCGGCGATCTCTCCGCGGTTCATGGTGCAGAACGCGGCAGGCGTCGTACGCCCCCAGCTGTGGGGTTATCTGCTCTACCTACCGCTGTCCGTTGTCGGCAAGGTGCTCGGCGTGCACTGGCTGGGACTGTCCGCCGCGCCGTTCATCGCGGTCGGCGTCTACAGCCTGACGGTCGTCCCGGCTGCCATCTACGGCTATCGGCGGGCGCTCACCGTGCGGCCCACCTGAGAGAGGCGAATGCACTGATGTTGTCGCAGGAGGAATTTCCCCGGGTGCTGGTGGTGAGCCACACGCCCTTCAGTCGGATCAGCGGCACCGCCATGACGCTGTCGAACCTCTTCTCCGGCTGGCCGAAAGACCGCCTCGGGCAGGTGCACACCGGCAACATCACGCCGTCGACCGAGGTGTGTGAGAACTACTTCCACTTCCCGCCGCGGGACCATTACCTGCCCGTCCAGTACTACGCCATGCGGATGCTGGGTTGGAACGGGCGGACGCCGCTGCAACAGAGCCGGCCGATCGCCGCCGTGCACGCCGCCGCGGAGAGCCGTCCCGCGATGGCCAAGGCGTACGCGCAGCTACGCGCGACCGCCGATCTCAGCCCCATCCGTGTGCCCGCGACGCTCACCAGGTGGATGCGAGACTTCCGTCCCGACGTCGTCTACTCGATGCTCGGCAGTGTGCGGCTGACGAGGATCACCGCTCTCGCGGCGCGCACGTGCGGCGTCCCGGTCGTGCCGCACTTCACCGACGACTGGCCGGCGACGTTGTACGGCAACGGCGAACTCCTCGGGCGGGCCAACCGAGCAGTTCAGGAGGCCATCGCCCGGCTCATCCGCCTGGCTCCGCTCGGCATGGTCATCAGTGAGCCGATGGCCCAGGAGTACGCCCGACGGTACGGCATTCCGTTCAGCCCCTTCGTGAACTGCGTCGACGAGACCTACTTCGCCGCCGTTCGGGACGAGACGGATCAGCGACCGACGACGGAACTGGCCTATGTCGGCGCCCTGCACCTGAACCGTTGGAAATCGCTACGTGACATCGGCGCGAGCCTGGACAGGTTGGCCGAGGACGGCCTGTCGGTCCGGCTGACCATCCACGCCCCCGAGCGGGACCTCGCCCAGTACGGCAAACACTTCGCCCATCTGGGGCGGGTGCGGCTCGGGCCGTCACTCGCCAGCGACGAGGTGCCCGCGGCGCTGCGGGCCGCGGATGTCCTGGTGCACATCGAGTCCTTCGACGAGGAGATCCGGCGCTACACCCGCTACTCGGTGTCGACCAAGATTCCCCAGTACCTCGCCTCGGGCCGTCCCATTCTCGGCTACGGTCCCGCCGAGGTGGCGTCGATGGCGCACATCCGCACGGCGAACGCCGGGGTGATCGTCGGTACGAACGACACGGCGGCGCTGGCCGGCGACCTCACGAGGCTCTGCCGTGACCGGGCGCTTCGCAGCAGGCTCGCCCGTAACGGGACCGACTTCGCGCGCCAGGAGCACGCGAAGGACAGCGTGGCGGCACGGTTCGCCGCCACGCTCCGCTCGGCGGCGGACGGCGAATCCGTCCGGCAACTGACCTAGAGGCGAGTCGAGGTGCTGCGAATGAGACGGTCGGGTTGGGTCGCCTGCGTGGGCCCGTTCCTCTTCCCGTGGGGCGAGGCGGGGTCACGACGGGTCTACGGCCTGGTGGCGTCGTTGGCCGCCGCCGGCTACGACGTGGTGGTCGCCGGCGGCGCTGCCGAGCCAGACACCGTCACCCCGCTGCCGGGCGTCGACGGACCGGGTTCGATCTCGTACGTCGGCCTCGCGGAGAAGCCGCCGCCGGAGGCCGGGCCGCTCGCCAGTTCGATACAGACCCTGGTGCGCTGGGGGCAACGGACGGTCCGGTGGCTCGACGCCCAGCCGACCAGGCCCTCGCACGTTCTGGTGCACGGTGGTCAGGCCCAGTACATGTTCCACCTTCAGCGGTGGTGCCGTCGCCACGACGTGCCGTTGATCGTCGACGTCGTCGACTGGTTCAACGGGCACCACGTGCGCGGCGGTTACCTCGGCCCGCTGCACGCCAGCATGAAGCTCGCTCTGCGCCACTACTACCCGCGGTGCGACGGCGTCATCGCGATCAGTTCCTACCTGGAAACCCACTACCGTCGAAGCGGCAAGCCACTCCTGCGCGTGCCGCCCACCCTCGACGTCAAGAGCCTGACCGTGGACGCCCGGCAGACGGCGGCGGGCTCGTCCGGGCTCACGCTCGCGTACGCCGGCAATCCCCACGGGAACAAGAAGGACCTCCTGGGCACCGTCATCGAGGCGGTGAGCCGCGTCCAGCGCGAAGGCGCGAGCGTCGAGTTGCGCATCTACGGGCCGACCCCGGACGAGGCACGCCGGCTCTTCGCCGACCGGCCGTTGCCCGACGGTGTGCGGTGCCTGGGTCGCCTACCGCAGGCCGAGGTGGCGAACGCCCTACAGGGGGCGGATTTCACAGTCCTCATTCGGCGCCCGGAGCGGGCGGCCGACGCGGGCTTCTCGACGAAGTTCTGCGAGAGCCTGGCCAGTGGTACGCCGGTGATCGCCAACCTGACCAGCGACATGGGAAGGTATCTGCGCCCCAACCTTGAGGGGTTGGTCTGCCGGGACCACACGGTGGCCGAGGTCACCGAGGCGGTTCGCGCCGCCGCCCGGTTGAGCGACGCGCAGCGCACAGTGATGCGCCAGGCCGCGCGCAGCCAGGCGCTCGAGTCGTTCGACTATCGGGCCTACGCCGAGCCGATTGGCAGGTTCTTCCGGAACTGGGGCTGACGGTCCTGGGCCTCCGCGGGCTGCCGGTGCCCGCCGGTGAGCGACAGCATCGCGGACAACGCGAGCAGGGTGGCCATCCCGACGATGGATTCCGGCGCCATGCCGAGCTGGTTGTTCGCCGGCACGTAGACGATGAGGATGCAGAGCTGCGCGAAGATCAACGTCGGGATGACCCGCCGGGAGGACACCGCCGCGCGCCAGGAGCCGGCAAGGAGCCAACCCACCAGCCCCATGAACAACGCCGCACCGGGGAATGTGAGGTCGGAGGCGAGCCAGGGATAGATGGTGGCCCAGTACATGCGCGCCGGCCACCCCTTCTCGTGCTCGGTGCGGTCGGGGAAGGCCGGGTGTTCGGTCAGGTCCGCCCCGAACGTCTGCTCGGCGAAGATCGCCGCGGACGGTGCGCTGCCGAGACCACGGGACCATTCGAAGGGCACCTGCAGGTTGTAGGAGAGCCCGAGGTAGCCGTGCGTCGGGTAGCCGATCACGTCGGCGATACCCTCGGCCATCGGCTTGCCGACGACGCGTTCCACCGACGGGTTCACCTGCACCAGGGCGCCCGTGGTGCCGAACTCGGTCGCCCGCGCCGCGTGGCTGTAGGTCATGTAGATGGCCAGCAGCGCGAACGCCGCGCCGACCAGCACGAGCACCCCGCGACGCCGCGAGCGCGTCCGGGACCGACGCCGGACCGACGCGCGGGCGATCAGCATCCCCGCCGCCAACATGATGACGACGTCGCCGAGCCCTTTCGTGGTGCCGATGAAGAGGTAGAACGCCATGTGCAGCGCCGTGCCGACGATGCCGGCGAGCCGCAGCCAGGTGGGCAGACTGCGCCACTGGACCACCAGCAGCGGCACGAGTGCCACGCTGAGCACGCCGAGCGGAAACAGGACGTTCATCCACGGGCTCGTGGTCCCGACACCCTGCTGGTAGATCTCGAACTTGTTCTGATAGCCGGCGGCCGGCGTCCGAATGCTCGTCCACACGCTCTGCGGACCGGTGGCGCCGAATTCGGCCAGCCGGGTCAGACTCACCACGATGTAGTAGACGGAACTGGCCAGGACCAGTTGCCGCACCTGTCGGATGCGATCGACCGAGTGGGTCGCGACAGCGACGGCGGGTGGGCGGCGTGCCATCTGCGCCACGTATCCACCGGCGAAGAGAGCTGTCGCCGCGAACACGAAGACGCAGAGCTGGAACGGGTTGTCGACCCGCCGGGACAGCCCGGTCAGCCAGAACGCGCCGAACGTGCCGAGCAGCCAGGCCAGGGCCAGCCACAACGGGAGCCAGGTCACCGTCGGAGAGGCCGGTGTTCCGGTGTGGACCGCCACCCGGCCCGCGCGACCGTCACGCGGCTGCGCCGGCGCGAGCCTCCCGTCGTCGCCGTCGCCCAGTGTTGACCGGCGCCGAGCACGGCTTGTTCCGTCAACGGCGGTCAGCACGGCCCACTCCCGGCGGGCCGCTCCGGCGATCGGGCAGCACCGAGCCACCGCGAGTCACCCCGAGGAGCACTCTGCGATTCCCCACGCCACACCTCCGAAGACACACCACGCGCAACGACCTCACGACCGACCAGGCAACGCGCGACACGGCCGGTGTGACCTCGAATCGGGAATTCCTGAACACGTGGTCAGAGTCCGTTCTAATTGCGCGAATCCCCCTTTACAAGCTGATATCGTCGGCCGCATTGCTTCGAGCTGCCCTGAGTTCGGCATCCGCGAACAACTCGCATCCACCCAGACCGCGATCGCCTCCGTCGCCGCGCCCAAGGGGAAGCTGATGGTGAAGAACGCTCTTCGTGGGATCGCCGCGGACCTGCGCGCCCTGGGCGGCTCGGCGCCGCTGCGCGCGGCGTACGAGGCGTCCAAGCGCACCGGTTTCCACGCCGTCCTGTTCCGCGCCGAGACCCGCCGCCACCACCCGGCCGCACCGGTGGCGCTGACGAACCTGCTGCCGCTCGGCGACGAGGCGCGGCAGCGCTGCCTCGACGACGCCGGACGCGTGCTACACGACGGGCTACGGGTCTTCGGCGGCCGGGTGACCACGGGCGTGTCGACGCCGTGGTGCACCGACCCGCTGACCGGGCGGCAGTGGCCGGCCGGCGAGCCGTGGTGGCGCATCGACATCCGGTCCGAGGCACGGCTGTCGGACGTGAAGCACATCTGGGAGGCGGCACGCCACCGCGACCTGGTCGTCCTGTCCCGCGCCGCGCGACTCGACACCGACGGGCCCTGGCAGGACGGTCTCAACGACCTGCTGCGGTCCTGGTGCGACGAGTGCCCGCCGGAGCAGGGCGTGAACTGGTACTCAAGCCTCGAACTCGCCCTGCGCGCCATCGCCTGGAACCAGATCCTGACGCTGGTCGGCGAACGGCTTCCGCACGACGTGGCGAGCGCCATGGACCGGCTGCTGCTGGCCAGCGCCCGGCACCTGATGGTCGAGCTGCCCTACACGGTGAGCAGCATGCGCAACAACCACATGCTCGGCGACGCGCTGGGGCTGATCCTGCTCTCCCGGATGTACCCGACCGCTCCACGCGCCCGCTGGTGGGCGCGCACCGGCGAGAGGATGTTCGCGACCCAGCAACGCCGGCACTTCGGTCCCGACGGCCGCATGATCGAGGACTCGGTGTCGTACCACCGCTTCGTCCTCGAAATGCTCACCGTGCGGATGCTGCTCGGCGGCGCACCGTCGAGCGTCCGGCGTGACCTTCGCGCGGCCAGCCTGCACCTGGCCCGGCTCGGCGTGTTCGACGGGGACGTCCCGCAGTACGGCGACTGGGACGAGGGTCGGGTGCTCGCGTCCTCGGGTGACCCGCTCGACGTGTCCGGCTCGACCGCGCTCGGGCTCGCGCTGTGCGGTGAGCGACTCCCGGCCCGGTGGTACGCCGAATTCGACGAACTGGCGTGGTACGCGCCCGCGCCGGACACCACAGTGGACGAGGTCACCTGGAGCCTGCCGGCTCGGTCCTCGGCGACGACCTCCGGAGGCATCGCGGTGGTCGACCGGGGGCCGTGGCGGGTGTGGTTCAAGGTGGACGGCGGCGCCTCGCACGGCCACGCCGACCTGACCTCGGTCTGGATCACGCACAACGGCCGGTGGCTGATCGCCGACCCGGGCACGGGCACCTACAACGGGCCCCTGGAGGTCCGCAACGGGCTGCGCACCTCCGCCGCGCATCCGGTGCGCCGGCCGGACGGGCAGGACCAGCTCGTCCCCCATCGCGCGTTCCGCTGGCTGCACGCCGGACGTGGGCACCTCGGCCCGCCGCTCGACCTGCCGGATCGGACAATCCTCTTCGGTTGGCACGACGCGTACGAGCGCGGCGAGCGCCCCGTCCGGGTCGGCCGCGCCGTCGTGGTCGCCGACGAGTACGTGGCGATCGTCGAGTTCGCCGACCCGCAGGCCGCCGTCGGGTCCTGGTCGCTCACCGTTCCGTTGCACCCCGACGTGGCGGTGCGCAACGACACGCTCGTGGCGGGTGAGAGCAAACTCCACCTCTTCGGGCTGGACGGTCACGAGGCGGTGCGGGGGCGGTCGGCGCCGTTCGCGGGCTGGCACAGCCGCACGTACGGTCGCTGGGAGCCGGCGACGTGGATCACGGCCGAGAGCCGGGACGACACAGTCGTGTGGGGGCTCGGCACGGTAGCCGGACCGCGGCCCGAACCGGACGCCCTCGACGGCCTGGGATTCGAGGTGACCTGGAGCGACAGCGGGGCGTCCCTCGCCGTCACGCATCTCGCATCCGGGACGGTCCACCACGTGCGAGCGCCGCGATGACACACCGCAGGGTCCTGGTGCTCAACCACTTCGCCGTCCCCCCGGGCTATCCGGGCGGCACCCGGCACGTCGAGCTGTTCAGCCGGCTGCCCGGCTGGACGTACGTGATCCTCGCCGGTCGCCGCAACATGATCACCGGGGCGCTGCAACGTCCGGAGCCGGGGTTTCATCTGGTCGCCGTGACGCCCTACCGGGGCAACGGCCTGGGTCGGGTGCTGAACTGGGTGAGCTACGCGGTGACGGCCACGGTGGCCGGTCTACGCCAGCCTCGCCCCGACGTGGTCTACGCGTCCTCGCCGCATCTGCTGGCCGGCCTTTCCGGCTGCGTCGTGGCGGCACTGCGGCGCACGCCGTTCGTCCTGGAGGTTCGGGACCTGTGGCCACGCGTGCTCGTCGAGATGGGCACGTTGTCGGAGACGTCGGTGGCGAACCGTGCGCTGGAGCGCCTGGAACGGTTCCTGTACCGGCGCGCCGACCGGATCGTGATCATGGCGCCGGGCGTACGGGCGGCCATCGAGGCCACGGGCGTGGCACCGGACCGGATCGCCTTCATTCCCAACGCGGCCGACCCCGACGACTTCACACCGAGCGTGGGGCGCGACGAGCTGCGCCGC
Organism: Micromonospora ureilytica; assembly: GCF_015751765.1. Taxonomy (NCBI): domain Bacteria; kingdom Bacillati; phylum Actinomycetota; class Actinomycetes; order Micromonosporales; family Micromonosporaceae; genus Micromonospora; species Micromonospora ureilytica. The sequence goes on from NZ_JADOTX010000001.1 coordinate 3,327,795, forward strand.
CGGTACGGCTTCATCCGCCGCACCGCCGTCTACGCGGGGGCGCACGGCCCGGCCAACGGGCTCGACCTGCTTCTGGCCGCCGCCGAAGCGGTGCCCGAGATCGACGTCGTGTTGGTGGGCTCGGGTGTCGAGAAGTCGCGCCTGCGGGCGAAGGCGCTCGGCATCGGCAACGTGCGGTTCCTCGACCCGGTTCCCAAGACCGAGATCCCCGACCTGCTGCACGCCGCGGACGTCGGCCTGCATGTGCTCGCCGACGTCGAACTGTTCCGGGCCGGCGTCAGCCCGAACAAGGTGTTCGACTACATGGCGGCCGGGTTGCCGATCCTGACCAACAGCCCGGGGATCGTCGGTGACCTCGTCATGGGCGCGGCCGCCGGGTACGTGACCCCGCCGGGCAACCTCGGCCACGGTCTCACCCAGATGGTGCAGGCGAGCCCGGACGGGTTGACGAAGATGGGTGCGGCCGGCCGGTGTTGGATCCGTGAGCACCAGTCCCGCACGGCGATGGCCCACGCGCTCACACACCTTCTCGCCCCGCTGGTCGACGGCGCGGGTGACGTACCGCGCTGATCCGGCACCGCCGGTTCCACCCGGTCAGAGGGCGAAGCCGGCGCGCACAGCGCTGTCCGCGTCGAGTTGCGTGGGCAGGCGCGACGAGTGTTCCTCGATACCCGTCAGGGCAGCGACAGCGGACAGCGCCGCCCTCGTCGTACCGAACGAGGCTTCCAGGTGGCCCTCGTCGGACGCCTCGCCGACGACGACCCGGCGCGTGTGGGCGAGCAGGTCCCGGTGTCCCTTGCCGCCGGGGACCCGCTTCACCTCGCGGCCGTCGATCTCCAGGCGCTGGAAGTCGTCGATCAGTATCGTCCGCCCTCGACCGAGGACCTCCAGGCGTTCCTTGGGTGTGCGCCGGTGCCCACGGGTGGAGTAGGTGATCGTCGCGGTGGACCCGTTCGGGTATCCGAGCAGGACGCTCACGTCCTCCTCCAGGCCCGGTTCGCCACGGCCGCTGCCGTGCGCGGACACGACCCGGGGCTGCTCGCCCACCAGCCACGACGCGAGGTCCAGGAAGTGGCACACCTCGCCACGGACGCGCCCGCCCTGGCGCCGGTCGTGGTACCAGTGCGAGTCGGGCAACTGCCCGGCGTTGACCCGGTAGGCGACGGTTATCGGCCCGGACCCGGCCGCCAGGGCCTCGCTGGCCTGGACCACCATGGGCGCGTACCGGCGGTTGAAACCGACGAACAGGTGACCGGCGTTGCGCTCGTAGGCGGCCGTGACCTGGTCGAGCTCGTCCTGCGTCAGCGCGAGGGGCTTCTCCACGAAGACGTGCTTGCCGGCGTCGAGCGCCTGCACCACCAGGCGGGCGTGCGAGTCGTGACGGCTCAGGACGAACACCACGTCGACGTCGTCGCGGACCAGCAGGTCCTCGACCGTCGGCGCCACCACGGCGATGCCGTTGCGCTCCGCGGCGTGGCGCGCCGACAACCCTCTGGCGGACGTGATGGCGGCGAGGTCGTCCGCCCAGCCCGCCTCCTTGAGCGCGGGCAGGAACGTGGCCTTGGCGTAGTTTCCCGCCCCGATCAGGCCGGCCCGTGGCGACGCCGAGGTGCGGCGCGGCCGAACCGTGATCGTCTGCCGGGACACCTGCGCGGGCGCCGAGTAGCTCAGCTGCACGGCGAGCGAGCGCGGATCGGACGCCAGCACCTCGTACGCCGAGGTGGCCTGCTGCACGTCGAAGACGTGCGTGACCAGGTCGTCGACCGCGACCCGCCCGCTGGCCACCAGGTCGAGGTACGCCTCGATGTTGCGTCGCGCCGTCCAGCGCACATGGCCGATCGGATAGTCGACGCCCCACTCCTCGTAGGCGCGGTCGTAGCGGCCTGGGCCGTAGCTGCGAGCGAACCGTAGGTCCAGCTCACGTTCGTAGAACCGCCTCCGGTCCAGGTCCAGGCCGACGTCGCCGACCACTACCAGCCGGGCACGGTCGCGGGCGATCTCGGCGCTTCGCGCGACCGGCTCGGACGAGGTCGTCGCCGCCGTGATCAGGACCGCGTCGACACCTCGACCACGGGTCAGTTCCCTGATCTGCTCCGTGGTCGCCGCACCCGCCTCGACGAGACCGACCGCACCGCCACCCCCGGCCAGCTCGGCGGTCCACTGGCGCAGGTCGATGCCGATCACGTTGAGCCCCGAGGCGAGCGCCAGGCGCACCGTCAGTTGCCCGACCAGGCCGAGGCCGACGACGGCCACCGAGCCGCCCAGGCCCACCTCGGCTTGGCGCAGGCCCTGCAGGGCGATGGCCGCCACCGCGCCGAAGGCCGCCGCCTGGTCCGACACCGACTCCGGAACGGGTACCGCGAGCAGGCCCGGCACCGCCTGGTACTCGGCGTGCCCGGCGGACGCGGTGGCCACGCGCATTCCGGGTCGGATCCCGTCGGCAGCGGCGCCGGCGGTGACGACGACACCGGCCGCGCTGTACCCGAGCGGCATGTCCTCGTCGAGCCGACTGCGCACAGCGGCGAGTGTGGAGCGCACCCCGCCGGTGCGGGCCCGGTTGACGACCTGGCGGACCAGGTCCGGGCGGGCCCGGGCCTTGCGCAGCAGGCTCGCGGACGCCAGCTCGCGTACGGCGCGCTCGGTCCCCGCCGACAGCAGGGACCGACGTGTGGCGACGAGCACCTCGGTGGCGCCGGGCTCCGGCTGCGGAACGTCGACGACCTTCAACTCGCCGGCGGACACGGATTGGACGATCTGCTTCATGCAGGCCCGCCTGCCTTCAGGGAGTAGGAACATCGCTCGCGGCAGGGCGCCCCTCGGGCAGCGCAAACCGCGACGCATCCGTCATTCGACATTGTATAGAGAGCACAGGCATCAAACTGGATAACTTGTACTATTGCCGCGTCGCCCCTGATTTGCGTCGGCTTCCACGAGGAGACACATGCCAGCCGGGATCGTTCTGCACGTCACTGGCGCACGCCCCAACTTCCCCAAGGCCGCGCCCGTGATCCGCGCGCTCGACCGGCACGGCGTCCGGCAGCGCCTGGTCCACACCGGACAGCACTACGACGAGCGGATGTCCGAGGTCTTCTTCCGCCAACTGCGTCTGCCCGAGCCGGACATCAACCTCGGCGTGGGGTCGGGCAGCCACGCCAGCCAGACCGCTCGCGTGATGACCGGCCTGGAAGAGTTGATGGTCGCCGAACGCCCGGCGCTCACAGTCGTGTACGGCGACGTCAACTCCGCGCTCGCCGCCGCCCTCGTCGCGTCCAAGCTGGACATTCCGGTCGCCCACGTGGAGGCGGGCCTGCGCAGCTTCGACCGGTCCATGCCCGAGGAGATCAACCGGGTAGTCGTCGACCACGTGTCCGACCTGCTGTTCGCCACCAGCCCCGACGCCGTGTCGCACCTGCACCACGAGGGCATCGCGGCCGAGAGGATCCACCTGGTCGGCAATCCGATGATCGACACGCTGCTGGCCAACCTCGACCGCTTCGACGTCGCGGGTGTCCGCACCGCCCTGTCGCTCCCCGAGCGTTACGTGGTCGCGACGCTGCACCGGCCCGGCAACGTCGACGACGCGGCAGACGTCGTCGATCTGGTGAAGGCCATGCACGCCGTGGCCGACCAACTGCCAGTCATCCTGCCGTTGCACCCACGCGGCCGGCAGCAGCTCGAGAACGCGGGCCTGCTCTCCCACCGCGCGCTCCGGGTCGTCGAGCCGCTGGGCTACCTCGAGTTCGTCAGCCTGGTCCGCGGCGCGGTGGTCGTCGTCACCGACTCCGGCGGCGTGCAGGAGGAGACGACGATGCTCGGCGTGCCCTGCCTGACCCTGCGGCCCAACACCGAGCGCCCGATCACCATCACGCACGGCACCAACCGCCTCGTCACCCGGTCGACGCTCGCCGACGCCGTGGCGAGCATCGTGGCCGCGGGAAGACCCGCCAGGCGTCAGACACCGCCGTTGTGGGACGGCGCGGCCGGCGAACGGATCGCGGAGATCATCGCGAAGCTGCTCGGCTAGCCGCCCCGAACGCCGGGTGCGGTCGCCCCCGATGTGATGAGCTGTACGGGTGTCGGGGCTGGGACTTGTGCTGCACCCCACCCGGGATGTCACCGAGGTGGTCAGCATCATCGAACGGTGGGCGAAGCGTCACCACAAGACGCTGTTCGTGCGCGAGGAGGACCAGCACCGCGTCTCGTCCTGCATCGAACCGATCCCGGCGGACGAGGTGGCGGCCCGCGCCGACGCCCTGATCAGCGTCGGCGGCGACGGCACCATGTTGGGTGCGCTGCGCTCCGCCGTCCTCGACCCGAAGCCGGTGCTCGGCGTACACCTGGGTCATCTGGGGTTTCTCGTCGAGATCGAGCCGCCGGAGCTGCCCGACGCGCTGAGCCGGTTGCTGTCGAAGGAGTTCACCATCGAGTCGCACGCCTGCCTCGCCTGCGACGTGTGTGGCGACGACGTGGTGGCGTTCAACGACATCGCGCTGCTGCGCCAGCCCGGCTCCGGCTTCGTCAGCGTCACCCTCGCCATCGACGGCCAGCAGTACGGCTACTACCGCAGTGACGCCGTGGTGGTCAGCACCCCGATCGGATCGACTGCCTACAGCTACGCCGCCGGTGGTCCACTGATCTCCCCCGCCGCCGACTCGGTGGTGATCACGCCGTCGGCGCCGATGGCCGGCATCTCCCGGTCCGTGGTGCTCTCACCGGACGAGAAGATCCGGTTGGAGCTCCGACCCGACTCGTCGCCGGTCGTGGTGGAGATGGACGGGCTGGTGTTCCGCGACGCGGCGACGGAGGGGGCGGTGGACATCACGTACCGCCGCAACGCCGGCCTGGTGGTCCGTTTCGACCCGCTGCGCTACCAGGAGCGCAACCAGTTGAAGATGACCCTGCTCGACCTGCCGTTCCTTCCCGAACAGCTCCGCGAGTTGCTCCCCGAGGAACTACGCCGACGCACCCAACAGGAAATCCCCCCACCCTGCTGACCCATCCCACCCTTCACCCAGTTAATCAAGAGGGCTCAGGACTGGGCCAGGGCCTGGTCTACCAGGGCTTTGGCCTCCTCCTGGATCTTCTTGAGGTGATCGGGGCCCTGGAACGACTCGGCGTAGATCTTGTAGACGTCCTCGGTGCCGGACGGGCGGGCGGCGAACCAACCGGACTCGGTGCTGACCTTGAGGCCACCGATCGGTGCGCCGTTGCCGGGGGCGGTGGTCAGCGTCGCGGTGATCGGCTCACCGGCCAGCTCGGTGGCGGTGACCTGATCCGGGGAGAGCTTGCCGAGCACGGCCTTCTGCTCCCGGGTGGCCGGGGCGTCGATCCGGGCGTACGCGGGCGCGCCGAAGCGCTCGGCCAACTCCGCCCAGTGCTCGCTCGGGCTGCGCCCGGTGGTGGCCTGGATCTCGGCGGCGAGCAGACAGAGCAGCAGGCCGTCCTTGTCGGTGGTCCAGGTCGAGCCGTCGCGGCGCAGGAACGACGCCCCGGCGCTCTCCTCACCGCCGAAGCCGACGGCGCCGTCCAGCAGGCCGGGCACGAACCACTTGAAGCCGACCGGCACCTCCAACAACGGCCGGCCCAGGTCGGCCGCGACCCGGTCGATCATCGACGAGGAGACCAGGGTCTTGCCCACCGCGGCGGCCGGACCCCACTCGGTGCGGGTGCGGAACAGGTGACGGATCGCCACTGCCAGGTAGTGGTTGGGGTTCATCAGCCCGGCGTCCGGAGTGACGATGCCATGCCGGTCGGCGTCGGCGTCGTTGCCCGTGGAGATCTGGTAGTCGGCACGCGCGGCGATCAGCGACGCCATGGCGTTCGGCGAGGAACAGTCCATCCGGATCTTGCCGTCGCCGTCCAGGGTCATGAACCGCCAGGTCGGGTCGACAGTCGGGTTGACCACTGTCAGGTCCAGCCGGTGTCGCTCGGCGATCTCACCCCAGTACGCCACGCTCGCCCCGCCCAGCGGGTCGGCGCCGATCCGGATCCCCGCGTCGCGGATGGCGTCGATGTCGATCGCCGCTGGCAGGTCGTCGACGTAGTTGGCGAGGAAGTCGTACTCCCCGGTGGTGTCGGCGGCCCGCGCCCGCGCGTAGGTGATCCGGCGGACCTCCTTGAGCCCGGCGGCGAGGATGCTGTTGGCCCGGTCCTGGATCCAGCGGGTCACGTCGGTGTCGGCCGGCCCGCCGTTTGTGGGGTTGTACTTGAAACCGCCGTCGTCGGGCGGGTTGTGCGACGGGGTGATGACGATGCCGTCGGCGAGCCCACTGGTGCGACCCCGGTTGTGCGTGAGGATCGCGTGCGACAGCGCCGGGGTCGGGGTGTAGCCGTCCCGGCTGTCCACCAGCACGGTGACCCCGTTGGCGGCGAGCACCTCCAGGGCGTCCACCGCGGCCGGCGCGGAGAGCGCGTGCGTGTCCCGGGCGAGGAACAGTGGCCCGTCCAGCCCCTGCTCGCGTCGGTAGTCGCAGAGCGCCTGGGTCACCGCCAGGATGTGGTCGGAGTTGAACGCGTTGCGCAGGCTGGAGCCGCGGTGGCCGGAGGTGCCGAACGAGACCTGCTGCGCCGGGTCCGCGGGATCCGGATGTTCGGCGTAGTAGGCGGTCACCAGGCGCGGCACGTCGACCAGGTCGGCGGGCTCGGCGGGCTGGCCGGCACGGGGGTGGGTCACTGCGGGAACCTCCTCGGGGAGTACGTGTCGGTCACGGCTCGACCTTCTGGCCCTTGCCGATCACCACGATGCCGTTGTCGGAGACGGTGTAGCGCTGCCGGTCCTTCTCCAGGTCGACGCCGATCTCGGCGCCCTCCGGGACGAAGACGTTCTTGTCCAGGATGGCCCGCCGGACCACCGCGTGTCGGCCGATCTCCACACCCTCCATCAACACCGAGCCCTCGACGTGCGCCCAGGAGTGCACACGCACCTTCGGCGAGACGATCGAGTTCTCCACCAGCGAGCCGGAGATCACCACACCCGGGGAGACCATCGAGCCGACCGCCCGGCCGACCCGCTCACCCCACTGGTGGACGAACTTCGCCGGCGGCCACGGCGGCTGCTCCGTGTAGATCGGCCAGTCGAAGTTGTACATGTTGAAGACGGGGTGCACGTTGATGAGATCCATGTGCGCGTCGTAGAACGAGTCGAGCGTTCCCACGTCCCGCCAGTAGCCGCGATCGCGGTCGGTGCTGCCGGGCACCTCGTTGTCGCGGAAGTCGTAGACGTTGGCCTCGCCACGCTCGACGAGCATCGGGATGATGCTGCCGCCCATGTCGTGCTTGCTGGTCTTGTCTTCCGCGTCGCGCTCGACCGCCTCGCAGAGCGCCCGGGTGGTGAAGACGTAGTTGCCCATCGAGGCGTAGATCTCGTCCGGTGCGTCGGGCAGGCCGACCGCGTCGGTGGGCTTCTCACGGAACGCCCGGATCCGCTTGCCGTCCTCGCCGACCTCGATGACGCCGAACTGGTCGGCCATCGACAGCGGCTGGCGGATGCCGGCGACGGTCACCGCCGCGCCGGAGGCGATGTGGTCCTCCACCATCTGCCGCGGGTCCATCCGGTAGATGTGGTCGGCGCCGAAGACGATCACGTAGTCGGGCTGCTCGTCGTTGATGAGGTTGAAGCTCTGGTAGATGGCGTCGGCCGAGCCGGCGAACCACCACGGGCCACGACGCTGCTGCGCGGGCACCGGGGTGACGTAGTTGCCGAGCAGCGTGGACATCCGCCAGGTCTTGGTGATGTGCCGGTCGAGGGAGTGGGACTTGTACTGGGTCAGCACGACGATCTTGAGATAGCCGGCGTTGGCCAGGTTGGAGAGGACGAAGTCGACCATGCGGTACATCCCGCCGAACGGGACGGCCGGCTTGGCCCGATCCGTGGTGAGTGGCATCAGGCGCTTGCCCTCCCCACCCGCCAGGACGATCGCGAGCACCTTGGCAGCCATGCCCCGACGCTATCCACCCGCGTCGCACTTCACCACTCGTACGGGGAGTCTTCTGCACTAGGGTGCGCACATGACCGACTCCTCCCCGGCCACCGGATCCCTGCGCGTCGATCTGCTCACCCGCGAGTACCCACCGGAGGTCTACGGCGGCGCGGGCGTGCACGTCGAGTACCTGGCTCGGGAGTTGCGCCACCTCACCGACGTACGCGTGCACTGCTTCGGTCTGCCGCGCACCGAGCCGGGCGTCACCGCGTACGCCGAACCGCCCGGCCTGACCGGCGCGAACGCCGCGCTGCGCACGATGGGCGTGGACCTGGAGATGGCCGCCGGCGCGGCCGGCACCGACGTGGTGCACAGCCACACCTGGTACGCGAACCTGGCCGGCCACACCGCGAAGCTGCTGCACGGGGTGCCGCACGTGGTGACCGCGCACAGCCTGGAGCCGTTGCGGCCGTGGAAGGCCGAGCAGCTCGGCGGGGGTTACGCGCTCTCCTCCTGGATCGAGCGCACCGCGATGGAGGCCGCCGACGCGGTGATCGCGGTCAGTGGCGGGATGCGCAACGACGTGCTCACCGCGTACCCGCAGATCGACCCCGCCCGGGTCCGGGTGGTCTACAACGGCATCGACACCATCCAGTACACCCCGGATCAGGGCACCGACGTGCTCGACCGGCTCGGTGTCGACCCGTCCCGCCCCAGCGTGGTCTACGTGGGCAGGATCACCCGGCAGAAGGGGCTGCCGTACCTGCTGCGGGCCGCCCGGGAGTTGCCGGCGGACACCCAGCTCGTCCTGCTCGCCGGCGCGCCGGACACCGCCGAGATCGCCGCCGAGGTGGAGGGGCTGGTCGCCGAGCTGCGGGCCAACCGCTCCGGCGTGGTCTGGGTGGCCGAGATGCTGCCCAAGCCCGAGGTGATCCAGGTGCTCACGCACGCCACCGTCTTCGCCTGCCCGTCGATCTACGAGCCGATGGGCATCGTCAACCTGGAGGCGATGGCCTGCGAGACGGCAGTGGTGGCGACGGCGACCGGTGGCATTCCCGAGGTCGTGGCCGACGACGAGACCGGCCTGCTGGTGCCGATCGAGCAGGTCACCGACGGGTCGGGGACACCGTTGGAGCCGGAGAAGTTCGTCGCCGACCTGGCGGCGGCGATCAACACGCTGCTCGCCGACCCGGCGCGTACCGCGCGGTTCGGCCAGGCCGGCCGACGGCGTGCGGTCGAGCACTTCTCCTGGGACGCCATCGCCCGGCAGACACTGGAGGTCTACCGCTCCGTCGGCGCGGCCTGAGAGAGCGCCAGGCTCAGATCGCCGTTCCCGGCGGCGACTTGAGCAACGGCGTCGCCTCGGCGGCATGACCACCACGCCCGTTCCGTAGCGCGCTGGCCGCGATGCGGATCAGGTCGATGTTGACCCCGGCGGCACCACTGGGATCGTGCACCTTCAGCTTCACGTCGAGGCTCACCGCCGTCTCGCCCCAACCCTGCGCCTCCAGGTTGAGGTGAGCCACCTTCTGCGACGCGAGATGCGGCAGGTAGCCGAGCGGGGCCACCTCCACCCTGTCGGCCGCCGAGAGGGCGTTGAGCTTCGACTGCTTCTTGGTGTTGGGGTTCTCGACCAGGTTGCGGAAGTCCTCGGTGCCGCCCAGATTGACCTGGTAGGAGCTGACCAGTGTGAGACCCCGCTCCGCCAGCAGCCGCAGCAACGCGTTGTGCAGCACCGAGGTGCCGAACTGGCTGGCCAGGTCGTCGCCGAGCAGCGGCAGACCGGCCGCCTCGAAGCTGGCCAGCAGCTGCGGATCGCGGGCGACCGGGTCGGCGGTCGTGTTGATGAAGGCGACACCCGCCGCCTGCGCTGCCGCGGCGTACGCCCGGGCGGTCTCTGGCCGGCCACTCGGCGCGGAGTAGAGCAGCACCTCCGCCCCGACCAGCGCCGCTGCCACCCGCTGCACCTCGCTCGCGTCGACCAGGCCCTTGGTGACCGGCACGCCCGCTTTCGGCAGGTCGCAGTTCAGCCGAGGGAAGTTGTTGGGCGCCAGGAAGATCGCCTCGGTCAGGTCCCGACCGATCTTCTCCGCGGAGGTGGCGAAGGCCGCCACGACGTCGATGTCCCCCACCCCGAGACCGTCGATCATCGGCCGGCGGATTCCGACCAGGCTGCCGCTCTGGCGGTAGAGAGCGAGCCCCTGCACCAGTGCCGACGTGTTGTTACCGACGCCGACAACCGCGACTTTCACCCGTTCGATCATGGCCGGAGGCTACGGCACCTCCGGGTCGGTGAGCTGCCCCAGCGGGACCATCCGGCGACGACGGTCAATCCCCCGCAGGTCCAGCGCGCTGACTGACTCCCGGGGACCAACTGACGGCCGTCAGGCGACGCCGAGGGTGGTGGCGAGCTGGACGATGCCGGCGGGGGCGTCGGCGGACCGCCACACGACGGCGACCAGCTTTCGTACCGCCGGACGGTCATGCACCTCGCTGTGGGCGGTGCGTTCCGCGTCGAGCAGCGTCCGGCCAGCCCGAAGCATGTCGCCGGTCAGGGCGTATGCGCGGGCCACATCGAGGAGGTACGCGGCACGATGCTCGGGCGGCAGCCACCGCCATTCCTCGCCGGCCACCAGCCGCTCGTGCCGAACCGTGGCCGTGCTGACGTCGCCAAGGGCCGCCTCGGCCACCACCCGGGCAGCCTCGACCAGCGCCCGGCCGAAACCCCCGCCAGCCCTGTTGCTGTCGCCACCGAACTCCTGAGCGATCTCCGTGGCCTGATCGAGCGCTCGGCGGGCGCGGGGTTGGTCCTTGCCGCCCGCTGCGGCGAGCGCAGCCTGGATCAGTAGCGTGCCCCGAAGCGATGAACCGACCGGAGAGTCATCGCCGGCCCGCAACGCACCGATGCGGTCCGCGGCGACGAGCGCGGCCTCCAGGGCGGACCGCCGTCGACCACGGGACCGCAGGGCCTGACACAGTGCCACCGTGGCGACGCCGGCCAACTGCGGGTCGTCGGTCGCCAGGGCGACGGTCATTCCACGGTCGGCGGCCAGCCAGGCCAACTCCCCCTGGTCGACCTTGACCAGCGCCAACGCGGTGAGCGCATACACCCGCACCAGCAGCGCGTCCGTCGCGCCGGGGAGAGCTATCTGCGCTCCGCGGACCGCGTCGAGCAGGCCGGGCAACAGTGCCAGCAACGCCGGGTACCGGGCATGCCGATAACTCTGCTCGGCATGCTCCAGCCGGGCAGCCAACTCCTCCACCAGCGGCGGCCGGTCCGCGCCCGGTAGGTGGTATCGGGCCAGCGCCGTCCGGACCCCGTCGACCCCGGCAGCGACCGGAGCCGGCCGCACGGGCCGGGCCGCCAGCAGGACCTCCACGTCGATGCGCAGCGTCTCGGCGACCTCCCGGAGGTTGGACACCCGCTCCAACCGACGTACCCCCCGCTCGACCTTGTCCACCCAGCTCTTGGACTTGCCGAGCCGGTCGGCAAACTGCTGCTGCGTCATGTTCCGCCGTACCCGCCACTGCGCGACCCGGCGACCCACCGGCAGCTCGTTCACCGCCGGCCCGTCGCGCTCACCGCAGCACCCCAACCACAAACAGCACGAGTACGACCACAGCGATCGCGATGCCGTAGGAGTACTGCCCCCGGGTCAGCGGCGCCCGCGCCGACCGGGGCGGACCGGGCACCCGATCCCCGTCCGGCTGCGGAGGCCGCGCCCCCGCAATCGGGTATGCGGGCGGCAACGACCCATCCGGCAAACGCTCGTCCAACTGAGCCTCCTCCTCGGTGAGAGATCGCGGGCGATGAGAGATGCAGGTCGGGGGCGGCTCACGCGGGGAGCCGTTGCGCCTCGCCACCCGGCCGATCGGGACACTCCGCTGCTGACGAGAGGATCCCTGCCACCTCCAACTTAGAAGGCAGTGCCTTCACAGTCAACAGAGCATGCACGGCATGTCACCCCTGGTGCGAAGATCGGGGCGCTGACGAGAGGTGGCGCCACCATGCCGCAAGCACCGCTGTACGAGCAGATCATTGCTGACGTCGTGGCCTCGGTCCGCGCCGGCACGTTGCAGCCGAACGACAAGTTGCCGTCGATCGCGGAGATGGGCGAGCAGTACCAATCAAGCGCCTGGCCGGTGCGGTACGCCCTGCGGATCCTGGAAGAGCGGGGCTGGATCGTCACCCGGCAGGGCAAGGGGTCGTTCGTGGCATCGAACCCGCCCGCCTGACTCCGTTCGAGCCCCTCATCCGGCCTAGATCCACTCGGGTTTCAGGAAACCGTCGCATCCGGGTCGCGCCGACTCCGCGCTTTCATTGAACGCGTGTGGATCTTGCCGGCAGCACCGTTGCATGACGCTGGCTGTTCGTCAACGCCCGCACCACCTCGTCGATCATGGAGTTGTGGTGGGCGACGAAGTGCAAGTTATAGCGTCAAAACAGGCACCACAACTCCATGATCGACGAGGCTCACCTCGATCTTGCAGTTTCTGTCGTCCAAATGCACGGGATGCGCTTTATGTCGCGACAGTAAGTGCAAGATCGCGGAAAGGGCGCAGCGACGGCCTCGTTGCGGTCAGTCTTCTGGCGTGGTCAGCGCCAGGGTCGGGAAGTACGTGCGGTATCGCGTCCCGTCACGGGTCAGCAGGTTGTACCGGCACACGGCCGCATGCGCGCCGATGTAGAAGTCGGCCAGCGGCGACCGCTTCGCGCCGCCCAGCCTCCGATATCGCGCGTACGCCTTGCCGGCGAGGAAGCCCGCCAGGTAAGGCAGCTCCTCGCGAAGGAAATCCCCCGCCGGCAACGCCTCGTCCAACTCTTCGATGCGATCGAAACGGACCGACACCTCGGCGTACACGATGGGATTGATCACCAGGTTGCCCGCGTCGCGGGCCTCGGCGAGGGCGGTCCCGGACCACTCCGCCCACTTGGGGTCATCGGTGAGGATGTCCAGCAGCACGTTGGTGTCGACCAGGGTCGTCACCGCGTCGGGCGGACGCGGCGGCACTGCGCGGAGCCGGTCACTCGCCACGCAGCATCTCCATCAGCTCTTCGGTGGACATGTGCTCGGTCTCCTTGGCGCTGCCCCGACCGCGCATGTGACCGACGAGGCGTTGACCCCGGGTTTCGGCACCGTGGACCCGGACGATGCGGAGGGCCCCGCCCTCCTCCACCACGTCGACCTCGTCGCCCTCGTGCAGGTTGTATCGAGCCCGCAGCGCCGCCGGGATCGTCACCTGGCCCTTGCTGTTCAACCGCATGCTCTGAACCTCCGTCACGTAATACCAACGATACGTGTTACACCTCGACACGCGGTCTGAGCGAATGTCACCACGCGGGACCAGCGGGTGGGATGGACCAGCGTGCTTGGCCGCGCGCGAACGGATCTCGCGCAGTAGGTTGGCGGGGTGACTGGACGGTTCCCGATCGAAGACGTCTCCCCCGTCGTCTCGTGCGGGCGATACCCGGCCAAGGCGGTGGTCGACGAGCCGGTTCCGGTGTCGGCGCGCGCCTACCGGGAGGGGCACGACGCGCTGGGCTGCAACGTGGTGTGGGCCGGTCCGGACGGCGCGAGCCGGCCGTTCACCCGAATGCGCCCGGGCGAGCCCGGCCAGGACCGCTGGCACGCCACCATCGCACCGGACGCCGTCGGCTCGTGGACCTTCTCCGTGGAGGCGTTCCAGGACCCGTACCTGACCTGGCAGAACGCGGTGACGAAGAAGATCGCCGCCGGGCAGGGGTCGGAGGACCTGGCAAACGACCTGGCCGAGGGCGCGCGGGTGCTCGCCGCCGCCCGGGGCCTCGTCCCGGCCGCCGATCGCCCCCGGGTCGCCGACGCGCTCACCGCGCTTGTCGACACCGACCTGCCGCTGGCACAGCGGGTCGACAGGGCGCTGGCCCTGGCCGACCTGCTCTGGGAGCACCCGGTACGAGAACTGGTCACCGTCGGCGACACGTACTCGATCTGGGTTGACCGCAAGCGGGCGCTCTACTCGGCCTGGTACGAGTTCTTCCCCCGCTCCGAAGGGGCGGCGGGCGGCCGGTCCGGCACCCTCGCGACCGCCACCGAGCGGCTGCCGGGTGTGGCCGCGATGGGCTTCGACGTGCTCTACCTGCCGCCGATCCACCCGATCGGCCGAGTCAACCGCAAGGGCCGCAACAACGCGCTCACCGCCGGGCCGACCGACGTGGGCTCGCCGTGGGCGATCGGCGCCGCCGAGGGCGGCCACGACACCATCCACCCCGATCTGGGTACGCCGGCGGACTTCCGGGCCTTCGTCCAGGCGGCTGCGGCACAGGGCCTGGAGGTGGCGATGGACCTGGCGTTGCAGTGCGCGCCGGACCACCCGTGGGTCACCGAGCACCCGGAGTGGTTCACCACCCGGGCCGACGGCAGCATCGCGTACGCCGAGAACCCGCCGAAGAAGTACCAGGACATCTACCCGGTCAACTTCGACAACGACCCGGAGGGCATCCGGGCCGAGGTGCTGCGGGTGGTGCTGCACTGGGTCGGCGAGGGCATCCGGATCTTCCGGGTGGACAACCCGCACACCAAGCCGTTCGACTTCTGGCACCGGCTGATCGCCGAGGTGAAGGCGGTCGACCCGGATGTGCTGTTCCTGGCCGAGGCGTTCACCAGGCCGGCCATCATGCACGGCCTCGGCAAGATCGGCTTCACGCAGTCGTACACCTATTTCACCTGGCGCACGACGGCCGCCGAGATGCGGGCGTACTGCGAGGAGCTGATCGAGGCGGCCGACTACATGCGGCCGAACTTCTGGCCGAACACCCCGGACATCCTGCACGAGTCGTTGCAGCACGGCGGCCCACCGATGTTCAAGATCCGGGCGGTGCTGGCCGCGTTGCTCTCCCCCTCCTGGGGCCTGTACGCCGGTTACGAGCTGTTCGAGCACGTGGCCCGGCCGGGCGCCGAGGAGTACCTGGACAACGAGAAGTACGAGCTGCGCCCCCGGGACTGGGCCGGCGCCGAGGCGCAGGGTCGCTCGCTGGCGCCGTTCCTGACCATCCTCAACCGGGTACGTCGCGACAACCCGGCCCTGCACCAGCTCCGCAACCTGCGCTTCCACGAGATCGACAACCCGGCGCTGCTCTGCTGGTCCAAGCACGACCCGGAGACCGGCAACACGGTCATCGTGATCTGCTCGTTCGACCCGCGCATCGTGCAGTGGGGCAACACCACCCTCGACATGCCGGCGCTCGGCTTCGACTGGCACGAGCGGTTCACCGTGCACGACGAGCTGACCGGCACCAGCTACGACTGGGGTCAGCGCAACGCGGTCCGGCTGGATCCGTACCTGCAACCCGCGCACGTGTTGACAGTGCGTCGTCCGACCCCACCGAGCGTGCCGCAGCCGGCGGGCGCCGAGCCGGCGGACCTCACCGTCGCCGACGTGCCGGACGACCTCTCCGGTGGCACCGCGCCGACAGCGCCCGCACCGGCGGCACCCGCACCGGCAGCACCCGCACGGACAGCTCCCGTACCGACTCCGCCCCGCCGGTCGGGCCCGGTTCCGACCCCGCCGCGCCGAGCGGCCACCCGCCCGTCCGCCCCCGCACCGACCGACGCCGCCCCGAAGGACGCCCGATGGACCAGCTGATCTCCGGTGCGACGCACGACCCGCACGCGCTGCTCGGCGCGCACCCCGCCGACTCCTCGACGACGATCCGCACGATGCGCCGGGGCGCCGGCGACGTCGTGCTGCTCGTCGGCGACGAGCGGCACCCGATGAAGCGGGTGCACGACGTGGGCGTCTTCGAGGCGCAGGTCGACGGCACCGTGCTCGACTACCGGGTGGAGGTCGACGGCACCGCCCACGACGACCCGTACCGCTACCCGCCCACAGTCGGTGAGCTGGACCTGCACCTGATCCGCGAGGGCCGGCACGAGCGACTGTGGGAGGCGCTCGGCGCCCGGGTCTTCGACGAGGGCGTCGCGTTCAGCGTCTGGGCACCGAACGCCCGCGGGGTCCGGGTGGTCGGCGACTTCACCGGCTGGTCACCCGACGACGGCTGGCCGATGCGGTCGCTCGGCTCCAGCGGCGTGTGGGAACTGTTCGTCCCCAACGCCCGGGTCGGGGCCCGCTACAAGTACCGGGTGCTGGGCGCCGACGGGCAGTGGCGGGACAAGGCCGACCCCCTTGCCGCGTACGCCGAGGTGCCGCCGGCCACCGCCTCGGTGGTGCACCACTCGACGTACCTGTGGGACGACGCGGACTGGCTGGCCCGGCGGGCCGAACGGCAGCCGCACCAGGAGCCGATGAGCGTCTACGAGGTGCACCTCGGTTCGTGGCGGCCCGGCCTGGACTACCGCGAGCTGGCCGAGCAGCTCACCGCGTACGTCACCGAGCTGGGCTTCACGCACGTGGAGTTCCTGCCCGTGATGGAGCACCCCTTCGGCGGTTCCTGGGGCTACCAGGTGACCGGCTACTACGCGCCGACCTCCCGGTTCGGCGACCCGGACGATTTCCGCCACCTCGTCGACCGGCTGCACGCCGCCGGCATCGGCGTACTCCTGGACTGGGTGCCCGCGCACTTCCCGAAGGACGAGTGGGCCCTGGCCCGCTTCGACGGCACCCCGCTCTACGAGCACCCCGACCCGCGACGCGGCGAGCACCCCGACTGGGGCACGTACGTCTTCGACTTCGGCCGCAACGAGGTCCGCAACTTCCTGGTCGCCAACGCGCTCTACTGGTGCGACCAGTTCCACGTCGACGGGCTGCGGGTCGACGCGGTCGCGTCGATGCTCTACCTGGACTACTCCCGCAACCACGGCGAGTGGGCCCCGAACAAGTACGGCGGTCGGGAGAACCTGGAGGCCATCGCGTTCATGCAGGAGGTGAACGCGACCGTCTACAAGCACCACGCCGGCGTCGTCATGATCGCCGAGGAGTCCACCGCCTGGCCGGGTGTCACCCGCCCCACCGCCGACGGGGGGCTGGGCTTCGGCTTCAAGTGGAACATGGGCTGGATGCACGACACCCTGCTCTACACCTCGAAGGACCCGATCTACCGCCAGCACCACCACCACCAGCTCACCTTCTCCCTGGCGTACGCCTGGAGCGAGAACTACGTGCTGCCGATCAGCCACGACGAGGTCGTGCACGGCAAGGGCTCACTGGCCGGCAAGATGCCCGGCGACACCTGGCAGCGGCTGGCCAACGTGCGGGCGCTGCTGGCGTACATGTGGGCGCATCCCGGCAAGCAACTGCTCTTCATGGGCTCCGAACTGGCCGACGACCGGGAGTGGAGCGAGGAGCGCGGCCTCGACTGGTACCTGCTGCACGACCCGGCCCGCGCCGGCGTGCAACGGCTCGTCGGCGACCTCAACCGGGTCTACCGGGACACCCCGGCGCTCTGGGCCCAGGACACCGAACCGGCCGGGTTCCGCTGGATCGCGGGCGACGACGTCGCCAACAACACAGTGTCGTTCGTCCGGATCGCCCCGGACGGCTCGACGCTGGTGTGCGTGGCGAACTTCTCCGCCCAGCCGCTGCATGACTACCGGATCGGCCTGCCGGCCGGTGGGACGTGGCAGGAGGTGCTCAACACCGACGCGCAGCACTACGGCGGGTCGGGGGTGGGCAACCTCGGCGAGGTACGGGCCGAGGACGTGCCGTGGCACGGGATGGTCGCCTCGGCGGCCCTTCAGGTGCCGCCGCTCGGTGCCGTCTGGCTGCGTCAGGGCTGACGCGACCGGGGCATGCCGGCCGGCGCCTGTGGCGCTTCGCCGGTCAGTTGAGGAACGCGGAGATGTCCGCGGCTATCTCGTTCGGGTACTCGCCGTTGATGGCATGCGACGCGTCCGGGTAGGTCTTCACGGTGCCCTGGGTCAGGGACCGCTCGGCCAGCTTCGCGGCCTCGCCCGCGTCGTGCAGCCGGGACTTCCCCGCCATCAGGACGAGCACCGGGACGCCGACCGCCGCGAGTTGGTCCTCGGACGGCCGTGTCGGGGCGGACAGTTTCACCACGTACGCCTGCATGCCGGCCTCGATCATCCGGGCGACCGGTACGTCCTCCACCGGGGCGCCGTTCGCCGTCCAGCTGGCGAAGCTGTCCCGCCAGGATCGGGGCGCCCAGCGGACGCTCACCGGGATGGACCGCAGCACCACCTCCGTTGACAGGTCAGCGAAGACCAGGACCGGATCGAGCAGGACGACACTCCCGACCTTCTGCGGCCGGTGCACCGCGAGATTCATCGCCGTCCAGCCGCCGAACGACACGCCGACCAGGTGGATCGTCGGCTCGGGTAGCGCCAGCAGGACCTCGTGCAACCACTGCGCGTGCGCGGTCGTGTCCTTGATGGGGCGCTGCTGGATGCTCATGCCCGGCTCACCGAGCAGGTCGACTGTGTAGACGTTGCGCGACCGCAGCAGCGACGGCAGGTTGTCCGCCCAGACCGGTGACGCCGACGCCCGGCCGGGCAGAAGCAGCAGGGGCGCGGCCGCCGGGTCGGTGCCGCCGCTGAAGTGGTAGAGCCGTACGACGCCGTATCCGGTCCGGACGTCGAGGGTGCGGTCGGGCTCCGGCAGGTCCGCCATCGCCTCCCCGTAGGCACTGACGAAACGATCCTGGGACTCCGTCGACGTGAAGTAGCCGACGGGCGCCGGGTCGCGCAGCGCGTACGCGATCGCCACAGTGATCACCGCGAGCACCGCGGCGGCCCGGAGAAGGCCGCTCCGATGCGCGCGCAGGAACCCGCCCACCCTCCGCACGACATTCATAACCATGAGGTCAGATTACTAACCGCATGGTAGAAAATACAACCGTCAGGTCAGAGAGCGGGTGGCGAAGGGGCCGGTACGGTAAGCGGGTGCACCCGAACGACGCCACGTCAGCGCAGGTCCGCGCCGCCAAGCCACTCACGATCACCGAGCAGGCGCGACGGGCGCAACTCATCGGCGTGACCATCGACCTGGTGGCCCGACACGGCTATCCGGGCACCTCACTCGCCCGGATCGCGGAGGCGGCCGGCATCTCCAAGGCCGCCGTTCTCTACCACTTCCCGTCCAAGGACGCGGTCGTGCGATCCGCCTACGCCTCGGTCCTGGAGTCCCTCACCACGTACGTCGGCACCGAAGTCGGGTTGCGATCCGGCGCGTCCGCCGTGGAGGCCTACGTCCGGTCCCTGGTGGCGTACCTGCGGGACCACCCGGACCACACGCGGATGATCGTCGAGGCGTTGAGCGAGGAGACCGGCATCGGTGACACACCGAACGCCCGCAGCCGGCGGGAAGCGGTCGCCGGTCTGATCGACGCGGCGCGGACGGCTGGCGACTACCGCACCAGCGTCGACCCGCAGGCCACCGCCGTCATCGTCAACGGGGCCATTGACGCGATCGTGTCGGAGTGCCTCGCCGACCCCTATTTCGACAGCGGCCACGCCGCCGAAGAACTGGTCAGCATGCTCCGTCGGTCCCTCGGCACCGCAGCCCGGGGCGCCGAGGACCCGTCAACGTGACCGGCGGTCAGACCAGGCCGGCGTCGCGCAGCAGTTGCCACAGGCCGGCGCCGTCCGGGGCGGACAACCACTTCTGCCCCACCGGCCCCGACGACGGGCGGCCGGCCGGGGCGGGCAGGGTGCCGGCCAGCACCGATTGGGTCGGGGAGAGCCGGCGGATCGCCACTCCGGCGACGTTCTCCGGGTGGGCGGCGGCGAACTCCCGGTAGATCTCCTGGTCGTGCTGGCCGTCGTCGCCGACGAGCAGCCAGCGCACGTCGGGGAACTCCCGGGCCAGCCGGGCGAGGGTGACCCGCTTGTGTTCCATCCCGCTGCGGAACCAGCGGTCGGCGGTCGGGCCCCAGTCGGTGAGCAGCAGCGGCCCGGCCGGGTAGAGGTGCCGGGACAGGAAGCGGGTAAGCGTGGGCGCCACGTTCCACGCCCCGGTGGAGAGGTAGAAGACCGGCGCGCCGGGGTGCGCGGTGACCAGCCGCTCGTAGAGCACCGCCATGCCGGGCACGGCCGCGCGGGCGTGCTCGTCGAGCACGAACGTGTTCCACGCGGCGAGCAGCGGTCGGGGCAGCGCGGTGACCATCACCGTGTCGTCGATGTCGGAGATGATGCCGAACTTGACCTCCGGGTCGAGGATGCGCACCGGGGCGTCGACCGGCTCGGCGTCCGGCACGCTGAGCCGGACCGTGCCCCAACCGGGCGGCAGGTCCGCCTCGACCAGGGTGTCCACGAACCCGCTCCGGTCGGCCTGCGTCTCGTGCCGCACCCCGCCGGCCTCGATGGTCACTGTGACGTGCTTGTTGGGCAGCGTGGTGAAGCTGCGCCAGCCGCGGACCTTGTCCAGCCGACCCCGCTGGCGGGTGTCCGGACGGCCCAGCAACACCCGACACATCACCCGCACCCACCCCGGCGCGCCGTAGCCGGTGTACGCGACGATGTTGACCCGCCAGCCGGTGCGCCGCAGCCGACGCTGGACGAGCTGGTGCACGGCGTCCTCGATCCGCGCAGCCCGGTGCAGGTTCGTGACGGCCAGTTGGCCGGCGGGAGTGGGTGGCACGGCGCCAACCCTGCCACACGTCGACAGCCACGGCCACGCGAGCCAACTCGGGCTCCGCCGATCCACCTCGGCGGCCCCGCCGAACGTGAAACACTCCGGTCGGGACGACGACGGGGGCGTTGGTCGTGTCGCATCCAGAGCAGCACCGCGGGCGACGGCGTCCGCGACTCGACCGGCCGGCGCTCGTCGCGCTGCTGTTCGGGCTCGCCGGTGTCGTCTACCGGCTGGTCCTGACGCTCTTCACGGTGCCGGTGTCGAACAGCGACGAGGCGACCTTCGGCCTCGCCGCGCTGCACATCGCGCGGGGGCGGGAACACCCGGTCTTCCTCTACGGCCAGCACTACATGGGGATGTTGGAGTCGTACCTGGCCGCTCCCCTGGTGGCGGTGGCCGGGCCGAGCTGGCCGGTGCTACGGCTGCCGATGCTCGCCCTGTACGCGGTCTTCCTCTACCTGATCCACCGGTTGACCCGTCGGCTCTGCACCCCGTGGTTCGCCGCCTTCGTGGTGGGTCTGCTCGCGCTCGGGCCGGAGCGGGTGGTGCGCGACCAGCTCACCGTCGTCGGTGGGCGGCCGGAGGTGAAGCCGGCCGTGTTGCTGATGCTGCTGATCACCGTGGGGTTGGCCGCCGGCACGGTCCACCGCCGACGGCTCGCGGTCGGCCTGTTCGGGCTGCTCGTCGGGCTGGCCGTCTGGTCGGACTGGCTGATCCTGCCGTACCTCGCGGTGGCCGGGCTGGCCCTGGTGTGGGCGGTGCGGCGGGAGCTGCTCGGCTGGTCCGGTCTGCTGCTGGTGGCGGGGGTGGTCGTCGGCGTGGCCCCGATGATCGTCGACAACCTGCGGGCCGGGCCCGGCGACGACTCGCTGACGGTGTTCCGGGAGGTCAGCACCAAGGCCGGGCCGCAGCCGCCGTGGTCCGACCGGATCCGGGGCGGCCTGCTGGAGGGGGTGCCCCTGGCGCACGGGCTCTGCCCGGTGGACGGCTGCGGACGCTGGCAACAGTGGTTCGGCGTGCTGTACCCGGTGCTGCTGGTGGCCGGCGCGGCACTCGCGGTGCTCGCGTACCGCCGGGCGGCCGGGGCGCCGCGCGGGGAGCGGGTCGGGCCGGTCGTGCAGCTCGCGCTGATCGCCGGCGCGGCGTTGACACTGCTGTCGTACGTGCGCAGCCCGCTCGCCGCGACCAGCCCGCTGGACAACGCCCGCTACCTGTCGGTGCTGCAACTGTCGCTGCCGGCGGTGCTCTGGCCACTCTGGGTGGCGGCGCTGACCGCCTGGCGGGGCACCAGCAGCGTGCTGGGGCGATTCACCGGCGCGCTGTCCGCCGCCGTACTGGCCGCGCTGACAGTGACCACGCTCGTGGTCACAGTGCTCTTCGCGGCCACCGGCACCGCCGCGTCGCGGACCGAGGAGCGCCAGGCCCGGGAGTTGGCCGCCGCGCTGCGCGCCGACGGACCCCACGAGGTGTACGGGGACTACTGGACCTGCAACCGGTTGATCTTCAACACGGACGAGTCGGTGATCTGCGGGGTGCTCGACGGGGACCTGTCGCCGGGGCAGAACCGCTACCGGCCGTACTGGCGGCAGGTGGGGCGGGCCGAGCGGCCCGGCTACGTGGTGGCTGTCGACTCGCCGATGGACCGGCGGTTGCGCCGGTTGCTCGCCGACCGGGCCGACGCCTCGCCGGTGCGGGAGGTCGGCGGCTATCGCGTGTACCACCCCGACACCCCGGTACGGCCCTGGCGGTAGGGGCTGGTCGTACGCTGGCCGGGCCGGCGCGTGGGGCGCCGCCGTTTCGCCCGTCGAGGAGACCCATGCTCATCCTGCTGCCGCCCTCGGAGGGGAAGGCCGACGCCGGCACCGGACGGCGCTGGACGCCGGACCGGCTCTCGCTACCCGCGCTGAACCCGGCCCGCGAGCGGGTGCTGGACGCCCTGGTGACGCTGAGCACCGGGCCGGACGAGGAGGCCGCCCGGGCAGCGCTCGGCCTCAGTGCGGGCCAGCGGGGCGAGCTGCGGCGCAACGCCCGGCTGCGGGAGGCCGCCACCGCGCCGGCCGAGCGGCTCTACACCGGGGTGCTCTACGAGGCGCTGGACCTGGCCACCTTGTCGGCCGCGGCGCAGCGGGCGGCCCGCCGGTCGATCCTGATCAGCTCCGGGCTGTGGGGCGTGGTCCGGCTGGCCGACCGGATCCCGCCGTACCGCTGCCCGATCGGCGCTCGCCTGCCCGACGTCGGGGCGCTGTCGACGTACTGGCGCGGGGTGCTGACACCGACGGTGGACGAGGCCGCCGGGCGGGGCCCGGTGCTCGACCTGCGCTCCGGCGCGTACGCCGCCACCTGGACGCCCCGCGGTGAGCTGGCCGAACGGACGGTCACCGTGCGGGTTCTGCACGAGCGGGAGGTCGACGGCGTGCCGGTCCGCTCGGTGGTCAGCCACTTCAACAAGGCGACAAAGGGGCGGCTGGTCCGGGACCTGCTCGTCGCCGGCGCCCGGCCGCGCACCGCCGCGGAACTGGTGGGCACCCTGCGGGAGTTGAAGCACACAGTGCTGGAGCAGGCCACCGCCGCGGGCCGCGTACGGCAGGTGGATCTGGTGGTCACCGACCTGTAGCGGCGTCGCAGCCGCAAGATTTGCTCAAGGCTGGGCCGGACCGGTTCCATAACGGCGTGGCAGGGGCCACGGTAAGGCAACCCAGACTCCGACAAGGGAGCCTTCGTTGACCCGCGAACCCGCCCTGCTCGACCGGCCCCACACCCCGACCACCCCATCCCCGCTGGGCTGGTTGACACTGGGCGACGCGTTCGAGGCCGCCTGCCTGCTGCGCTGCACACCTCCACCGACCGCCGCCCGGCCCAGCGCGGTCCGTGCCGAGCACACCGCCGGGGTGGAGTTCAACAGGGAGGACGCCGCGCAGCGGATGCGGCAACTGCTCAACCGGCTGGACATCCCGGTCACCCACGAGGTGGCCGTCGGTGGCCTGCGCCGCCGCTACGAACTGCACCGGCTGTGGGTGCCCCGCGAGCACCAGGGCGCGTACACCCGGATGTTGGACGCGGGTTGGTGGCAGGGGCGGCGCGAGCTGCTCGGCGGGCCGTTGCCCGGCGCTTCGCCGGCCCGCCGGCGGTTGGTGACCCGGCTGGCGGAGGCGGCCTGGCGCTCCGCGCTGCTGGCCGCCGGGCGGCACGTCCGCCGGCACATCCTCGGTGTCCGGCTCACCGACCGGGAGCTGGCCGCGGTGCTGATCCGGGGAGCGGCCGTGCTCGACGTGCCGGCCCGGCTCCGCCCCGGCACGGGCTGCTTCCTGGTCAGCGTGGCCGACGGCCCGGACCGGCAGCGGATCCTGCGCAGCGCGGCGTTGGAGCCGGCGCGCGGGGTGAGCCCGGCCTCGGCGCGGGGCGCGGTCGTGGCACCGGCAGGTCGCCCGGTCTGCTGATCGGGTTCCGATCGTCCGGGACGTCGCCGACCCGGGCTTGCGCGCACCCGCCCGACGGCGCACAGTGCACCGCGTGAGTCGTACCCCGTCCAGCCGCGCCGGCCTGGCCGCCCTGTCGACGGTGCTGCTGATCGCGAACCTGGCCGTCGCCAGCTGCCGGGACACCCCGACCGAGCCGACGTCGATCCGGATCGCCACCGGCAGCCCCACCGCTGTCTACTACGCGTTCGGGCAGTCCCTGGCGGCCATCCTCAACCGGGAACTCCCCGACGTACGGGCCAGCGTGGTGATCACCGCCGCCTCGGCGGAGAACGTCCAGCTCGTCGGCTCCGGAGGGGCCGAGCTGGGCTTCACCCAGGCCGACGTGCTGCCCACCAGCACGGCGGGAAGCCCCACTGTCAACGCCGTCGCCCGGGTGTACGACGACCAACTGCACCTGGTCACCACGAGCGGTGGCCCGGTCCGCGGGGTCGCCGACCTGCGCGGCCGGCGAGTCTCCGTCGGCGCGCCCGGCTCGGGCACCGAGATCACCGCGACCCGACTGCTGGAGGTGGCCCGCCTCGGTGGTGACGAGGTGCGCCGCGAACGGCTCGGTCTGGATGACTCGGTGATGGCGCTGCGCTCCGGGCGGATCGACGCGTTCTTCTTCTCCGGCGGGTTGCCGGTCCGGGGCATCGAGGAGTTGGCCGAGGCCAGCGCCATCCGGATCGTGGACCTCAGCGAGTGGACCGAGCCGCTGCGCTCGCGCTACGGCCAGGTCTACGTCTCCCGGGACATCCCCCGCTCGGTGTACGGCGTGGACGCGGTGACCACGGTGGCCGACCCGAACTATCTGATCGTCCGGACCGACCTGCCGGAGCCGTTGGTCCGCGAGGTGACCCGGCTGCTGATGGAACGTCGCGCCGAACTGGCCGCCGCCCATCCGGCGGCGGGACGGATGAGCCCCCGCTCGGCGATCGTCACCGCGCCGCTGTCGCTGCACCCGGGGGCCGCCGCCTGGTACCGCGCCACCAAACCGTGACGGCCGGGCCTCAAAGCGCCGGGCTGGGTCGCAGGTCGGCAGCCGGTTCCTCCTCCGCCGGCTCCACCGCAACGGCCGGCGTCGGGAACCACAGGGCGGCGACCAGCCCCCGCGACTCCCCCGGACGCATTGTCAACCGCCCGTCCGACGCGTCGACGAGCACGGCGGCGATGGTCAGGCCGAGCCCCGCGCCGTCCACGTTCTGCGCGTCCGGGGCCCGCCAGAACCGCTCGGTCGCCTGGCCGAGCTGACTCTCGGTCATGCCGGGGCCGGAGTCGCGAACCTCCAGCGCCACCCCGCCGTCGCGGCGGGCCACGGTCACCGTCACCGCCCCGCCCGCCCCGCTGAACTTCACCGCGTTGTCGATGAGCGCGTCCAGCGCCTGGTCGACGGCGGTCGGCACGGTCTGGGCGTACGCCGGGGCGTCGGTGGTGGCCAGCCGCAACGCGACCGACCGGTGCCGGGCCAGCGGCGCCCACGCGGCCACCCGGGAGGCGGCCACCGCTACCGCGTCCACTGTGACGCGCTCGTTCTCCTCCCGTTCGGCCCGGGCGAGGGTCAGCAGGGCGTCGAGCACCAGTGCGAGCCGGTCGGTCTCCTCCAGGGCCAGCCGATGCTCGGACCGACCGTCCGGGTCGGTGAGGCTGGGCCCCAACTCCTCCACCCGCAGCCGCAGCGCGGTGAGCGGGTTGCGCAGTTGGTGGCTGGCGTGCGCGACGAAGGCGCGCTGCCGGTCCATCACGTCGGACACCACGTCGGCCATGTGGTTGAAGCTGGCCGCGAGGCGGCGCAGCTCGGGCGGTCCCAGCCGGTGCTGCACCCGGGCGCCCCGGTCGCCCTCGGCGATCTCGTGGGTGACCGCGTCCAGTTCGGTGACCGGGCGCAGCACCCAACCGGCCAGCCCGAACGCGGTCAGCACACAGGCCAGCACGGCGAGCAGGCCGGCCAGGGCGAGCAGCAGCCACCACGCGACGACAGCTCGGCGGATCGGGCCGGCCGGGGTCACGATCACGACCGCGCCGAGCACCTCACCTCCGTCGTTGATCGGCACCGCCACCACCACCGGGTCGGTCGTCCAGGGCCAGACCGACTCGGGGGCGCTGGTCTGCTGCCCGGACAGCGCGACGTCCAGCACCGTGGCGGTCCCCGGGCTGGGCTGCCACCTCGGCGACGAGACCGGGATCTTCCGATCCCGGTCGACGATCGCGGCGCCGATCGCGTACAGGTTGTCGTAGCTGGTCAGCTCCGACTCGATCGGGCCGGGCCCGCCGTCACGCAACGCCGGCCCGGCCAGCGAGGCGAACCGGGTGGCGTCGGCGAGCCGGTCGGCACGGACTCGTTCGGTCTCGCGGCTGGCCATGGTGGCGGCCAGTGGGGTCTCCAACGCGATGAGGACGAGGACCATCAGCAGCAGATAGCTGATCACCAGGCGACGGCGCACGTCAGCTCCTCACGCGTCGCGCAGCCGGTAGCCGACGCCGCGCACGGTCTCCACCAGCCGGGCGTCGCCGAGCTTGCCGCGCAGCGACCCGACGTGCACCTCGACGGTGTGCCGGTCGGCCCAGGTGGTGCCCCAGGCGTCGAGCAGGATCCGGTCCCGGGGCACCGCCACCCCGGGCTGGCGGGCCAGCGAGAGGAGCACGTCGAACTCCTTGCGGGTCAACGTGACGGCCCGGCCGTCGACGGTCACCGTCCGCGCGGCCACGTCGATGCGGACCGACCCGGCCTCGATGAGGTGCCGCTCCGGCGCGGCGTTCGCGGCGCGGCGCAGCACCGCCTCGATCCGGGCCTGCAACTCCACCATCGAGAACGGCTTGACCACGTAGTCGTCCGCGCCGAGGCGCAGACCCAGCACCCGGTCGCGTTCCTCACCCCGGGCGGTCACCGCGATGATGCCGAGCTGACTGCTGCGCCGACGCAGCTCCCGGCACAGGTCGGTGCCGTCCCCGTCGGGCAGGGTCAGGTCGAGCAGCACCAGGTCGCACGGGGCGGCGGAGAGCGCGGCGGCGACGGTGGCCGCGTGCTCGACCTCGTACCCCCGGCGGGTCAGGGCGGAGGACAGCGCGGCGGCCACCCGGCGGTCGTCCTCCACCAGCAGGATCCGCACCCGTGCCCCCGTCCGTCGCAGCGCTGTTCTGCGAATGGTGGCAGAAGCGCGCGCGGACCGGGAGGCCACCCGCCCGCGCTGGGCGGGCTACCTGCCGCTACAGGCCGAAGGTGTCGTCGGCGACGGCGTCCCGGACGCCGTCGGTGAAGCCGCGGAAGCCCGGGTCCTCGTGGCTGGCCGGCACGCTTGTGACGTTGACCCCGCCGGCCTGGGTGACCGCGTCGACCAGAGGCGGGAAGTCGATCTCGGCGTCCTGGAAGGCGTCGTCGTCCGCCTCGGCCAGGTTGATCACGTGCTGTACGTCGTCGGACGGGGTGTCCGGGTCCTCGGCCCACTCGCCGCCGGCCCGGTAACACTCGTCGTACAGCGCACGCTGGCTGTCGGTCCAGTCATCGTCGTAGCTCTGCATCGCCCATCCCTCCGCGGCCCTTGACCTGAGCATGCCCGGCGGGAGGCGACGGGCGCGGCGGTACCGGCGAAAACCGGGCGAGCGCGCCCCCGGCGGCCCCGTACGCTGCTGTGATGATCTACAAACTGCTGTCGAACGCGGAATGGGACGACGCCCTCGCCGCCGGCGCCTTCGCCGGCTCCGCCGTGGACCGGCAGGACGGGTTCATCCACCTCTCCGGGGCCGACCAGGTGGTGGAGACGGCGCGGCGACACTTCACCGGGGCCACCGGGTTGACAGTGCTCAGCGTCGAGGAGGAGCTACTGGGTGACGCGCTGCGGTGGGAGCCGTCGCGCGGCGGGCAACTCTTCCCCCACGTGTACGGCCCGCTGCCGGTCGCGGCGGTGGTCGAGGCGCGGGCGTTGCCGGCGGACCTTCCGGCCGCCGATGCGGTAGCCGCCCTGCTGGGCTGACCAGGTAGCCGCCTGACACGGCCGCGCCCGGCCCGACAGTGTCGGGCCGGGCGCGATGCCGTGGAGACGGAGCTCAGTGGCAGAGCCGGTCGATCTCCTGCTGGAACCGGTCCATCGGGTTCGCCTCGGCGGGGCCGAGCAGGTAGGTCTTCAGGTCCCGGCGGGCCTCGGTCATCGGGTCGTCACCGGCCCGGGTGACCGTCACGATCTTCTCCAGCTCGCCGCAGTCCTTGGAGAGCAGGTACGCGGCCCGAGCCGTCGGGTACTCGCGGCGGAACTCGTCCTCGGACAGGCCGGCCGGGTTGGCCACCACGTACGGCCGCTGGCTCTGCACGAAGTCGGACACCACACTGGACACGTCGCTGATCAGCAGGTCGGTCTGGTTGAAGCAGTCGAACAGCGCCGGCGTGCGGCCGGTGACCACCAGGTGCGCGGTGCCGTCCAGCGAGGACGCGTCCGGGTTGCCGCCGGCGGCACGGATCGCCGTCAGGATCCGCTCGTGCACGGCCTTCGCCGCCTTGGACCGCGACCCGGTGAGCGGGTGCGGCTTGTAGATCAGGCGGACCCGGGGATTCGTGACGAGCAGCCCCTTGACGATCCGCTCACCCATCAGCACCAGCGAGGTGTGGTACGGGTCGTCGTCGAGCCAGCCCTCCCAGGTGGGCGCGTAGAGCACTGTGAACGGCCGGTCCACCGACTCGGCGCCGAAGGTGTGCACCCCGGCGAGCTGCGGCCGACCGATCTCGACGATGTCCGAGTCGAGCACACCCACGCCGGCCCGCGCGTAGCGCTCCCGACCGGCCAGACCGGCGACCCAGACCTCGTCGTACACCTTGCTGTAGGGGTTGACGCTGGCCTGCTTGTCGCTGTCGCCGTGCCCGACGAAGACGTGCTTCGTACCCGGCTCGCGGAGCATGTGGATGTTCGCGCCGACGTTGGCGGCGTAGAGCGCCGCGCGGAGGCCGCCGAGGTCGAGGTTCATGAAGTCGACCCCGGCCGGTACGCAGATCACCGGCAGCCGGGTGTCGGCCAGCTCCAGGAATGCCTCCCGGCTGCGCATCAGTACCACCGCGCGCTGCTGCAGCGCCTCGGTCGGGGCGAGCCACATGTTCGCCTGGTAGACGTCCTTTGCCGGACCGGCGAAGTAGAGCCCCACCTCCGGCCGGTAGTTGTCCAGCCAACGCTGGACCGCCGGCAGAAGCGGGCCCTGCCCCGCGCCCCGACCCCGGAGCCAGGTCAGCGCGATGATGGCGCCCACCAGACCGGTCGCCACCACCGCCACCGCGGCGGCCACGAAGAACGGCGTCGCGTCGTGCTGCACCGCGGCGGCCACGCCGGCCGGCACCAGCAGCAGGTTGAGCAGGGGCATCCGGTCGCCGGCGACCGCCGCCGCCCAGGCGGGCGGCTGGGGGGTGCTCGACAGTGGACCCAGCTCGATGTTGCGCACCATGGCGGAGAGCGGGTTACGACGCTCGATCATGGTGGAGAACGCACCGGCGAAGACCGATACGACCCACACCGCGGCCGGCAGTACGAGCAGCAGGGTCAACTCGCCGCCGCTGAGCCGCACCTCGGCGACGACCAGCAACACGGCGGCGAGGTCCCGGGTCAGCTGTCGGTACGACCAGTGCAGGCCCACCTTCTCCAACAGCAGCTGGGACGGCGGTGACCAGCGGGCGACGGCGAACTCGCCGATGATGGCGGCCAACCCGGCGACGGCGAACAGGCCGATCCAACCGAATACGCCGCCGACGAGCATGACCAGGTAGGCCAGTACCAGTAGCGCACTCTGGGCGGCCACTCCGAGGCGTCCTGTCAACGTGCCGAACAACGAATTTCGCTCCCTACTAGATCGTTTACGGGCAGGGCCTGGATTCGTCACGGCATTACCCGAGGAGGGCAGACTGAGGCGTGGCGCCCGGTTCGCCGCCCATCACCCTGAGTGACTGCCGCAGAACTGGACAGCTGTCGACAGCCTGGCAGCCTCAACCCATGTCTGAACTCCCGCATGACAGCCCGCACGGCGGCGGCCGAATCCCCTACGTGCCGTTCGCGCACCTATGACCTTAACGCGAGGGGACATCGGGATGCCGCTGAGGTATCAATGCCCTCTCCGGTTAGAAACTTCGCTACCCATACGGTCCAGCGCGCTCCGTCACGCGTTGTGAACGGGCGTGGGCGCCAGGCCTCATCCGCGACGGAAGCAGGTCATCGCTCCCGGCCGCCCGCGAGTGGCGAACTGCTTGAAACCCAACTGCGGAGCCAGGTCCCGGGCCACCTGGTTACTCGTGTAGACACAGATCGTCGTGACATTGAGCCGCTCGATCGCTCCGGCCAGCTCAGGCACCGGCGCGAGCTCGGGCTTGCCGTTGGCGAGCGCGACCAACTTCAGCCGGTCCTGAGCGAACGGCGAGTCGATGCCATAGTCAGGCAGGTAGCGGTCGTTGGGGCTGACCACCCGCATCCTGCTGGTCACCATCGGAGCGGTGTGCATGAGGGTGGACGGAGCCAGCACCACGCCGTCGGGCCGATCGAGCCGGGTCATCCAGAAGACGATCGATTTGCGCTGCTGGGGCAGCTTCCAGACCGGCTGTTCGTGCACTGTCACATAGCTCTTCGGCGACCACATGGGCGTGCCGAAGAGGGCGAAGCTGGCGACCAGTGCCGCCGCGATCGCGGCGCTCCCGAACACCCGCAGGCGCGGCAGGTCGACGGTGCAGAGGATGCCGATCACCGCCGGGAGGGCGAACATCCACGGCATCCGCCAGAGCACGACGCCGATGCCGGTCAGGCTGTTGAGCGCCTCGAGGACACCGGGGAAGAGCAGCACGCTCATCGCCAGTGTGCTGCCTGCGACGAGCAGTTGGGGCGTCCGCCGACGAGCGATCAGGGGACCGAGCCACAAGGCCAGGCCACCGATCACGCCGAGCACACCGAACAGGATTGTCCGCCGGTAGGTGACCTCGGCGTCGTAGAAGGCCGCGGCGGCATTCTCGGTGATCGGACCGGCGTTGAGCCGCGACCAGATCGTCGCGCCGATGGGGTAGACCAGCGCCGCCGCCCCAGCCAGGATCGCGTCCCGCCACCGGCCGACCAGCATCATCGCGAACACCGCGCCGCCGACCAGCAGCGGAAGGACGATGGCGGAGGTGGTGGAGAGGCCGGTGGCCACGATGGAGAGCGCTGCGACGAGTATCAGCGCTCGGCGGGACCGCGAGTCGAACCACTCGGTCAGGTAGACCCACATCAGCGGAACGACTGCCGCCACGAACATGGTCTTGCCCTGGTGCAGCCTGGTCAGGTGGAAGGTGCCGAGGGCAGCGTCCTCGCCGGCGACCAGGTAGAGGTAGGCCACAGCGACAGTGAAGGCGAGCACGGCCCGGCGCGGCGCCCAGCGCTGCACCAGCCGCCACAGGGCCAGCACCGCCACGACAGACATGACCGGCGTCACGATGTACCACGTGGCGGAGGCGGCGTGCAGGTTGAAGACGTGGGCAAAGGCGCCGTAGAAGACCTCGATCGAGGGCACTGGCGGCTGGGAGTTCATCGCGGGTGCGACGCCGTCGGTGAACAGGAAATCCCGCAGTGGCACCTCGTCGCGTTCCGCCACCCAGACCGACTTACCGAGGAAGAAGGCGTCGTCGACGGAGTTGCGGGCGAAGAAGAGCCCCGAGATTGCGGCCAGGACGGCAACGATCAGGGCGTACGCCGACGAGAGCGGGGTCGCGGCGGCCGCCGGGGCGTCGCCGGCCGGGGTTGCGAGCCAGCGACGCCGGACGAGGAACATGGCCCCCGCCGCGGCGAGAGCGCCGAAGCCACCCGGGATCCACCACGGGATTCCTTCCCCGACGCCGTCGTCGACCGTGGTCAGCCCCGCCGTGACTGCGGCGACCGTGCCCGCGCCGAGCACCAGGGCGAGCAGAGGACGCGGATACGCCGGGGCGGCGCCCTCGACGGCCTCACGAACACGACCCGCGGCGGCCGACGCACGGCCCCGGCGGCGCCACCACAGCGAACCGCCGAGCGCTACCAGGCAGCCGCCGATCCAGATCAGGAACGTCGTCGACGGCGCCAGGCCGAACAGGAAGGCCAGGTGATAGAGAACGGTCCAGAGCGCGAACGCCACCACGGCGCCATCGGTAAGCAGCACCGGTGCGGCCGCGACCAGCGCGCGGACCCGGGCTGCCGGGGCCCGGCCGGAGCCGTCGGGGGGCTGGGGAGCCTGGTCGGACCTCGGTGCTGGGTCCGAACCGGTGGGCGCGACGGCGATGCTGTCGACGTTGGCCACGGGTGTCCTTCTCGTCTGGGGAGCAGGGCGGGCTTCGGCACGGTGACGGCCGGGTGTCAATGGGGCAGCGTAGCGGAGACCGGTAGCTGAACCGTTTTGCGTCTGGCGGGTGTCGCCGGCGTGGTCAGCCCGAGATCGGAGCCGCCCGGGGACGGGGCAGGACGCTGTCGGCGCCGAGCCCGGCCGCCACGGATTCGACCAGGTTGTCGAGGTAACCGTCGGTGAGCGGGAGACGGGCGATGGCGAGCCGCCAGTAGAGCGGACCCACGACGAGGTCGATGGCGGCGTCCAGCTCGGTGTCGGCGGGCAGTTCGCCACGCTGCACGGCACGGGTCACCAGGCGACCGCCGATCTCCTGCTGCCGGGCATGCAGCACCTGACGCAGGGTGGAGTCGATGCTGGGGTTGCGGGCGGCCTCGGCCAGCAGGTCCGGGATGATCTGCGACGCCAGTGGGTGCCGGAGCGCGTGCGCCACCGCCTGGAAAAGCAACGCGAGATCACCGCGCAGCGTGCCGGTGTCCAGGGCGGGGAGCTTGCCGTGTGCCGCGGCGGCGACCATCTCCAGCACCAGGTCGAGCTTCGAGCTCCACCGTCGGTAGACCGCCGTCTTGCTGACGCCGGCCCGCCGGGCCACCGCCTCGATGGAGAGCCGGCCGTAGCCGACCGCGGCGAGTTCCTGCATCAGCGCGCGGCGGATCGCCGTGGTGATCTCGTCCCGCAGCACTGCGGCGCCGGCCGGCGCCCGCCTCTTTTCGGTAGTCATCGAGGGCTCTTATCGCAGGTCACGCCGGCTAGCGTAGCGCAACGACGGTACGGTTGCGTCCCGACGTGTTTCGGACTACTGTCCTCGCAGCGACGAGGCGGCGCCCCGCGCAAATTTCCCACTAGGATTCGATCGTCGCGAGCAACCCCCGTCTGCACGAAAGATCGGAGCGCCATTTCCATGGCCACCACCGCGCTGGTCGACCCCGCCACGGGCCTGACCCAGGCGCAGCTGGCCGCTCGGCACGGGCTACGGGTCGCCGGTGAGCGACCCAGCCTCGTCGAGTACAGCCGCCGACTATGGGCCTACCGGCACTTCATCGCCGCGTACGCCAACGCCAAGCTCGTCGCCTCGTACAGCAACGCCAAGCTGGGTCAACTCTGGCAGGTGCTCACCCCGCTGACCAACGCGGCGGTCTACTACCTGATCTTCGGGGTGGTGCTCGCACAGAACAGCATCCCGAACTTCATCGCGTACCTGACCACAGGGTTGTTCATCTTCAACTTCACCCAGAGCGCGGTCCTGGCCGGCACCCAGTCG
Source organism: Micromonospora ureilytica (assembly GCF_015751765.1). Lineage (NCBI taxonomy): Bacteria > Bacillati > Actinomycetota > Actinomycetes > Micromonosporales > Micromonosporaceae > Micromonospora > Micromonospora ureilytica. The sequence continues at coordinate 3,361,256 of NZ_JADOTX010000001.1, forward strand.
ATCAGCAGCAACCTGGGGCTGATCCGGGCGCTGCACTTCCCCCGGGCCAGCCTGCCGCTGTCCACCACGATCACCCAGTTCCAGCAACTGCTGGCCTCGATGGTGGTGCTGATCGGCATCGTTCTGGTCACCGGCGAGCCACTCACCTGGGAGTGGTTGCTGCTGGTGCCGGCGCTGCTGCTGCAGGCGGTGTTCAACGCCGGTGTGGTGCTGCTGGTGGCCCGGCTGGGCGCCAAGTCGAGCGACCTGAAGCAGGTCATGCCGTTCATCATGCGGACCTGGATGTACGGCTCCGGCGTCCTCTACAGCGTCAGCCTCTTCGACCGGCTGCCCGGCTGGGCGACGACGCTGGTGCAGTACAACCCCCTCCTGGTCTACATCGAGCTGGCGCGGTACACGCTGCTCGAGGAGGCACCGCTGCTCAACGAGTCGCTGACCCAGCTCTGGCTGGTCGGCGCCGGTTGGGCGCTGGTGGCCGGCATCGGCGGTTTCATCTACTTCTGGCGCGGCGAACAGGAGTACGGCCGTGGTTGAGCACTTCGACGCCCCCATCGAGGCGAGCGCGACGATGACCCGGACCCAGGAGCGCATCCCGACAGTGGTCGTGGACGACGCGCACATCATCTACCGGGTGCACCAGGGCGCGGCCGGTGGCACCACGCCGGTGGCGGCGCTGCGCCGGCTGGTCAAGCGCACCCACGCGCCGAACGTCCGGGAGGTGCACGCGGTCAAGGGCATCTCCTTCACCGCGTACCGGGGCGAGGCGATCGGGCTGATCGGCAGCAACGGCTCCGGCAAGTCCACCATCCTGCGGGCCATCGCCGGCCTGCTGCCGGTCAACCGGGGCGCCATCCACACCCAGGGGCAGCCGTCGCTGCTGGGCGTCAACGCCGCCCTGCTCAACGACCTCTCCGGGGAGCGCAACGTCGTTCTCGGGTGCCTGGCAATGGGCATGCACCCCGATGACGTGGCCAAGCAGGCCGCGGGGATCATCGACTTCTCCGGGATCAACGAGCGGGGTGACTTCGCCAGCCTGCCGATGCGGACGTACTCGTCCGGCATGGCGGCCCGGCTGCGGTTCTCCATCGCCGCCGCCAAGAAGCACGACGTGCTGCTCATCGACGAGGCGCTCGCCACCGGCGACAAGGGCTTCCGCAGGCGCAGCGAGCAGCGGGTGCGGGAGCTGCGGGAGGGCGCGGGGACGGTGTTCCTGGTCAGCCACCAGCTCTCCTCGGTACGCGACACCTGCGAACGGACGATCTGGCTGGAATCGGGCGTCATCCGAATGGACGGCCCCACCGACGAGGTCATCCGGGCGTACGAGGCGTACGCGAACAGCAAGTAGAGTTCCGTCGAACGTCCGGCATCGACATGGCACCCGAGGACCGCGTCGCCCGCGTTGGGGCGGCGCGGTCCGCGCGTTAAGGTTCATTCCGTCGCCGCTCGGGCGGAACCTTCCGTTAACGCATCCCTGAGAGTGAGGATCCGGCAATGACGCAGGACCAGACCACTGGCCCGGACGCCGAAGCGGAGACCCCGACGCCATGGCGGCCCTCGCGGACAGTGGCGGTGGTTCTGGCCGGAGGCACCGGGACGCGGCTGGGTCTCGGCATCCCGAAGCAGCTGCTGAAGATCGCCGGTAAGCCGATCATCGAGCACACCCTGGCGGTCTTCGAGACGGCACCGGAGATCGACGAGATCATCGTGCTGATGGCCACCGGCCACGTCGAGGACGCCCGGCAGATCGTCGAGAAGGCCGGCCTGCGCAAAGTCACCAAGGTGATCGAGGGCGGTGACACCCGCAACGCCACCACCCGGATCGCTCTGGACGCGGTCGGCCCCGAAGACTGCAACATCCTCTTCCACGACGCGGTGCGCCCGCTACTCAGCGGCCGGATCGTGCGTGAGTGCGTCAACGCGCTCTGGAGCTACGACGCCGTCGACGTGGCCATCCCCTCCGCGGACACGATCATCCAGGTCGACGACAACGACTGCATCACCGACATCCCGGTGCGCTCCCGGCTGCGCCGGGGCCAGACCCCGCAGGCGTTCCGCTCCCCCACGATCCGTGCCGCGTACCGGATCGCCGAGGACGACAGGGACTTCGCCGCCACCGACGACTGCGGCGTGGTGCTGCGTTACCTCCCCGGCACCCCGATCAAGGTGATCGACGGTTCGGACGAGAACATCAAGGTCACCCACCCGGTCGACGTGCACCTGGCGGACAAGCTCTTCCAGCTCGCCGCGGCGCAGGCGCCCCGGCTGACCGACCACCGCAGCTACAGCGAGGAGCTGACCGGCCGCACCATCGTGGTGTTCGGCGGCAGCTACGGCATCGGCCACGAGTTGACCGAGCTGGCCCGACGCTACGGCGCCCAGGTCTTCCCGTTCAGCCGTTCCAGCACCGGCACCCACGTGGAGCGGGCCGAGGACGTCGAGGCCGCGCTGACCACCGCCTTCGAGGCCACCGGCCGGATCGACCACGTGGTGGTCACCGCCGGCATCCTGGAGAAGGGCGCCCTCGCCGAGATGGACGAGGAGACCATGGACCGGCTGCTCCAGGTCAACTTCGTCGGCCCGGTGACCATCGCCCGCCAGTCCCTGCCCTACCTCCAGCAGACCAAGGGCCAGCTGCTGCTCTACACCTCCAGCTCCTACACCCGGGGCCGGGCCCGCTACGCGCTCTACTCGGCCACCAAGGCCGCCCTGGTCAACCTCACCCAGGCGCTCGCCGACGAGTGGGCCGACGTCGGCGTCCGCGTCAACTGCATCAACCCGGAGCGCACCGCCACCCCGATGCGGACGCGGGCCTTCGGCGAGGAGCCGGAGCACACCCTGCTCGCCGCGGAGGCCGTCGCCCAGTCGTCGCTGGACGTGCTGATCTCCGACCTGACCGGTCAGGTGATCGACGTACGCCGGGCGCCCGGTGACGGGCCCACGCCGAGCGTGCCGACCCAGGCCGGGTCGGGTCGGGTCGAGGCACCGGCCGGCGCGACGTCCACGAACTGACGCCGACGGCTGCGGAACCACGAACGGAGCGACATGCGCGGCGAACTGGTCCGAAAGCTGGCCGCCCGGTGCCTGACCACCGGGTTGGCCGTGCTGGCCTTTGTCGTGCTGGCGCTCACCGGCGCCACCGGTTGGGGGCTGGCACTGGCCGTCGCCGCGCTGGCCGCCTCGGCCGCCGAGCAGCGGATCCGGCCCAGCGCCGACCTCGTGGCGGAGACCACGTTGATCGCCGCCGCGATCCTGGCCGGTTACTCCCGACGACTGGATGACGGGCTCAACCTCGCGCTGGTCGCCACCGGGCTGGTCCTGCTGGGGCTGGTGCTGCTGGTGGGGCCGCTGCGCACCGCCGGCAGTCTGGAGATCCGGACGGTCAACCTGCCGGTCCGCGCGTGGACGCCGCTGATCGCCGACCGGCTCGGCACGGCCCTGCTCGGGCTGCTCGCCGCCCTGGCGCTCGCCGCAGCGCTCGCCCTGCCGGCCGGCGTGGCGCTCGCCGCCAGCCTGCTGGTCGGCGCGGGCGCCGGCGCGGTCGCACTGGACCTGGCCCGGCGGCGGTTCCGGCCGAGGGCCGGCGGCGGATCGGTGGCCGCCGCGCTGCGCCGGTACCAGCCGGAGTTCCTGCTCTACTTCTCCGCGCCCCCCGGGTCCGAATACCAGGTCACCATGTGGCTGCCGTACCTGGAACGGATCGGCCGGCCGTTCCTGGTCGTGCTGCGCGAGCCGGAGTTCCTGGCCCCGATCGCGGCGGCCACCGACGCGCCGGTGGTCTACTGCCCCACCCTGGGTGCGCTGGACGAGGCGTTGGTGCCGAGCCTGCGAGTGGCGTTCTACGTCAACCACGGTGCGAAGAACAGCCACTGCGTCCGCTTCACCCAGCTCACCCACATCCAGCTGCACCACGGCGACAGCGACAAGGCGCCGAGCGCCAACCCGGTGTCGGGGATCTTCGACCGGATCTTCGTGGCCGGGCAGGCGGCGATCGACAGGTACGGCCGCGCCGGGGTGCAGATCCCGGCGGACAAGTTCGTGGTGGTGGGTCGCCCGCAGGTCGAGTCGATCGAGGTACGCCCGGAGCCCGCGCGAGGGCTGGCGCACCCGACGGTGCTGTACACGCCGACCTGGACCGGGCACCACGCCGACGCCGACTACTGCTCGCTGCCGGTGGCCGAGGAGCTGCTGCACCGGCTGCTGGAGCGCGGCGCGACGGTGATCCTGCGGGCCCACCCGTACACCGGGCAGAACCCGGCGTCGGCCCGCCAGCTGGGCCGCCTGACCGAGCTGCTCGTCGCCGACCGGGCCCGCACCGGCCGCCAGCACGTGGTCGGCGCGGCGGCCCGGGAGCTGAGCCTGACCGAGTGCGTCAACTCCTCCGACGCGCTGGTCTCCGACGTGTCCGGCGTGATCTCGGACTTCCTCTACTCCGGCAAGCCGTACGCGGTCACCGACATGGGCGACGAGGGCGACCGGTTCGTGGAGCGGTTCCCGCTGGCCGGGTCGGGTTACGTGCTGCGCCGGGACATGTCCAACGTGGACGAGGTGCTGACCGCACTGTTGGACACCGACCCGCTGGCCGAGGCCCGCTGGGCCACCCGCCGCCGCTACCTGGGTGACTTCCCGGCCGAGTCGTACGCGGAGGTGTTCCTGACCGCCGCCCGCCGGGAGCTGGCGCCCGCGGAGACACTTACCGCGTCGGCGTCGGCCTAGCCGCTCAGCGGTACCTGTCGAGCAGCGCCAGCACCGCGGCCGGGTCCTCCACGTGCGCGTTGTGGCCGAGACCGGGCAGCGTGGCGACAGGTACGCCGTACTCCTTGAGTTGTTCGTCGGTGACCATCGGGTCGTTCTCCCCGCGCGCCAGGACCACCGGCACGTCGGTCGCCGCGAGCAGCGCGGCCAAATCGGGTTCGCCGACGGCGAAGGCGGTCGGGTCCATGGCGAGGCGCCAGCGGCCGTCGACCTGCCGCAGACCGGCGTCCACCACCGGATGGTCCGGTGACAGCAGGCCGGCCAGTCCGGAGACACGCAGGTAGCGGCGAGCCGCCTCGGTGCGGCTGGCGAACCAGCTCACCGGGCGGGCGGCGACCTCGGCGGCGCGGGTCAGCTCCGCAGGTGACCACAGCGCCTTGATGCCCAGCCCGACCACCGCGTCCACAGGCGTTCCGGCGTCACGGGCGGCCAGCGCCAGGCCGACCACCCCACCCAGCGAGTGCCCGAGCACGACCAGCCGGTCGTCGGGGGCGAGGGCCTGCGCGACCTGCTGGGCGAGGCCCACAAAGGAGTACGACGGCAGCGGCGGCGCCCAGCCGTGGCCGGCGAGGTCCGGTGCCAGCCACCGACCGGGCCAGTGCTGCTCGAGGTACGGCGCCCAGGGCAACCACACGTCCCCGGTCGCGCCCATGCCGTGCAGTAGCAGCAGGACCGGCCTGCGGCCGGCGTGACCACCCGTTTTCTCCACCACGGCCGCAGTCTCCCACGGTTCACGGCCCGCCACGAGAGTCGTCGATGACGGCGTACGCCCGGCTGCCACGCGTGCAGACGCCGCGGGCGCCGGCTCCTTGTGGGAGACGGCGCCCGCGGCGGTCGGTGTGCCCGGGTCAGGCGGAGTAGCCCCGGCTGGTGATCCAGTTGGCCAGGTCGATCGTGGTGACCCAGTACGACGGGTCGGCCGGGTTCGCCGAGTCGGCGATCCGCACGGTGCGACCGTTGTCCTTGTAACCCACGACGGCGATGTAGTGCCCGCCGCCGTAGGAGTGCCAGCCGCCGTCGGTGTCGGTGGCGTCGCCGACGACGTTCGCCACCACGCCGCGGCCGTCGGTGATGGCCTTCACGACGTCGGCCTGGAGCCGGTCCATCTGTGCCGGGCTGGGCGCGCCGGGGAACATCCGGGTCCGGTACGGGGAGCCCTTCACCTCGGCGTTGAGCGCCCGGGTGGTGTCCTCGGCCGAGTTGGTGCCCATCTCGGTGGTGCCCAGCTCGGCGCCGAGCTCCTCCTGGGTGCGGTCGATGCCGGCGGCGCTGAGCGCGTTCCGGGTGGCCGCCGGGCCGCAGTTGTAGTAGGTGTTCTGCGCCTCGTAGTCGTAGTCGAGCACCTTGGTCGCGGGCGGCTTCGGCCGCTCCGGCTTCCGGGTCAGGTCCGGGTTGCTGCTGGCCTTGGCGGCGGGTGACGCGGCGCTGGTGGCCGGGGCGGCCGTGCTCGGCGTGGCGCTGGCCGAGGGGGACGCGTCCCGAACGTCACCGCGGGAGGCGGCGACGTCGCTGCGCATCTCGGCGGCCGTGGTCGCGGTGCGCTGGCCGGCCGGGGCGTCGTCGGCCGTGGTGAGCAGGGCGCCGGTGGTGGTGGCGATCGCGAGGGCCGCGGCGGAGGCGGCGACGATCTGGTACGGACGCTCGGTGGCGAGGCGGCGGAGCTGACGCTGCAGGGTGTGCTTCACGGGGTCCTCCACGGATCGGGGGGAGAGCGGCACACCGGGGCCGGACCGGTATCCGGGCAGGCGCCAGCGCGCGGACCGTGGCCCGCGGATGGTGAACCGCTCAGGGGAACGCCCGGAGTGGCCGGGCGGGAAAGGCGATGACCCGGGGGTCAGCTCACCGTCACTGGACGAATGAGCGGGCGCACCGCCGCGCCGTGGAGGCGAGGGAACAACCGAGGGGTGGAAAGGTGCTGCACGAGGAGTTGACTCCTTCCGACACCGCCTACCGGGTTAGCTGACGGATTCGGGCGGGAAGATCGCCCTACCGCGGGCCGTGGCTCGCGGATTCACCCCGGACTTACTGATGGGTCCCCGGTTCGTAGATCACGATTGAGCGGGTCGATGCGGCGTCGCGTCTTGCGATCGGTTACCGCACCGGACGGGACGACACTACTGGCCACTTCGCGCCCTGCCAAGCCAGGTTCACCTGCGTAAACCCCAATTGGCGCGCCAATTTCTGCGCGTATTGCAGATGATGTGACTCGATGGGACAACCGGTTACGGTGACGCCTCCGGGCGACAACCGGACAGGCCGGAAAGAACGCGACCACAATCGCGGGAACAATGACGCCGATCGCGCCGGACGTCCGGTTCAGCAATTCGGTGACCGGCCTCACATCACGGATCGGGCTCAACCCACCCGGGCCGGCCGCCACCGTGCCACGACGGCGGGACGCAACGCCCTGGCCACCGTCCGGCGGGTGGGCGCCGGGGTCGGGCGCAGCCGGGCCTCCGCCACGTACGCCTCCTCGGCGAGGGTGCGAGCCGACTCGGCGGCCAACTCGGCGTCGCGCCAGGCGGCCCGCTCGCGGCCGGTGGCCACCTGGTAGTCGACCAGCCGCGCATCCCGGATCACCCGGCTGATCAGCGCCTCCTGCTCGACCGGGTGTCGTCGGGGATCCCAGCCGTGCCGGTGCCCGAACACGTCGCCGAGCTGAGCCATGGTCAGATCGCCCCGCCAGTACGCCGCCATCGCCGCGCGGTGCAGATAGCGCTCCCGGGCCGCGTACTCGGAGGGGGTGTGCGGAGTCTGCGGAGTGGGCAGTGCGCCGGCGCCCGCGAAGCGACGCGCGGCGGTGTCCGCCTCGTCGTACCCGATCCAGGCCCGCTCCATCTGCTCCTGAGCGGCCAGCCAGGCGGCGCGTCGCCGCCGGGCGGTGGTGGCCGCGCCGGCCGCGGCGACGGCCACCTCCTCGGCGTAGCGACGCCTGTCGACGGCCTCGGCGGCGGCCAACTCCCGCACGGTGGGCACGGCCGGGGGCCGGTCGTCGGTGGGCTGGTCCCGTTCGGGGCGGGCGGCCAGCACGGTGAGGAGGCCCAGGGTCAACAGGAACAGGGTCGACCAGATGGCGGCGGCCTGCGGCACCTCGGTCACGAACTGGTAGAAGACGACGGTCTCCATGGTCGGCACCTCGGGGAGAGAGCAGTGCGATGGGAGCCGCGCCGGCCAGCGGGCCACGGAGGACCACGGGTCGGCGTGGTGGGAAGCGGGTGAGTCGACAGGGCGCGGTGACGGGACGGTCGTCCCGGTGGCTCAGCGCCGGGGTGGGGCCCGGGATGCCCGGCCGCTCGCAGCGTCGACGAGGGGCAGCCGGTCGGACTCCGCCGCGCGGATCGGCAGCGCGCCCGCCGCGATGGTGCCCTGATCAGCGGGGAGCGCCGCCGACGTGTCGACCGACCATGCTGGAACCGACTCCTCGGCGGCCTTCGACGGTATCGCCGGGCACGCCGCACTGTGCGCCCCCACGTGCCGGCAGGAGGCCGCCAGCGGCCCGCCGGCTGGCATCACGCTCGGGGCTGGCATCGCGCTCGGGGCTGGCACCGGGCTGGGCGTTGGCGCGGCGGCCGTGGCCGGGCCCGCGCCGAGCGCCAGGGCCGCGACGACGGCGAGGCTGGTCAGCACCCGCGTCGCCCAGCGCGCCACCCACCACAGCGGACAGGTGAACGCGACCGGAAGCACGTCCCCACGCTACCGTCGCGCCGACCCGGACGCACCGACCACGGGCGTGTCGGATCACGCCGCGCCGACCCCGTTGACCAGGGTGGACGCTGTCAGCGCCGGTCGACGTACGTTGATCGACCCCCGGCCGGACCGACCTCGTCGGCGGCTCCGCCGGCCTCGTCGCGGGCGCTGCTCACGGGGTCCTGTGCGTCGTCGTGGCCGGCCGTGCGCGGTCGGGGGACGGGTGCCGGACGGGCCGGACGGCGCGGCGCGAGCCGGCGCATCATCGGGGTCTCGACGAAGCGGTGCAGCAGCCCGGCGAGGATCAGGTTCGCCACCAGGAAGCCGAGCACCACGGCCGGGCCACGCCAGCCCGCGAAGCCGATCCCCCAGGTCTCGCTCCAGCGCAGCACGCTCGTCATCACCAGCACGTGCACCAGGTAGAAGGCGAACGAGACCTCACCGAGCCAGACCAGCGGCCGGGACCGCCACGGCGAGCGCCGACCCCGCACGTCCGCGTCCGCGGCAGCGGTGATCACCAACAGGTACACGACCGCGAGCAGCGTGGTCCACAGCTCGGCGCGGATCCACTGCGCGGCCGTCACCCAGGTGACCAGGAAGATCCCGCTGGCCACTGTCAGATTGGGACCGCGCCAGAGCCCTCGGCGCATCAACTCGGCCGCCACCGCGCCCAACCAGAACTCCAGCGACCGCGCCGGCGGGAAGATCTGGGTGAACCACCACCGGCTCACCTCCGGCACCAACTCCTGCGCCGGCCAGAGCGCAAGGATCAGCAGCGGCAGCGCGACGATCAGCGCCCAGAGCGCCTTCGGCCGGGCCCGGCGCAGCAGCGGCAGCGCCAGCGGCAGGCAGAGGTAGAAGAAGAACTCGCAGGACAGCGACCAGCTGACGGTGTTGATGCTGTAGAACCAGCCCGGCCGGGGGTCCCACGCCTGCAACAGCAGTAGGTTTTCCAGCGCAGCCGCCGGCAGGACCGGGTCGGCGAACCACCAGGCGACCACCAGCGTCGCCGCGAACAGCACCAGGTGGTTCGGGTAGATCTTGGCGATCCGTCGCCGCCAGAAGGTACGCCGGGAGTCCCCCTCGCGGGCCGACCAGACCAGCACGAACCCGCTGAGGATGAAGAAGAACTGCACCCCGGAGAGGCCCAGGGTGAACAGCTCGTCGACCACGGCCTTGTAGTCCGGCTCGGCGATGATCCGCATGGTGCCCGCGTGAAAGCCGAAAACCACCAGGGCGGCGATCCACCGCAACCCGGTCAGCGAGGGCAGCCGGGGCGGGGCCGGTGCGGGCCGGACGGCCGACACCGCGGCGACGCTCGTCATGCCGGGATCCCGACGCTCGGCAGGGTCACCAGCACTGTCGTATCCTCCTCGGCGCGGCGTCGGACGCCGCGACGGCGACGCCCGCGACGGCCCGGCAGGGCCGCACCGAGGCACCCTACCGGGTCACTCCCGGGTGAACCGGACGCATCCCACCTGCCCCACCAGCCCCTCGTTCCCCGGGCCGGGAACCGCCCCGCCGGACGGCGTTAACCTTCCGCTGGGCGGGAGTTCAGAGATTCCACAATCGGCGGCAACGTCAGGTTCCGGGGCCGGCCACCCGGGTCGTCGAAGGTGGCGGACGTGGTCAATGAGCCGACGCACGCACCGCTGCTGAGCATCGTCGTGCCCGTCTACGGCGTCGAGGCGTACCTGTACCAGTGCCTCGAGTCGATCCGGGCCGACATCCCGGCGGGCGAGTCGGACGCGGTCGAGCTGATCGCCGTCGACGACGCCTCCCCGGACGGCTGCGGCGCCATGCTCCGCTCGTACGCGGCCGGCCGTGACGGCGTCCGCGTCGTGCACCTGAGCAGCAACGTGGGTCTGGGGCTGGCCCGCAACGCCGGGCTCGACGTGGCCACCGGCCGCTACGTCTGGTTCGTCGACAGCGACGACTGGTTGCCGCCGGGCACTATCGCTGCGGTGCTGGACCGGCTGCGCCAGCACCAGCCCGACGTGCTGATGCTCGACCACCTGCGGGTCCACGAGGACGGTCGGCGGGAGGTCGATGCGAGCAGCCCGCTGCTGCGCGGGATCACCGGCGTCACCCGGCTGGCCGACCAGCCGCAGCTGCTGCGGGTGCAGCACACCGCCTGGAACAAGGTGGTCCGCCGGGACTTCATGGACGCGCTGGAGCTGCGATTCTTCCCCGGCTGGTACGAGGACATCCCGTTCAGCCACCCCCTGCTGATCGGGGCCGAGAAGGTCTCCGTGCTGGACCGGGTCTGCTACCTGTACCGCCAGGGCCGCCAGGGCGCGATCACCTCCACCCGCAGCGGCCGGCACTTCGACGCCTTCGCCCAGTACGAGCGGCTGATGGACTGGGTCGCACGGAAACACCCGGACGAGCGGTTGCAGGCCGAATTGTTCGAGCTGATGATCAGCCACTACCTGGTGGTGGTGGGCAACGACGGCCGGCTGCACCCACACCTGCGGCGCGCCTTCTTCCACCGGGCCGCCGCGCACTACCGTCGGTACCTGCCCACCGGCGGCTACCCGCTGCCCCCCGGCGTGACCGGGCTCAAGCACCGCCTCGTCGGGCGGGGTGACTGGTTGGCGTACTCGGCGCTGCGCCAGGCCCACCGGGTCGCTGGTCGCCTGCGTCGGCCCGGTCCGGTGGGCGGCGCCGACAGCGATTCGGTCGCCGCCGACGAGGACCCGGGCCGAGGGGCGGGCGCCGCGCCGACACGCGACGGTGGGCTCGCGCCGGAGCGACGTGACGTGCTGGCCGCTGGCCGGCTGCCGTGAACGGCCCCACCACACCGCACGCCGGGAGCCGGGGCGGCTCCCGGCGCCCTCGTTTTCCAGGTCGTCCGCCCGCCGGGTGGACGACGACAGCACCACCGCACCCCGGTGCGGGCGTACCCGAGCAGAGGTCGGAATGACGGCGACAATCAAGATCGGACCGCACGCGGTCGGTGCCGGGGAGCGACCGTTCGTGGTCGCCGAGATGTCCGGCAACCACAACGGCGATCTGAACCGGGCGCTGGCCATCGTCGACGCGGTGGCCGACAGCGGGGCGCACGCGCTGAAGCTCCAGACGTACCGGCCGGACACGATCACCATCGACGTCGACACCCCGGCGTTCCGGATCTCCAGCGGGCACGAGTTGTGGGGCGGGGAGAACCTGTACCGCCTCTACGAGCGCGCGCACACCCCGTACGAGTGGCACGCCCCGATCTTCGAACGGGCCCGCGAGCGTGGCCTGACCGTGTTCTCGTCGCCGTTCGACGCGACAGCCGTGGAGCTGCTGGAGTCGCTGGACGCGCCCGCGTACAAGATCGCCTCGTCGGAGCTGGTCGACCTGCCGCTGATCCGGCTCGTGGCCAGCACCGGCAAGCCGATGGTGATCTCGACCGGAATGGCGACGGTCGCCGAGATCGACGCCGCCGTACGCACCGCCCGAGCCGGTGGCGCGGCGGGAATCGTCTTGCTGGCCTGCACCGCGTCCTACCCGGCGCCGCCGGCCGACAGCAACCTGCGCCGGCTGCCGGTGCTGGCCGGCGCGTTCGACGTCCCGGTCGGGCTCTCCGACCACACGCCCGGCATCGGAGTGGCGGTCGCCTCGGTGGCGCTCGGCGCCTGCTTCATCGAGAAGCACGTGACGCTGGACCGGGCCGACGGCGGCGTGGACTCGGACTTCTCCCTGAACCCGGCCGAGCTCACGGCCCTGGTCGCCGAGTCGGGCCGCGCGTACGCGGCACTGGGCGGCACCGCGATCGGCCCCACCCCCGCCGAGCGGGAGGGGCTACGGTTCCGCCGGTCGCTCTTCGTGGTCGAGGACGTCCGGGCCGGCGACCTGGTGACCGCGCACAACGTCCGCTCGATCCGGCCGGCCGGCGGGCTGGCCCCCGTGGAGATCGACCGGGTCCTGGGCCGCGCCTTCACCACCGACGTCCCCCGCGGCACCCCCCTGAGCTGGGACCAGATCTAACCCGTAGCCCTCGCCCCGTCGATCTTGCAGTTACTGTCCCGACGAAAGGCGTGTAAGCCGCGATTCGGCGTCAGAAAGTGCAAGATCGCGGGGCGGGAGGGTCGGGGCGAAGCCGACGGTGATCACCAGGTCGGCCACGGCGAGGGTCCGCCAGACCGCCGATCCGTCGGCCGGCGGACCCAGACCGTGGCGCCGCCACCAGACCGCCATCGGTACGTCGGTCAGCTTGCAGCAGCACTCGGCGCGGGTCCACCGCGCCCAGAAGTCCTGCGCGCCGAACCGGCGGGCGAGCGCCGGGGGCACCGGGGCATCGGCGCGCTCCGCGTCGATGGCCACCCGCCAACCGGGCGCCGATGGGCCGTACCAGCCGACGCACCGTCCGTCGTCGAGGTGGCTGCGGGTCACCGCGTCGGCCAGGTCGGCGGGAGCGCCGATGCGCAGGTGCCGCTCGGCGGCGACGAGCAGCCCCGGCACCGGACGCGGCCGGACCAGCCGGTCCAGGTCAGATGGCGGCGGCACCGTCCACCACGATGACCTGGCCGTTGATGTTGGTGTGCTCGCGCAGCAGCATCCGTACGACCGGGGTGACCTCCACCGGCTCGGTCAGGTGACCGGTCGGGGTGCGGCGCACGATCTGGTCGAGCTGGGTCGGACCGAGCACCGCGGACATCTCCGACGCGAAGAAGCCGGGCGCGACCGAGTTGACCAGCATCCGGCCGCCCAGTTCGCGGGCGAGCGAGCGGGTGGCGGCGTCCATGCCGCCCTTGGTGGCCGAGTACGCGACGAGGCCGGGAAAACCGCGCTGCCCGCAGATCGAGGTGATGTTGACGATCCGTCCGCGCAGTCCCTTGGCGAGCATCCGGCGGATCACCAACCGCGTCAGCTGTAGCGGGGCCGTCAGGTTGGTCTCGATGATCCGGGCGATGTCGTCGGTGGCGGTGTGCGCGTGCAGGGAGTCCTGCCCCATGGCGGCGTTGTTGACGATGCCGTCGATCGGGCCGAGACGCTGCTCCACCTCGCGGACGAAGCTCTGCGCGGCGCGCAGGTCGGTGACGTCCACCGCGCCGACGTGCACCCGGTCGGGGTGCTCGGCGGCGAGCTTCTCCAGCTCCGGGGTGATGGTGCGGGCGAACGCGGCCACCTTGACGCCCGCGTCGAGCAGGTCGGTGACGATGGCCAGGCCCAGGCCACGGGAACCGCCGGAGACGAGGACCACGGAGCTGGGCGGGACGAGCTGGGTGTCGGCGGGCTCAGACATCGCTCTTCAGGGTCTCCTTGACGGGAATGTCGGTCAGGACGCGAATGCGGCGTGGCACCGCGTGCTCGGGAAGCCGGTCGGCGCACCAGCGGACCAGTGCGGCCTCGTCCGCCACGCCGGCATCGGCGGGGGCGAGGACCACCTCGGCGACCACCATCCGCCCGAGCACCGGGGCGCGGCGGCCGGTCACGCGGGCCCAGGCCACCGCCGGATGACCGGCCAACACGCCGCGGACCACACCGGCGGAGACCTTGCTGCCACCGACGTTGATCTCGTCGGAGTCCAGTCGGCCGGTGATCAGCACTCGGCCGTCGAGCACCTGCACCCGGTCGCCGGTGCGGATCGGGCCGGCGAGACCGGCACCGTGGTACGGGGAGGTGACCACCAGTTCGTCGTCGCGGACGGAGAGCGTCGGCCGGCCCGGGGTTTCCCGGTCCAGCCAGTCGACCGGGAACCCGGCCCGCCCGTCGTGCACCACAATGGACGCCCCCACCTCTGAGGACGCGTAGATCCAGGAGATCCGGGCCGCCGGGAAGACCTCCCGCAGTTGGTCCAGGATCGCCTGGTCCACCGGTTCTCCGCCGAGGGTGATCTGACGCAGCGGCACCCGGGCCAGCGCTTCGGCGTCGCGGTAGAGGGTGCGCCGCCAGAAGGTCGGGGTGCCGGAGGCGGCGTCGACCCCGTGCGCGGCAGCGACCGAGGGCCAGTCGTCCAACTCGTCGGGCTCGACCACCACCAGGTGCTGACCGGGCTGGGTCAGCGACAGGGTGACCACCTGCCACCAGGCGTACGTGCCGGGGGCGTACGGGCAGAGCCAGGTCCGGTCGGGCTGGTCCGCCCGGACGGTGGTCAGCGTGTCGAGGGTGTGCCCGACCCGCTTCGGACGCCCCGTCGAGCCCGAGGTCAGCAGCCAGAGCCGGTGGGGCTCGGCGGCTCGCGGCCGGGCCGGGACACTCGGGCGCACGCCGTCGTCGTCGAGGACGCTGACGGTGAACCCGGCCTCCAGCAGCTCGGCACGCATCGTGGCGTCGACCCGACTGGCGGTGCTCAGCAGCAGCTCGGTGCCGTGCACGGCGTGCTGCCGCGCCGCGGTGAGCGCGTGCACGGCGGAGTGGGCGAGCACCGCCGCCGGGTCGGGCAGTGTGGGCGTCGGCAGCGAGCGCCAGGTCAGCGCGGCGCCACCGACGACGAGTCGATTGTCGACTCCGGCCGGCTCCGGGTGTGCGGGCGCGGGGTGGCGCGACGTCGCGACGGTCACTGGTGTTGAAGCTCGACGAGGAAGTCGAGGACGTCCCCGACGGTGGCGATGCGCCGCAGCCCGGGGGCGTCGAAGTTGAGCTCCTCCCCCGTCTCGTCCTCCACCCGCAGGGCCAGCTCGGAGAAGTCGAGCGACCGGAAGCCGATCTCCCGCAACTGCGTCGCGTCGTCCGCGGGCAGCTCCTTGTCCTGGTTCTTCAGCACCTGAGCCATGAGGTCGCGGATCTGCGCGCGACTCAATTCGTTCATGCGCCGCAGTCTACAACCCAACGAATGGATATCCGATTTCCCGGTAGGCCCGGGTAAGGTGCCTCGACCCGACGTGAACGGCGAGGAAAGCGAGACGTACGTGCTGCGCGAAGCGACGACGGACGACGTTCATCTGATGTTGTCCTGGCGTAATCAGGAAACCAATCGACAGGTCAGCAAGACCAGTCACGAGATCACCGCCGAGGAGCACGCCCGGTGGTGGTCGACGGTCCGCGACGACAGGTCGCGGCGAGTCCTGGTGTACGTCCGCGACGACCGGCCCTGCGGTGTGGTCACCTTCTTCGACCTGCGGTTGGATGGCCCTCGCACCGGCGCGTGGGGCTTCTATCTGGACGCCGACGGGCTGGCCGGGCGGGACGAGACGCTGCCGGCCTGGCTGGGGGTCATGCGGGAGGCCGTCGAGTACGCCTTCGACGGGCTGCACCTGGACCGGCTCGACGGCGAGGTGCTCGGCCACAATACCGTCGTACGACAGATGAACCGACGTTTCCGATTTGTCGAGGGGACACCACGACAGGAGCTGTCCGACGGTCGGGAAATCACCGTCATCCCGATTTCCCTGGCTCGGGCAGACCGCCGTCAGCGCTGATTGCCGGACACTTCTCCGCAATGGACCGGAACCATTAACCGGCCGTGCTCCCGGTGGACATCCGCCGTTCACGAATAGCGGTGTCCACCGGGGCGCGGCGGATCAGACCCGCCGCCAGGCCGCCCAGTGCTGCGCCGGGTTGCCACCGAGTCGAACGAAGCCGTACGCCGTGCCGTTCCAGTCGTCGGCCTGCCCGGGCGCCCAGCGGGCGAACACCACCTGCGCCGCGGCCGGCGGCTGCCCGACGCCGAACCACCGGACGTCGGTCCAGGTCACCTGGTGGCTGAGGTTGAACCGCAGGACGTAGTGCACGCCGGTCGAGGCCCACACCCGCTCGCCGGGGCGTACGCCGACGTCGGCCACCCGGGGTGTCGGCGCGGTGCTCGCGGCGGCCGGTTGCACGATCCGCTTGTCGATCACCTGCATGGTGACGAGGTTGACCACCACGAGGGCGCCGAGGATCGGCAGCCGCAGGCGGGGCACCCGGACCGCGGCGACGAGCAGCGCACAGCCGGCGATGCCGACCAGTGAGCCGACCACCGGTCGCAACTCCCGCCAGCCCCCGGTCAACGCCACCAGGTCCGGCGCGCTGAAACCGCCGTAGCGCAGCTGGTGGCCCTGGCTGGCCACGTACGCGAGTCGGGCCGCGACAAGCGCGCCGCCACCGACCAGCAGCGCCACCGCGACGGCCGCCCGGCGCAGCACCACCCGCCACCCGGCGGTGAACAGCACTCCCAGCCCGACCAGCAGCCAGAACGGCGCGAGCATCTGCACGTAGCGGCCGTAGATCGCGTCCAGCGGTTTGCCGGTGATGCCGGACAGGATCACCGACGCGCCGCCGGCCACCCCGACGGTCACCACAAGCGCCACACCCATCGTCCAGCGGGCCGCGTCGCCGTGCCGTGGGCGCCACAGCTCGCGCACAGCGCCGGCCCAGGCCACCCCGGCCATCCCGAACGTGATCACCACGAGGTACCAGAGCTGGGTGGTGACCGCGGCGCCCACCCGGACCACGCCCTGGGCGGAGGCGATCGCCTCGACCATGCTGCCGCCGGGGGCGCTGCCGAGCAGGTAGACCTTGCCGCCGAGGTAACGGATGGCGGCCTCGTTGACGAGCGCCATGGCGAGTACCGGCAGCAGCGCCGCGAGCACCACGGGCGGGCTGATCCGGCGGCGGACGAACAGCAGCAGGACCAGCCCGGCGTGCACGGCCACGATCACCAGGCCACGGGAGTGCAGCAGGTGGAACCCGCCGACCAGCAGGCCGACGGTGGCGGCGGCGAGCGGGCCGGGCCGGGCGATCCAGCGGTGCACGGCGAGCAGCCAGGCGACCACCAGCGGCGCCATCACCGCGTCGATCATGGCGACGCCCGCGTAGAAGGCGGTGGCCGGCAGGGTCGCCGCCGCGACCGCGCCGAGCAGCGCGTACGAGCGGCGCAGCTGGAACAGCCGGCGACCGAACAGGTACGCCAGCGGCAGCAGCGTCGAGTTCACCATCGCGTTGATCAGCTGGACGATCCGGTAGCTGTCGGTGAAGTCCCGGTCCCCGAGGAACGCCGGCGAGATCAGCATCGGGTAGCCGACCCGGCGCAAAAGGTCGTTCTCGCTGCTGAAGCCCCCCGGGCCGCCCGCGAGGGCGCGGGCGGTGTTCAGGTAGCTGTCCTCGTCGGTGTGCGCGATCGGCAGCGCGATGTGCCGGGACCACCACATCCGCCAGGCCACGCTGAGCACCCAACCGACGACCAGCAGCAGCGGCACCAGCCAACGCCGGGTGGTCGGGCCGCTCGGCGTCTCGGCTCCCACCACCGGCCGTTCGATCACGTCACTACCGGGTGCCATCAACGCCTCCAGAATTGCCGGCCGGACCGGGGCCACGCCGATCCGACGGGCCCGCCGGCCGGCGTCGGTGACGCACGGGGTGACCCGCTCGCACCGAGCCGGTGTGGATGTCAGGTGAACGCGGGACCCGGCTGCGCGCAGGGGTCGCCGGGTCGTTCGCGCGGTCACTGTAACGGCCCGATCCGGCCAGGTCAGCCCACATCCGGGGCGGTCGGAAGTGTTCGCCTACGCGGTGTCCGGCATTCACGGGAGCAGAGGTTGCGGTTCACCCGCGAGCGCCGAGGAGTTAACCCGCCATGGCTAGCGTGTCACCCCGGTCGGCCGGCCCAGGGCCGCTCGTTCATCCACGAACACGGGAGCCACACATTGAGTGAGTTGAATGGATCGTCCATTCTGATCACCGGAGGAACTGGTTCCTTCGGCAGGACGTTCCTCCGGCACATCCTCAACGAGGCCGACCCCGCCAGAGTGGTGGTGTTCTCCCGCGACGAGCTCAAGCAGTACGAGCTGCGCCAGCAACTCGGCGACGACCCGCGGCTGCGCTGGTTCATCGGCGACATCCGGGACCGGCACCGCCTCACCCGGGCCATGCACGGCGTGGACCACGTGGTGCACGCCGCCGCGTTGAAGCAGGTGGACACCGCGGAGTACAACCCCTCGGAGTACATCGCCACAAACATCACCGGCTCCCAGCACGTCGTCGACGCGGCGATCGAGGCCGGCGTCAAGAAGGTCATCGCGCTCTCCACCGACAAGGCGTCCAGCCCGATCAACCTGTACGGCGCGACGAAGCTGGTCGGCGACAAGCTGTTCGTCTCGGCCAACCACTACGCCGCCCAGCACCCCACCCGGTTCGCCGTGGTGCGCTACGGCAACGTGGTGGGCAGCCGCGGTTCGGTCGTCCCGCTGTTCCGTCGGCTGGCCGCCGAGGGCAAGAGCCTGCCGATCACCGACAAGCGGATGACCCGCTTCTGGATCACGCTCGACCAGGCCGTGCAGTTCGTCATGGACTCGTTCGACCAGATGCAGGGCGGCGAGCTGTTCGTGCCGCGTATCCCGAGCATGCGCATCCTCGACCTGGTCGAGGCCGTGGCCCCGGACGCCACCACCCACGAGATCGGGATCCGGCCGGGCGAGAAGCTGCACGAGGAGATGATCGCGCCCGACGACAGCCGGCGGACGCTGCGCGCCGACGGCCGGTTCATCGTCCAGCCCACCATCGCCACCTGGGGTTACCAGCCGCCGGTGGACTGCGACCCGGTGCCGGACGGCTTCGCCTACCAGTCGGACACCAACGACGAGTGGCTCACCGTCGAGCAGTTGCGCGACATGCTCGGCATCAACGGATGACGGGGATGCTCCCGTACGGCCGGCAGTCGATCAACGAGGACGACGTCGCGGCCGTCGCCGACGTGCTGCGCGGCGACTGGCTCACCACAGGTCCGCAGGTCGACGCCTTCGAGGCCGACCTCGCCCGGTGGACCGGCGGGGTCGGTGTCGCCGCCGTCTCCAACGGCACCGCGGCGCTGCACGTGGCGTACGCGGCGGCCGGGGTGGGACCGGGCGACGAGGTGGTCGTCCCGCCGATGACGTTCGTGGCGACCGCCAGCAGCGCGGTCGCCCTCGGCGCGACCATCGTGTTCGCCGACGTCGACGACGAGACGTTCTGCCTCGACCCGGCGGCGGCCGCCGCGGCGGTGACCTCGCGGACGAAGGTCGTCGCCGCTGTCGACTACGCCGGGCACCCCGCCGACTACGACGCGCTGCGCACGTCGGTCGAGGGCAGCGACGCGCTGCTGCTCGCCGACGCGGCCCACTCGATCGGCGGGACGTACCACGGTCGGCCGGTCGGTTCGCTCGCCGACCTGACCACGTTCTCGTTCTTCCCCACCAAGAACCTGACCACCGCCGAGGGCGGCGCCGTCGCGGCGCTGGACCCGGACATCCTGAGGCGGGCCCGCCGGTTCCGTGGCGTCGGCGTGGTCCGCGAACGTGACGACCTGCGTTTCCCCGACGAGGGTGGCTGGCACCAGGAGGTGCACGAGTTCGGGCTGAACTACCGGCTACCGGACGTGCTCTGTGCCCTGGGCCGCAGCCAACTACGTCGGCTCGGCGAGTTCACCGCCCGCCGCAGCGCCCTGGTCGCCCGCTACGACGAGGCGCTGGCCGACCTGGACGGCGTGCTGCTGCCGACCCGCAGGTCGTGGGCCGACCCGGCCTGGCACCTCTACCCGATCCGGGTGCTCGACGGTCGCCGTCGCGAGGTGTACGACCGGATGCGGGCCGCCGGCATCGGCGTCCAGGTCAACTACCTCCCGGTGCACTGGCACCCGGCGTTCGCCGACCTGGGCTACCGGCGCGGATCCTGCCCGGTGGCCGAGTCGTTCTACTCCCAACAGCTGTCGCTACCGCTCTACCCGGGGCTCAGCGACGCCGACCAGGACCGCGTCATCGACGCGCTGACCGCCGCGGTGCGGGTCGGCTCGGTGCGTTCCGCCGCCTGATGGGAACCTGATGCACCACGCCAACCACTTCTACGGCCACGCGCACGTGCTGGCCCGGTACGCCGGCCTCGGCGACCGGCACCCACCACGGATCAACGGGTACGTGCAGCACGGCTGGAACATCGGTGACGGCCTCGCCCCCGGCCACCCGTACGCCGAACGCACCCCCAGCCTGCTCTGGTCCGAGCAGACCCGCCGCCGGGCCTGGTCGGTGGGGCGACGCAACGTGGTCGTCATCGGCGCGCCGTTCACCTACCTGCTGGCCCTGCGACCCGAGGAACCACCGGCGGAGGAACGGGAGGGCACCATCTGGTACCCGTTCCACGGCTGGGAGGGTCAGCACGTCAAGGGCGACCACCGCAAACTGATCGCCCTCATCCAGGACACCGAGCCCGGCCCGGTCACGGTCTGCCTCTACTGGCACGAGTACCGGATGCGCAACGTGCGCCGGCTCTACGAGCGCGCCGGGTTCCGGGTGATCTGCCACGGCTACCGGGGGCACTGGTGGAAGGACACCGACCCGGAGTTCCTCGACCGACAGCTCACCGAGCTGCGCCGTCACCGCCGGGTAGCATCCAACCGGCTGACCAGCGCGATCTTCTACGGCATCGCGGCGGGGTGCGAGCCGGCGGTCTACGGCGACCCGATGATCCTGTCCAACGAGGACCCCACCTTCGGCGGCACCGCCCGGATCCGACGGCAGTGGCCACAGCTGCACGGCACCACCGTCGACCTGCCCACCGCGGTCGAGATCGCCCGCGCCGAGTTGGGCACCGACCACCGATGCACGCCCGCCGAGCTCCGCGAGCTGCTCGGTTGGGCGCACCTTCAGGAGGAAGAGGAAGACCGTGACGACTGAGACGGCACCCGCCGGCCGGATCACCCTGCCGGGCGGCGAGATGCTGGCCTGGTCGGACCTGCCGCAGGAGCGGCTGGCCAACGGTGGACCCCTCGCCGCGCTGGCCGCCCGGCTGGTGCCGCCCGGCGCCCGGGTCCTGGTGGCCGGTCCACACGACCCGGCGCTGCTCGACCAACTCACCCACGCCGAGGTGACCTGCCTGCTGCGCAGCCACCCGGACGCGGTGGCGCTGGCGCACCGGGCCGCCCGCGTGGTGGTGGGTGGCCCGAGCGGGCTGCCCGACGACGAGACGTACGACGTGGTGATCGCGGCCGCCGGGCTGGACCCGGTCGAGTCGGTGGAGGGCGCCCGGCTCGGCTGGGACGGTGTGCTGGCCCGACTCGCCGCCGCGGTACGACCGGGTGGTGCGTTGCTGCTGCGCCTGGACAACCCGCTGGGCCTGCACCGGCTCGTCGACACCACCCCCTGGTACGCCCTCCGGGACGACTCCGCCTGGATGATCGGCGGCGTGTTGGACCGCGCCCACCCGGCCAACCGGGACCAGCTGCGCGAGCGGCTCCGCGCGGCGGGGCTGCGGCCGGCCGCGTGCTGGGCCGCGTACCCCGATGTCAACACCCCGACCGCGCTGCTGGACGCCGACCACCTCGACCGGGACGCGGGCTCCGGTCTGTTCGACGCGGTGCTGCACGGCGCCTGCGCCGGGGGTTTCACCAGCGCCACAGTGCTCCAGGACCCGGCCCGGCTGGCGGTGGACGCGCTGCACGCCGGACGCGCCGCCGACCTCGCACCGAGCTGGCTGACCCTCGCCCACCGGCCCACCGACCCCACGGACCCGACCACGCCGACCGCCGATCCGGACCTGCCGGTGGCTCTCATGCAGACCGGTCGCCCCGGGATCGGCGTGCTGGAGGTGCTGCACGGCCCCTCCGGCTGGCGCTGGGGGCTCATCCCGGCCGTCGACGCGACGACGCCGGCCGTCGCGCCGTTCGCCAGCCGCGAGGCCGCCTACCGGGACGTGGACGCGCTGTCCGGGCCGGTGCCGTCCGGCCGGCTGCTGCGTACCCTGCTGCTCGACGCGGCCCTGCGCCGCGACCTGGCCACCCTGCGCGCGCTGCTGCACGGGTACGCGGGCTGGCTCGCCGACCAGGCCGACACCGACGGTCGGATCGCCGGCGCGGCGGCGCTGGCCGGCACCGACAACGTCGTTGTCGACGGCGAGCGGTACGCGGTGCTCGACCCCAGCTGGCGGGCCACCGCCGCGCTGCCCGCCGACGTGGTGCTCGCCCGCGGCCTGTGGCGCTTCGCCGCGGGCCTGCTCACCGGCGGGTACGCCCACCCGTGGTCGTCCACTCTCGACGTAGCGGGCCTGACCGTGGTGCTCGGCGGCCTCGCCGGCCACGACCTCGACCGCGCGACAGTCGACGAGGCGGTGGAGGCCGAGGCGGCCATCGCCGCCGCGCTGCACGGGTTGGACGCCGGCGGCACTGTCGACCTCGCCGCCGAGCTGCACGCCGTCGCGCCGACCGACCCGCCGGTCGGCGGGCACAGCTACCAGCAGCTGCGCGAGGCGTGGCTGCGCCAGCGCGAAGAACTCACCCGGTTGGCCGCGCTGACCGCGTGGACAGAGGAGTTGCTCACCTCGCGGGAACGGGCGCTGCGCCGGGCCGAGACGACGATCCACCTGCTCAGCGGGTCGCTCAGCTACCGGGTGGGCCGGCTCGCCATCACCCCGGCCCGGCTGGCCAAGCGGGGCGCCCGCGCCGCCAAACGCCGGGCCACCGCGGTGCTCGCCCCCAAGCAGGAGGAGCAGCAGTGACCGGCGTACTCCCCACCGACGGCTCCGGGCCACGGATCGTCGGCATCGTGCAGGCGCGTATGGGTTCGTCCCGACTGCCCGGCAAGGTGCTCCGCCCGCTCGCCGGACGGTCCGTGCTGGGCCGGGTCGTACGCGCCGCCCGGGACAGCGGCGTCCTGGCCGACCTGGTGGTCGCCACCAGCACCGACACCGTCGACGACGCGGTGGCCGTCGAATGCGCGCGGCTCGACGTGCCGTGCCACCGCGGGCCGGTCGACGACGTGCTGGACCGCTTCGTGGGCGCCCTCGCGGCACACCCGGGGGACGCCGTCATGCGGTTCACCGCCGACTGCCCCCTGCTCGACCCGGAGATCATCGCCCTGGTCGCGTCGGTGTACCGGGCGGTCCCCGGGCTGGACTACGCGAGCACCTCGATCGCCCGGACCCTGCCCCGCGGGCTGGACGTCGAGATCATCCGAGCGGAGACCCTCCGCACCCTGGGCCGGCTCGCCACCGACCACCACCGGGTGCACGTGACCTCGTACGCGTACACCCACCCGGAGCTGTTCCGGGTGCTCGGGGTGACGCTCACCCCGGACCGCTCCGCGCTGCGGCTGACCCTCGACACCGAGCAGGACTGGGCGCTGGTCAGCGCGATCATCGACCACTTCGGTGACGTCAGCGTGCCGCTCGCCAAGCTCGCCGACTGGCTCGACGGTCAGCCCAGGCTGCGCTCGCTCAACGCCGACGTACGACAGAAGCCGCTGGAGGAGTCCTGAGCACCCTGAGGGTCGGGTTGCGCTGCGACGCCGGGCCACGGCGCGGCGTCGGCCACCTCGTCCGCTGCCTGGCGCTCGCCGAGGAGTTCCTCGCCCGGGGCGCCGACGTCACGGTGTTCGGCACCGTCGAACGCCTCGACTGGGCAACCGCGGAGCTGGCCGCCCGGGGCATCCCGCTGCTCCCCGGCCCGGACTCGGCGGCCGAACTGGTCGAGACGGCCCGCCGACACCACCTGGACGTGCTGGTCCTCGACTCCTACGAACTGGACCCGGCCGGGGCCGGCGCCCTACGCGCCGCCGGCGTGTACACCCTCGCCATCATCGACGGCGACAGCCGAGGCCAGGTCGCGGACCTCTACCTCGACCAGAACTTCGGAGCGGAGCTGCCCGGCCCGGGTGCCGTGCCGGGCCTGGGTGCCGGCGTGGGGTTGCCCGGCCGGTTGCTCGCCGGGAGCGGGTACGCCCTGCTGCGCGACACCGTGATCAGCGCCCGGCCACCGGTCGCCCCGCCCGCCACGGCGGTCGGCCGCCCCCGGGTGCTGGCCTTCTTCGGCGGCACCGACGCGGTCGGCGCGGCCCCGGTCCTGACCCGGGTGCTGGTGGCCACCGGTCACCCGATGGACCTCACAGTCATCGTGGGGCGACCGGAGATCGAAGCCGAGGTCGAGGACGTCACCCCCGGCCGGGGGCAGATCATCCGACCGGTCCCGCCCACCACCTCGCTACCGGCACTGATCACCGAAGCCGACCTGGTGGTCAGCGCCGCCGGCACGTCCACCTGGGAACTCTGCTGCCTCGGCGCACCCACTGCACTGGTCTGCGTGGTCGACAACCAACGTGAGTCGTACACCCGGGTGGTGCGACACGGCCTGGCCGCCGGCCTCGGCGAGCTTCCCGAGCTGACCGCCGGCGGCGTCGCCGGACGAGCCGCCCGCGCGACGGCGGCGCGGACCCTGCACGGGCTGCTCAGCTCACCGCAGCGGCGCACGACGCTCGCCGCGCGGGCCTGGTCCACTGTCGACGGGCAGGGCCGGGCGCGGGTCGTGGACGCGGTGTTCGACGCCGTACGCGCCGCCGCCGTCACCGGCTGACCACAGCCGGCCACGGGCCCCGACTCAGGGCTAGCACGGGTGTACGAAAGTGCTGCTAGGGTGGTTGCATGACGCCTGCCGCCTACCAGCCGTCGATGCTCGACCTGGCCGACGCCGGGCCGACCCTGGGGCCACTGCCCGGCCAGATCCGCCGACACCAGCTCAGCCGAGGCGCCTGGGTCGACCACCTCCCCGGCTGGGTGCGCGGCTCCGACACGGTCCTCGACACCCTGCTCGCCGAGGTGCCCTGGCGTGCCGAACGGCGCACCATGTATGAGACCGAGGTCGACGTGCCCCGCCTGCTCTGCTGGTACGACGGCGCGCGGCAACTCCCCCACCCCGTGCTCACCGACGCGCGGGCCGCGCTCACCGAGCACTACGCGCCCGAGCTGGGCGAACCCTTCGTCACCGCCGGCCTGTGCCTCTACCGTTCCGGGCGCGACAGCGTGGCCTGGCACGGCGACACCATCGGCCGCTCGGCGCACACCGACACGATCGTCGCGATCGTCTCCTTCGGAGCACCCCGACCGCTGCTGCTACGCCCGCGCGGCGGCGGCGAGAGCCTGCGCTTCCCGGTGGGCCACGGCGACCTGATCGTCATGGGCGGCTCCTGCCAACGCACCTGGGAACACGCCATCCCCAAGACCGCCCGCCCCGTCGGCCCGCGGGTGAGCGTCCAGTTCCGCCCCCACAACGTCGCCTGACTGTGGCTCGGCTAGGCCGGAATCAGACGTTCCAGGCGGCGGCGGACCTCCTCGGCTGCGGGGTCGCCCACGTCCTCATAGATCCGCGCGGCCAGGCGCCAAGCGACGGCGGCGGCGTTCCGGTCACCCATCCCCTCCCGGGTTTCCCCGAGTCGGATGAGGGTCTCAGCCTCGTGATACCGGTCCGCGGAGTCGCGAAAGAGTTCGATCGCTTGCTCGTAGCAGTTGGCCGCGCGGTCACGTTCACCGAGGCGGTCGTAGGCGAAGCCGAGGCTGTCCAGCGTCGCGGCCTGACCGTTGCGGTCGTCGGACAGTCGTTGCTGGTCGAGGGCCTCGGTGCAGCTGGCGATGGCCTGAACATAGTCGCCGGTGGTGGCGAGTAGCCAACCGATCGCGTTGAGCGTCCGGGCCTCGCCTGCGTGATTGCCGACCGACCGGTAGAGCCGCAGCGCCTCGCGACCGTGTGCGAGCGCCTCGTCGAGCCGACCGTCCAGGTAGCAGAGTTCGCAGTAGTTGTGCAGCGTCTGGGCCTGGCCGATCGGGTCGCCGAGACGTTCGTGCAGCTCAAGTGCGCGCTTGAGCCGGTACTCGGCCGTGGTGCGGTCGCCCAGTCGGGTCAGCGCGCGGGAGACCAGCCGGTTGGCGACGGCCTGACCGGCGATGTCGTCGATCTTCTCCGCGGCGCCCAGCGCGACCTCTTGGATGGCGAGCTGGTCCTGCCACAGCCCGCGCGGCGCCACGAAGGTGGTCAGCGCCCACGCGATCTGCCAGGCGTACGTTTCGAAACCGTTCTCGGCAGCCTGTCGGACCACCCGGACCAGTACTCGATGCTCCGCCGTGAACCAGGCGAGCGCGCCGTCGTGATCGGTCACCGGCCGCCTGACGGGTACGGGCAGCGGCGGCACCGGCTCGATCGGAGGCCACTGCGGCTGAAGGAGCCGGGCGGCCGGATAGGCGGCGTGCAGGTAGTGGTCGTACAGGCGCTGTCGGGCTGCGCCGTGTTCGTCGCCACGCTCCGACGACTGTGCGAGCTCGGCCGCATACGCGCGCAGAAGATCGTGGAAGGCGAACCGGCCGGGCGCCTGCTCCGCCAGCAGATGCAGCCGGGTCAGTTCCCGCAGGATCGGAGTAACGGCCGCGGCCGACACACCGGCGAGCGCCGAGGCCGCTGCGGTGGTCAGGTCCGGGCCCGGATGCAGCCCCAGCAGGGTGAACAACCGGGCCGCGTCCACCCCCAGGGCCAGGAACGACCACGAGAAGACGCGCCGGACGTCGCCGTCGGCCAAGGCGTCCAGCCTCGCCTCGGCCGAGTGCAGTTCGGCCGCGATCGCGCTGAGCGGGAACGTGGGATGGGTCGCGACACGCGCCGCCACTATCGACAGTGCCAGCGGAAGCCGGCCTGCGGCCTCGATGATGTCGGCCACCGCCACCGACTCGGAGGCGAGCCGGCTGACCCCGAGACGCCTGGCCAGCAGGCTCCTCGACTCCTCCACCGTCAGCACGTCCAGTGTCAACGGCGTGGCGCACTCGGCGGCGATCAGGCCGCCGAGCCGGTCACGGCTGGTGACCACGACCATGCAACGGCCCGCACCGGGCAGCAGGGCGCGCACCTGGGCGGAGTCGCGAGCGTTGTCGAGCACCAGGAGCATCCGGCGGGAGGCCAGCAGGCTGCGGTAGAGACCAGTCCGGGCCTCCATGTCGGAGGGTATCCGGGCGTGCGGCACGCCGAGCGCTTCGAGGAAGCCGGACAGGGCGTCGGGCGGGGACACCGCGCCGGCTTCGTCGTAGCCGCGAAGGTTCACATAGAGCTGGCCGTCCGGGAAGCGGTCGGCAACCCGGTGCGCCCAGTGCAACGCCAGGGCCGTCTTGCCGACACCGGCCATCCCGGACACCACGGAGACGGCCACGCTCGTCGACCCGTCAGCCCTGCTGTGCAGAAGCCCGTCGAGGCCCGCCAACTCGGCGCTGCGTCCGACGAACTCCGGCACCGCACGCGGCAGTTGCTCGGGGTGCTGGATGAGCGGCCCCACTGTCGTCTCCGGCGCCGGCAGGTCCGGCCCCGCCGGCGGTTGCGCCGTCAGGCCCGGGCGGTGATGCAGGATGTCGTCGTACAGCGTGACGAGCTCGGGCGCGGGATCGAGGCCAGTCTCCTCCGCCAGCGTCTGTCGGGCCTGCCGGAAAGCATCCAGTGCGCCGGCTACGTCTCCGATGCGGTACAGGCTGAGCATCAGCTGGCCCCATGCCCGCTGCCGCAACGGATGCCGGTCGAGCAGGCCGCGCAACCGGTGCACCACGTCGGCCGATGCGCCGAGAGCCAGCACCGCCTCGGCGTAGTCCTCCTCGACGAGCAGCCGGCGCTCCTCCAACTGCGCCACCCGCCGAGCCAGCGTCGAGCGCAGCGGCAGGTCGGACAGCGGCGCACCACGCCACAGGCGCGCCGCGGCGGAGAGTTCGGCCTCGGCCCGGTCCAGATCGGAAACGGCCAGCGCCTCGCGGCCCCGCGCCGCCGCGGCGTCGAACAGGTCCAGGTCCCGTTCGCCCGGGCCCACCCGCAGCAGGTAACCGCCGGCCGCAGCGGTTATCCCGTCCCAGGTCACCCCACCGCCCAGCGACCGCCGCAACCCGCGCACATAGGTGCGCAGGTTCGCGGCGGCCGACGCCGGCTCGTCGTCACCCCACAGCATCGCGGTCAACTCGTTGGTGCCGACGACCTCATTCGGGCGCAACAGCAGGGTCGCCAGCAGGAGACGCTGCTTCACCGATCCCAGTGGAACCAGCCGGCCATCGCGGTACACCCGGAACGGGCCAAGGAGTTCGAAACGCAACCAGGCACCTCACATGTGGGCGCTGCACTGTGCCGCCACGCGTACCGCACCCGGACAGGCGGGCGAGTAGATGAGCTGTGCGTGAGTTGTGCGGCGGTTGTACCGGCCCCACCGTACCTTCTCCAAGGGGGGCCTCGGAGCGGTGAGGACGGTTCTACCGTCCTCACCGCCCCATCCAGGAGCACCGATCGCCAGCCTGGTTGCACGACGCTGCCGCGACGCCCCAGCACCGTTGCCCCCTTCTGATTCCCGACCAGAGGAGACACATGTCGTCGCTCCGCTCCACCCGCCGCATCCTCAAGAGAGTTGCCGTGCCCGCCATCGGCGCGGCGTTGGCCATCGGCATCAACGTCACCATCGCCACGCCGGCCGCGGCCAGCGGCTCCTACACGGGCAGGGCGTACGTCCATGGCACCGGCGGGGTGTCTGACGACTTCGATGACGAAGGCGTCACCAACGTCACCACGCACCGCAGCTCGAACGTCGCCTGCCTCTGGCAGACCATCCTCTGGGCGAACGGCTACCTGCCCTCGTCCGGAGTCGACGGCGTCTTCGGCGACCAGACCGATGCCGCGACGAGGAACTTCCAGCGCGACAAGGGCCTATCCGCCGATGGCTCCGCAGGCCGGAACAGCTGGACGAAGGCCGGCGACAAGCTGGTGCAGCACGACAACCAGAACGGTTGGCTGTACGTGGTGTACCACGGGGCGACGGGTTCCAGGAGCCCGTACGGCTCGCACCAATTCGTCCTGCAGCGTTCGCCCGACGGAAACTACCGGTTCTACCCGCCTCAGGGCAGCGGCCCCTACTGGGCCGCCTACAACTCCCGCACCTGCTGACCTCGCCCAGCACCGCGACGTGGCGGATGCCGGGCCAGCCTGTGCGCCGATCCGGGAAAAATACCGACAGATGGAGTGACGAGCATGGAGCAGAGCAGGCGGAACGGCGTCTCGCGTCGCGGGCTGATCCGAGGCGGGCTGCTGGCGGTGGCGGCATCGGGCGTGGCGGTGGTCGGTTTCGCAGGCCCGGCGAGCGCGGCCGTGGTCAACCTCGGCCTTGACAAGCAGGGTGCCAAGCGGATCCAGCGGTGGATCCTCACCATGTACGGCTACAACGGCGCGATCGACGGGGCGCTAGGGACCAACAGCTGGAAGGCGATGCAGCGCTACCTGGCCAACTGGCCCGACCAGCCCTCTCCCTACCGGGGCGCCATCGACGGAATCGTGGGAGCCGGGACGATCGTGTCGCTACAGGCCAACTTGAAGAAGTTCAAAGGCTACACCGGTGCCATCGACGGCATCGCCGGGCCGGGGACCAAGGCGGCGTTCTGGCGCAAGGCCTACTCCAACCCGGCGGTCTGACCGGGTAAGCATCGCGAGTGGCCCGACCGCCACGCGTGACCAGCGACTCGCAAGGTAGGTCCGGACGCGGGGGTCCGGTTATCCGGATCTACCTTGCGGTTCTCCGGCCTGATCGCCATTGATCCAGCGGCGACCGGGCGCCGTCCTAGAGGAGGCCGGCCAGTTTGTAGAGGACCAGGGAGCCGGCCACCGCGACGTTGAGGCTGTGGCCATGGCCGACCATGGGAATCTCCACCACCGCGTCCAGTTGGTCGAGCGCCTCGGGTGGGATCCCGGTCGCCTCGTGCCCCAGCAGCACCACGGTGCGGCCCCGAGCGGCGGGCAGGTCACCGAGCCGGACGGCCTCGTCGGCCAACTCCACCCCGAGGACCCGGGTGCCGGCAGCCCGTTCGGCGGCCAGCCAGCTCAGCGGACTGCTGACCCGGTGAACGCAGCCCGGCCGACGCAGCGTGTTGCCCCGGGCCACGGCCTCGTCCACCCAACGGAACGGGGGTACGGCGAGGCAGGCGCCGACCGCGTCGCACGTCCGTAACAGGGTGCCCAGGTTCGCGCCGTGCATTGGCCAGAGCGGCGCGGCGATCAGGTGACCCCAACAGCGGTGTGGCCGGGGACGGCGGGCGGCGCGTAGCTCACGCCTCGGCCGGACCCGGATGGCAGGGCTCACGCCGCGCCGGCGACTCCGCCGGACAGAGGAGAAATCATGTTAAAGGGTGCTTCGCGGTGCACCCGAACCATCACCGACAGCAGAGGGCCCCACCATAGCGCGCTGGCGGACACCCCACTCCGCAAGATCGTGCTTGATCCAGGATCGAGTGGCATCACCGCGTCGGTGAAACCACTACTTCCAGGATTGAGCACGATCTTCGGCGGCTCGAGCGACAAGATCCGCACAACGTCAGGGAAATTGCTGCCTGCGGTCTCCCGGAAGCAGCAACTTCCCCAAAGTTGTGCGGATCTTGCAGCCGGGCACGACCGGGCCGGCGCGACAACGCGGGTGGGTTAATCGCGCTCGATCAGGTGGCCTACCACAGTTGGGCCGAGCATCACCGCGAAGCCACTGCCGTCGCGGCGCGGGTCCGCCGCGGGCAGCTCCACCGGGTCGCCGGTGGCCGTCGCGCCGACCGGTCGCGGGCCCACCCAGGCGACGGCCACGTCCGTCTCACCCTTGAGGAAGCGGTGCGCGCGCACGCCGCCGGTCGCCCGGCCCTTCGCCGGGTACGACTTGAACGGCGTCACCTTGACCGTCGCCCCGGTGGAGGTGACCACCATCGGCTCGCCATGCCCCGGGTCGTCGGTGCGCACCGCCCCGAAGAACGCCACCCGTGCACCGGCCGGCAAATTGATGCCGGCCATACCGCCGCCCTTGAGGCCCTGCGGACGGACCAACCCGGCGGGGAAGCGCAGCAGTGACGCCTCCGAGGTGACAAAGGTCAGCGTCTCGGTGCCGTCGGTCAGCCAGGTCGCCCCGACCACCTCGTCACCGTCGCGCAGACCGATCACCTCGAACTCGTCGGAGCGCACCGGCCACTCCGGCGCGCAGATCTTCACCGCGCCCTGCCGGGTGCCCAACGCCAGCCCCGGTGAGCCCTCCGCCTGCCCGCCGAGCGGGGCCAGGCCGACGACGGTCTCCCCCGCCGCCAACGGCACCAGCTCGGCCGCGGACATGCCGCCCCGCAGTGACACAGTGCCCGCCTGCTCGGGCAGCACCGGCAGCGGCAGGACGTCGACCTTGAACGCCCGACCGGCGCTGGTCAACAGCAGCACCCGGCCACGGGCGGTGGAGTGCGCGATGGCGCGTACCGTGTCGTGCTTGACCCGGCCGTTGCGGCGGCGCCCCTCGGAGCTCTCCTCCGACTCGGCCGCGGTCCGGGCGACCAGCCCGGTAGCGGAGAGGATCACCTGGCACGGGTCGTCGGCGACCTCCAGCGGGCCGGCCGGCGCGGACGCGGCCAGCACCTCCTTCAGGTCACCGTCGACAAGCGTCGTACGACGTTCGGTGCTGAACTGCTTGACCACGGCGGCCAGTTCGTCGGAGACCACCTTCCTGAGCACCCGCTCGTCGTCGAGGATCTTGCTCAACTCGGCGATCTCGGTGCGCAGCCGCTCCTGCTCGGCCTCCAGCTCGATCCGGTCGAACTTGGTCAGCCGGCGCAACGGAGTGTCCAGGATGTACGTCGCCTGGATGTCGGAGAGGCCGAACCGGCTCATCAGCCCGTCCTTCGCGGCCTGTGCGTCGTCGCTGCCCCGGATCAGCCGGACCACCTCGTC
Source organism: Micromonospora ureilytica (assembly GCF_015751765.1). Lineage (NCBI taxonomy): Bacteria > Bacillati > Actinomycetota > Actinomycetes > Micromonosporales > Micromonosporaceae > Micromonospora > Micromonospora ureilytica. The sequence goes on from NZ_JADOTX010000001.1 coordinate 3,393,069, forward strand.
GATGTCCAGCAGAGCGATCAGCAGACCGTCGACCAGGTGCAGCCGCTCCTGGCGCTTGCGCCGACGGTACGAGGTGCGCCGGGTGACCACCTCGTACCGGTGGGCCAGGAAGACCTCCAGCAGCGCCTTGAGGCCCAGCGTGCGCGGCTGCCCGTCGACCAGGACCAGGTTGTTGACGCCGAACGACTGCTCCAGCGGGGTCAGCCGGTAGAGGTCGGCGAGCAGCGCCTGCGGGTTGACCCCGACCTTGCACTCGACGACGAGCCGGGTGCCGCTCTCCCGGTCGGTGAGGTCCTTGACGTCGGCGATGCCGGTCAGCCGCTTGGTCTTGGTGACCTCGTTGGTGATGGCGGCGATGACCTTCTCCGCACCGACGCCGTAGGGCAGCTCGACCACTGTGATCGCCTGACGGCCCCGGCTGCCCTCGATCGGGCCGATCTCCACCTTGCCGCGCATCCGCACCACGCCACGCCCGGTCTCGTACGCCCGGCGCACCTCGTCCAGACCGAGCAGCACCCCACCGGTGGGCAGGTCGGGGCCGGGGACGAACTCCATGAGTTTGTCCAGACTGGCGTCCGGGTGGTTGATCAGCCAGCGGGCCGCGGAGACGACCTCCGCCAGGTTGTGCGGGATCATGTTGGTGGCCATCCCGACCGCGATCCCGGACGCGCCGTTGACCAGCAGGTTGGGGAATGCGGCCGGCAGCACGGTCGGCTGGGTCAGCGACCCGTCGTAGTTGGGCTCGACATCGACGGTGTCCTCGCCCAGCTCGCCGACGAGCAGCATGGCCTCGCGAGACA